>JAFGXS010000003.1 GCA_016936505.1 Bacteroidales bacterium | reverse complement strand
TTAATTTTGCACCCTCGAAACGGCGAGGTAGCTCAGTTGGTTAGAGCGTCGGATTCATAACCCGGAGGTCCCGAGTTCAATTCTCGGTCTCGCTACACAAAAACCCATTGCTTTTGCAATGGGTTTTTTATTTTAAAAATTTACAAGAGCAGTTTATTTCCCTGATTTCGGTTGTAAAATTCACTACTTTTGCCGTCCACCAAACAAGATACATGAAAAAAACAGCCTATACTTTCTTTTTTCTTACATCAATGTTGTTTGCACTTTTTTCTCATGCAAAAGCACAGTATCCCTTTCTGCCCCACGAAAAACTTAAATTACAGGCCTATTATAATTTTGGACCTTTTTGGGTGCATGCAGGTGACGTCATCATGACTACAGACACAACAACTTATAAAGGACAAGAATGCGTAAAATTTAATGCTATCGGATACACGCTCGACAAATGGGATTTCGTTTTTGACCTGAAAGATGAATATTCTTCCATTGTAAAACTTGATGGATTTAAACCACTGTTTTACGAAAAAAACACCGTGGAAAACGGGTTCTGGATCAAAAACAAATACAACTTTGACTGGAAAAAAAGCACGCTTGATGTATTCACCAGTTCCATTAGAGAACCTGCAAAAGACACCACTTTAGTTCTTAAAAAACAACTTTTTGATGTACTTACAGCCAGTTATTATTTAAGAACACTTAACCCCGACAACTATGCTCCCAACGACACCATTCCTATACCGATTATTACCGACGGGAAACTGTATACTTTTAAGATTATTTATCTTGGTAAAGGAACGCTGAAAAAAAAGAAAGATGTAATTAACTGCGACATTTACACCGTTGCAAATATTACCAGCACCTTCTTTAAAGGCGAAAATCCGCTTAAAGTATATATTTCTGCTGACCCCAACAAATTTGTGATTTATGTAGAGGCCAATGTGGTGGTTGGAAGTGTAAAAGTTTATCAGGATGGCTATTTAAAAATGAGACCGGTAAAGCGGTAATTATCATGAAAAAAGGTTGGGTTCACGGAGCTGCATTGGTTTCCATGTTTTTTTGGGGGTTCTCTTACATCTGGTCCAAAATTGTTTTTGAAACCTACTCCCCGCTTACAACCATTTTTCTCAGACTCATTGTATCTTTTTTATTTCTCATTTCTGTACTTATCATCAGCCGTCAAAACGAAAGGATTCAAAAACAGGATTATTTACTTTTTATAGTCAGTGCAGCTTTAAACCCGTTTCTTTATTTCATTGGAGAAAATTTCGGACTCAGCCTGGCTTCAGCCTCTCTCAGCTCCATTATTGTAGCTACCATACCACTGTTTGCACCGATAGCTGCCTGGTATTATTTTAAGGAACGGCTTAAGAAAATTAACCTGTTCGGATTGATCATTTCCTTTGCGGGTTTATTGGTTATTATTCTGAACAAGAACCTGGAACTTACAGCAAACCCTTTGGGGTTAATGTTTTTGTTTCTGGCTGTGGCATCCGCTGTATTTTACTCAATCTTACTCAAAAAACTTACCACCCGTTACAAACCACTAACCATCATCACATGGCAAAACATGCTGGGCATAGTTTATTTCTTTCCCCTGTTTTTATTTTTTGACGGACGGCATTTCATATCTGTGATCCCCGATTTCAAAACGGTAAGTTCAATCGTCCTTCTGGGAATATTTGCCTCGTCGGTTTCGTTTATCTTATTCACTTACACCATAAAAAATCTGGGAATTATTAAGTCAAACTTATACACTAACTTAATTCCCATCTTCACTGCAATTTTTTCCATTCTTATTTTGGGTGAACCTTTTACCTTTCAAAAAGCCGTTGGATTTATTATTGTTATTTCTGGCGTGATCCTTTCCGAATCAGGAAAAGTAATCTACAAACGTAAGTTAAAGAAAAGTCAGATCCTGTAAATTCCTTACATTGGTCTGAATTTTCAAACGAATGGACAATGAAAAAAAAAGTTTTGGTTTTGGGAGCCGGTCTCATCGGTAAACCCCTGGCCATTGATTTATCAAAAGACACAAGCTTTGATGTAAGCATTGCCGACATCAGCGGGCAGGCATTAAGCACCTTGGGTTCACATAAAATCGCTACAATAAAAACCGATTTAAGCGATAAAAAACAGCTATCTCAACTTGTTTCGGATTATGATCTTATCGTAAATGCCGTTCCCGGGTTCATGGGTTTTAACACATTGAAAACTATTATTGAAGCAGGAAAAAGTTGTGCCGATATTGCATTTTACCCTGAAGACGCTTTGTCTCTTGTAAATCTTGCCAAAGAAAAAGAGGTTCAGATAATTTCAGATATTGGCGTTGCACCCGGCATGAGTAATCTTCTGGCCGGTTATGCTGCATCCAAGCTGGATGAAACCGATCAGATTGACATCTTCGTGGGTGGTTTACCCAAAGTAAGAACCCTGCCCTGGGAATACAAAGCGGTGTTCTCACCCACCGACGTAATTGAAGAATATACCCGGCCTGCGCGATTGATGGAAAACGGGCAAATCGTCACAAAAGATCCTTTAACTGAAATTGAATTGCTCCATTTTGATAAACCCGGAACATTAGAAGCTTTCAACAGCGACGGATTACGATCCTTGCTTTTTACCATCAAAGCCAAAAACATGCGGGAGAAAACATTGCGCTATCCCGGATATGCTGCCAAAATTCAGTTTCTTGCAGACAATGGTTTCTTTGATACAAATCCTGTCAACAATAAAGGCATGTCTCCTCTGGAATTAACCAGCCAATTGCTCTTCAAACAATGGAAGCTTAATGAAAAAGAAGAAGATCTGACTGTAATGCGCATTGTGGTGGAAGGAAAAAAAGACGGTAAAAATCTGCGGTATTCATTTGACCTGTATGACGAATACGACCCGAATACGGAAACCCACAGCATGGCCCGCACAACAGCCTATACGGCTTCAATGGCTGTCCGGTTAATCCAATCGGGAATGGTTGAAGAAAAGGGGCTATTCGTGCCCGAACAACTGGGAAACCGTGATGATGTTGTAGACTTTATGCTCGCAGGCCTTGCGGAAAGAAATGTACTATACAAAAAGGAAATTATCAGCCTGTAATTACCGCTGAGTGTTGTTGTCAAAAGGCTGGCGATGCAAAATTGAACGACCGAGTGTAACTTCATCGGTATATTCCAATTCATTTCCCACAGCCACGCCACGGGCAATGGTTGTAATTTTAAGTTCAAAAGGGTTCAACAACTTATAGATATAATAACCGGTTGTATCACCTTCGACAGTCGCTGGCAAAGCCAGAATTATTTCATTGATTGTTTCTGATTTAAGGCGTTCAACCAAATCCGACAACGTTAAATCATTGGGACCAATGCCTTCCATAGGATTGATGATGCCATTCAACACATGATACAATCCGTTAAACTGAGAAGTGTTCTCAACCGCCAGCACATCGCGGGTATCGGCTACAATACACAGTGTATTTTCATCCCGCTTTGGATTACTGCATATGTCGCAATACTCATTATCTGAAATATTATGGCAACGCTTACAAAACAAAATCTCGTTGCGCATTTTATCCAATGCACGGGTTAAATTACTGGTCAACGAAGTGTCTTCCCGCAAAAGAAATAAGGCCAGCCGTAAGGCCGTTCGTTTTCCAATTCCCGGCAATCGCGACAATTCATCAACGGCTTGTTCCAATAATTTTGAAGAATATTCGTTCAATGTTACTAATTTTGGACTGTAAAATTAAAACATATCACTGAACAATCATGAGTAAATATAATCTCACTATAAGCTTTCTCATTTTTTCATTTTTTTCTTTGGCAGGAAATGAGGTTTTTGCGCAAAATATTAATCAAACAGATGCTCAGGGAAGAAAACAAGGAAAATGGGTTAAAGAATACACCAATGGTGCTGTACGTTATAAAGGCCAGTTTAAAAACAATATGCCCTACGGCACTTTTACCTATTATTTCCCCACAGGTTCTGTAAAAGCTGTTTCCGTGTACAGTAACAATGGCAATTCTGTTTATACAAAAACATTCCGGCTGAGCGGAAAAAAACTGGCTGAAGGAAAATTTGTTGACCGGAAAAAAGACAGTACATGGACGTATTATGATAACCTTACAGGAAATCCTGTGCTCCGGGAATCCTATATCCAGGGACTCAAAAACGGAAAAAGCACCATCTTCTTTCCCGACTCCGGAAAGCCCTCTGAAATTCAACACTATAAAAAAGGAGTTAAAACAGGATTATGGATCAAGTATTTTCCTAACGGAACCATGCTCTCTGAAGGAACTTATGTAAACGACACACTGGAGGGACCGTTTAAAATCAATTTCCCCAATGGCATTACCGAGCTAAAAGGCAGCTACAATAAAGGATTACAGGAAGGCTTATGGATTACCAGTGATTCAACAGGGGTTGTTGTTCTTAAACAGATGTATCACAGAGGCGTACCTGTGAAAAAGTAACTTCCCGCCTTGCTAATAATTCATTGCACGATTTGAAAAATATGTTATTTTTGATTCGCAATTTTTAAACAATCACAAAAATCGGCAGGGTTTTTATAGCAAAATAGCAACCTATGAAAAAAAATACACTGATCATCCTGGCTTTCATTCTAACTGCTTTCGCCGCACAGGCGCAAAACAATACGGATACAGCAAAACTCTGGAAAGTCAAAGGGAAAGCAAGTCTGAATTTTAACGAAAACTATTTCTCAAACTGGGCTGCCGGTGGACAAAATGCCTACGGTGGCGTAGGTAAGTTTGAGATGAGTGCTGATTATAGCAAAGGAAAAGTCTTTTGGACCAATTCCATGAACCTTGCGTTGGGTTATTCCCTTATCGGCAATTCTAATCCCATGAAAACCGATGACCAAATCCAGATTTTTTCAACTTACAAACTGCAATGGAAAAAGAATTGGTTGTTCTCAGTTATGGCCAGCCTTCAAACACAGTTTGCCAACGGATACAATTACGCTGTAGATTCCACAACGCCCATTTCAGGCTTCCTGGCTCCTATCACTATTGACCTTGGCCCCGGCTTACAATACAACCCCAACAAACATTTTGAGCTTAACCTTTCACCTGCTACTGCAAGAGTTGTTTATGTTAACAATCAACGGCTGGCAAATGAAGGAGCTTTTGGACTTACTCCGGCAGAAACTGACACGCAAGGCAACATCATCAAGCCTGCCAGTAAAGCCTATTTTGCTTTCGGTGCCAGGCTTTTTGCCAAAATTGACTACGACATTGCAAAGAACCTGAACTTAAAAAGTCAACTGTCACTGTTCTCCGATTATTTGCACAACCCGCAGAACATTGTGGTTGACTGGCAAAACGTGCTGGGAATGAAAGTCAACAGCTGGTTGAATGTGGATATTTCCACCCAAATGCTGTACGACGACCGGGTATTGATTAAAGACAACAATGGTGTTGCGGCTCCCCGTTTACAATTCAAACAGTTGTTGTTAGTCGGGTTGAGCTATTCGTTTTAAACTAAATGGTTAAAATAGGTTTACTTTCAGACACCCACGGGTCTATTCCCGAAAGGGCTACAACTTTCTTTGCCGGTTGTGATGAAATATGGCATGCCGGAGACATTGGTGATTTTTCAGTAATAGAAAAACTGCGAAAGATAAAACCGGTAAGAGCTGTTTATGGAAACATTGACGGAGGAATAGCAAGAAAAGAATTTCCGGAAGTTCAGGCTTTTGAAGTTGACGGACTCAAAGTACTAATGATTCATATCGGGGGTTATCCCGGAAGATATACGCAACAAGCCAGGCCACTGATTGAGAAATACCGTCCCGGACTTTTCATCTCCGGTCATTCGCACATTTTAAAAGTGATTTTCGATAAGAAATATCAGTTGTTGCATATCAATCCCGGTGCTGCAGGAAATTCAGGATTTCACAAGAACATCACCATGGTTCGGTTCCAGATAGAAAAAGGCCGCATCAGCGACCTTGAAATTTTTGACAAAGACAGAAAAAGAGAAATCTGATCTATCTTAATCTATCAGCACTTCGTACCAGTTTTTC
Source organism: Bacteroidales bacterium (assembly GCA_016936505.1). Classification (GTDB taxonomy): domain Bacteria; phylum Bacteroidota; class Bacteroidia; order Bacteroidales; family F082; genus Sulfidibacterium. The sequence continues at coordinate 3,857 of JAFGXS010000003.1, read as the reverse complement.
ATCGCTGCGAACCCCCTGAAAAGCCAGGAACAGCAGGATCAGAACTATCGGCGGAATTATGGCCCCAATATTATAATCGGGAGCACTGCCCGCCGCTGTTTGTAACACATGAACATCATAAAAGAAGAACAAAGCAATCATTATCACTTCCAAAAACATATTCAACTGAATAATTTTCATCTGAAGTTTACGGTTCTTATAAAGAAATATGGTAATCAGCGAAAACAGAATCACAAAGACATTGGGAACCAATAACGGCAGAAGAAAAGTGAAACCATATCCCGGTTTGGTATCAGGAACCAAACTAAATACCTTCTGAACATACAAAACAATGGAATCTTTTTCGCCGATAAAATGGGCTAAAGGAAAAAAGAACAATACTACTGAAGCAATGGCTGCCAACAGTAAAAAAACAGTTTGCTTACGCTGAATCATTTTTTCTGATTTAAATTTTGTAATGCAAAAATAGAAAATTCAAAGGCAGCAGAAAACAAAAAACTAACTGATTTCCAGAAATTCCTTAATACGGCCCAGGTAATATTCTTCCCAGCCTTCTATAATTTCATCATAAGCTTCATCAGGAATATTGGTATGGCGCAGTTCGAGCGACACTTTTTGCTTGTCGGGATGAATGATAAAAGTTACAACAGACTTTTCTTCCTGATCGCCGAAATACCATTCCTGAACCACTTTTTTATCGGGAACCAGTTCCAGCATTTTCCCTGCAATACTACCATCAAAAATCTCGAATTCTGTATCAGGGGCTGCTTCTACCTGAGCTTTCATATCCGACCACAACTCAATGGTAAACGAGTTGGTGAGGCAGGCGTACACATCTTCAGGCTCAGCATCGATGGTGATGTATTTCTTAAAATCTTTCATCAAAATAATTGTTACTCAATTGTACGTTGAATATACGAAGTATAATCTTTCAATTTAGGTTTGTAGCTGGAATTAAACAGCTTTGAAGTAATCAGAAAATCAGCTGTAGCCCTGTTGTTGGCAATAGGAACATTGTACATTACCGCAATACGAAGCAGTGCTTTTACATCCACATCATGAGGCTGAGGCTGCATAGGATCCCATAAAAAAATCAACATAGAAATCTTTCCTTCCACAATCATAGCCCCAAGCTGCTGATCACCGCCCAACGGTCCCGACTTCAGAATAATCATACGATCAACAGCCCCTGCTCCCAGCTTTTTCTCCAGGGCTTCATGCACCAGCCTTCCGGTGGTACCGGTGCAAACCAGCTCATGGCCACGCAACCGTTCATAATTGTATTCCACCCATTCAATTAAATCTTTTTTCCTGTTATCGTGTGCTACCAGTCCAATGGTCTTCATCTTTTTCTATTTTATGTATTCATTGCAAAGGAACTACTTTTGAAAACACGTTTTAAAGAGAATTCTTTATTTTTTTATTCATCAGGGTTAAAACTGTGATAAAATAACTTGCCACTATTTTTATTTACTAATGAAAACGGTTTCAGGTAATACCAAAATCATCGATATTGATTAAATTTGTGATCCTCATCAGACAATAATGTTTACTCACGTTAAAGAATTTATCAATCAACTGGTTCCGCTTACAGAAGAGGAATGGGATGCTGCCTATCCTTTTATCGAAGTTCTGAACCTGAAAAAAAATGATTTCTTCATTAGAGAAAATGAAATTGCCCGTTACATTTCGTTTACCAACCAGGGATACCTCAGGGTATTTTATAACCATGACGGTAATGAAATAACCCGCGATATTTCTCCTTTGCATTCTTTTGTAACCGCCTTGCCCAGCTATGTTTCTCAAACACCGTCATTTGAAATTATTCAGGCGATTACCGATTGTGAATTGCTGATCATCAGGCGCGATCATTTGGAAGAATTATTCGAAAACCACAACCACTGGCAAAAAGTGGGTAGGCGTATCATTGAAGAAATGTTTGTGGACACCCAGCGCCGCATTTATGCTTTCATTACCCAAACCGCCGAAATGCGTTACAAACTGATGATGCAACAGTTTCCCGATATTTTTCTTTATGTTCCGTTACAGTATACTGCCTCCTATCTGGGCATCACTTCCCAGTCGCTGAGCCGGCTCAGAAAAACAGTTCAGTTTGATGAGTAAAAAAAGCCTGTCTTCCTGAACGAAATGTAATGAGGTGAAGAATCCCCGCTCTTTCAGGTGCTCCGCAGCGCCACCTGGAAGACTATGTCACAAGTTATAAACTTGCAACAGCGTGGGGTTGCTTTGTCCATATTATTTTAAGGTTTTGATTTCCAAATTTTGTCGGAAAATGGCAGGTATTCAGGAAGTGCTGCCGAGCCATACCAAGAAAAAATGTCGTAGTCTAACAGTCCGTTTTTTATGGCAGGGTCTGATTGCAACATTTTTTTTGCTTCATCTAAAGACTTAATATTGTTCAAAATAAATATGCCTCTGTAATGGTGTTCATTCTTTCCCAAAGGTCCTGCTACAATTATTTTGCCTTCTTCAACCAAGCGGTTAATGTTGTCCAAATGTCCTCTGAAACTTTTGCTTATAAGTTGCTTGTTTGTGGTTTTGTTTGTTCCTGTTTTAAGAATTACTAAAAAATAACTCTTCATTCCATAAACATCTCCGCCTAATTTGTTGGCTAATTCCTTATTGTAATTAGGATTAGCGTTCAAAGTATCACTTTCCGTTTTTGACTGTCCAAAAGTTAGGTTTGTTAAAACCAAAAGTGCCATTGTTAAAATATATTTCATTTCGTTCTATTTTTGTTGTTGTGTCATTCTACATTCACCTTCTTTTTGAACTTGTGCAATTTTTGCACAAGTTGAGTTTTCCTCTAATTCTTCAGTTTTATAAATATTTGAAATATGTCGGTTAATAGAAGTCCTGTTTGTTTCAAATAAAGATTCAAGTTGATATTGATTTAACCAAACTGTTTCATTATCAAGTTGTACTTCTATTTCAGTCTTTCCATCTTTGATTGTAAATATTTGAATTTCGGAATTATTCATTTTGTTTTTTCTCAAATATAGTCAATCTTTAATTGAACTTCTTGTCTTTTTCATAATGCACGCTAACTCCCCAGGCTATGAGGCGTGGCGGATTTCTTAACGTTTCACTTCGTAATTTCCCGGTTTGTTTATTTGAAAACTATTTTTCATTCTCTCCAATCTCCCCGCCATGTCTTATAGCCTTTGTTGGCGGTTCGTTTTTTCATATTTTTTCAATCCAACAACATCTTGTCTGACTTTTTTTCTCCAAGATTTACCATACTTTTTATCAAGGTATTTAAAAATCTGTTCATTATATTGAATGATGCATTCATTGGCTGGTGCATTGCACCCAAAATCATAATATTTGACTTTATATTCTTTCTCAAATTTGTTCTCATCTCGATAAATCACAGGAGCAATTCCCCCAACAAGAAGCAGACGAGGACGATGTTCACGAATATCTCTTTCAGCGATTTCCTTATTTATACCACAGTCTGAGATAATTAATAGTTTAAGATTATCGATTGATTTATTTTCAAGTTTAATTATGGTGTCCAGTGGTTGATAACCAAAACCAATAACTTTTAAATTATAAATTCCTGGTTTTAAATTGTTAAAATGGAAATTTCCCAAGCTGTCGGAAGTTGTTACGAAATGAGTTTGCGCTATTTCCAGAACTGCCTCTTCTGGTGTTATTAATTCTAGTCCAACAAGCAATTTTAAACTTCCTGAAATTCTTAAATTATTTTTACTGGTTTGAGCGTTTAAACTCAATCCCGCAAAAACTAAAACAACAAGGAATGTTATTCGTAGTAAATTGTTTAGTGCTTTTTGTTCTTCTGTCATGTTTTCATTTTCTAAATGACCGCCAAC
>JAFGXS010000023.1 GCA_016936505.1 Bacteroidales bacterium | reverse complement strand
CATGCCCGGGATGAGCGGACTGGAATTACTTGGGAAAATCAAAGAAAAAAATCATACACCACCGCCGGTGGTGATGATGATTACTGCTTACGGTGACGAGGAAAATTACAATCGGGCAATGCAGCTTGGAGCCGATGATTTTCTTACCAAACCGGTAAACTTCAATGAACTAAAAGAAAAAATTAAAACCTTAAACTAATGACAAGAATATTAGTAGTTGACGACGAACCTGATCTGGAGATTCTGGTCAAGCAAAAGTTCCGGAAAAAGATCAGGGAGCACGAATATGAATTCGTTTTTGCCGAAAATGGTAGCGTGGCGCTCAACAGGATTCAGGAAAACGCTGACATTGATATTGTGTTAAGCGACATTAATATGCCGGAAATGGATGGTTTAACCCTGCTTTCAAAATTAAATGAACAGTATTCATTGCTGAAAACCGTGATCATTTCGGCTTATGGCGATATGGAAAACATCCGGAATGCCATGAATAACGGGGCTTTCGATTTTATCACCAAACCGGTGGACTTCAACGACCTGGAACTGACGATCCAAAAAACCATAAAACATGTCAGTCAGATTCATGAAACACTGAAAGCCATCAAAGAAAACAACATTTTAAAAATGTATGTGGATGAAAACGTGCTGAAATTTATGGAAAGTCGTGAATACGAATCCTCCATCCTGACCAATGAAACCATCGGGGCCACAGTGGTATTTATCGACTTGTGTGGTTTCACGACCATCAGTGAAACGGCCCCTGCCGATGAGGTAGTAAAAATGTTGAATGCTTATTTTGACGTCATGGTAAAGGAAATCATCGCCCAGGACGGTTTGATCGACAAATTTATCGGCGATGCGGTCATGGCTGTTTTCCAGGGAGAATATCATTTAGACCGTGCCGTTGATGCGGCTTTGGCGGTTCGAGAGAAAATCAGTGAGTTGCCTGAGTTCAAAGGAGAGAAAACATTCAATCCCAAGGTATCCATCGGCATAAAAAGTGGCGAAATGATTTCGGGAAATATCGGATCTGCAAGCCTGAAAAGATTGGATTACACAGTTATCGGCGATACTGTAAATACGGCAGCCAGGCTTCAGGATGCGGCTAAGGAAAACCAAATCGTAATTACAGAAAGTTGTTATGAGCAGATCAAAGAGTCTTTTACCTGTAAAAAACTGGGAGAAATCACATTGAAAAACAAGTCGAAACCTGTTGTAATTTATGAAGTAATGGAATAGAATTTTTAATATAAATCATTATGGAACAACAAAAACCCACAACACCTCATGTCAAAAATAAACATACAGATGATTTAATAGATCATTACTGGGGGAGTATTAACTACGTTTCAAATCTTATCAAGGCGTCGGAAATAAAAGCGGGCCTGATCCTTTCGTTTTATGGAATTTTACTGAACTTTATGTACCATCGTCTTGATATACTACAATTAGCGGGGGTGAATAAAATAGTGTTGTATGTCTTGCTAGCCGTTTGGTTTGCCTTCACGGTACTCTCCATATATTACAGTATTCGTTGTTTTATTCCCCGTATCGAATCCAATTATGATAAGAACATTTTCTTTTTTAAAGATATCATTACGAAGTTTGGAAACATTGATGAATTCTCCAAAACATTCTATTCAGTCAGCCTCGATGAAGACCAATTATTCATCCAGTTGGGGCATCAGATGTTCATCATTTCCCAAATAGCCACATTAAAATTCAGAGATGTGAACCGGGCTTTGCGTTTCTTAGGACTGGGGATAATAATGCTTTTGATCATCGGTGCCTATTTTACTATTATAATATTGCATCAAAGTTTATGAATTTTGAAGGGCGCCCGAACCAAATAGAACCAAAAAATGAATTCAGGAATTGATGCTCAGGTCTTCATCATACAAGAAAGAAGAACAAGTTTCTTAAAAACGATATAGCAAACATGCCTGCTTGAAAAACATAAACCAATGAACATTACAAAACTGAAAAGATACATTGCAGCAAAACTGGGAAGTGAACTATCAGAGAAACTTACCTATCACGGGATTCATCATACGCTTTCCGTATTAAACAGTTGTAATCAATACATCCGACGGATGCACATCCCGCCCGCCGAGGCCTACCTGCTGAGAACAGCCGCCCTGATGCACGATACCGGCTATCTGTGGAGCATCGAAAATCATGAAGAGAAAAGCATGGCTTTTGCCTGGGAAATTCTGCCGTTCTGGAACTATTCTGCCTTGGAAATAAACCAGGTCAACGGCATGATACGGGCCACTAAAATTCCGCAGTCACCCACTACCCTGCTGGAACAAATTATTGGTGATGCTGACCTTGATTATCTGGGGACAGATTCCTTTCACGTGATTAGCGAACAGCTTTTCGATGAATTAAAAAATTACGGCAGGATATCGGGCCGGCAGGAATGGAATCAATTACAAATTAAATTTCTGCAAAACCACTCCTATCACACACCGTATGCGCTTAAATATAGGGAACCGGTAAAACAAAAACACTTACAGGATTTATTGAAAAAATAATAGTCTACACAAACGAACAATCTCATGCCCATCCTCTTCAAAAATATCCGCAGAAAACTGGCTGCTGAAAACCGGTTCGCTAAATACCTCCGTTATGCCATTGGCGAAATTCTGCTGGTGGTCATCGGCATTTTAATTGCCCTGCAGGTGAATAGCGGGCATCAGCATCTACTGGATCAGCGGGAAGCAAAGAATATTAAAGCGAACTTACACGAAGAGTTCACTGAAAATCGTGCCCTTCTCAATACTTCCAGAAATGAATTTAAAAAAAGTATTGAATCGGGTCTGGTGTTGATTAATCTTGTGGGAGCTTCCCGGGCTAAACTGGAAAAACATAACCTGGACAGCTTGTTTTACTTCACTTTTGAGAGCGCATCTTATTTGCCATCCGAAAATTCCTTACAGGATATCCTGCAATCGGGCCGCTTACATTTAATATCAGATAAAACACTCAGAGAAAACCTTCTGTTTTGGTCGGCCTCTATGAAACGGCTCAAAAATATCGATGATAATTCGTCAGACTGGGTAACCAATCACATGATTCCCTATTTATTG
>JAFGXS010000002.1 GCA_016936505.1 Bacteroidales bacterium | reverse complement strand
CATATCGTTATTCCTAATCTTTAATCAAACCACAACAATATGTGGACGAATATAAAACCATTTCCCCATATCGTTATTCCTAATCTTTAATCAAACCACAACGAGAAACCCTACAGCCAGTACAGGCATAATCATATCGTTATTCCTAATCTTTAATCAAACCACAACCACGATGTTATCGTATGATGTTTTTCCAAGCATATCGTTATTCCTAATCTTTAATCAACTCAAAACCATGGATTGCTACCTTGGTGGCATAAACAAGATCAGATATTATTTCAATAGTTTCATTATTTCAAAGAACGAAAAATATAATAAGACATCTTAAATTCATCATCACACTAGTAGTAAAATCAAAAAAGACTTGTTTGAAGATTTATTTTGACAAGTACTTAATATTACCTGTTTCAGTATGGATAAAGTCGTAACCTTCTACGAGTAAATTTAACTTACTTACCTGTAACCTAACTTGTTCTGCAGGATTTTCAAAATCAAAACGATATACTTCTTTTAATTCACTTGCCGGTCTGGCTTCAAGACTTGGTCTGAATGTTAGTCTTCCTTGAGAGTCAAATTTTGATAGTTTGTAAAGTCTTTTTTGAATTTCGTTAACCTTCAAATCAAGAATTTCAGTTGGATTCTCTTCATAGAAAATCACCATTATTCCTTTTTTTAAAATATACTTTAATGGAACCCCAGTAGTACAATGATTATGTTCAACAATGTCATTTATTTCTTCATTGTTTTTATGACTTTTTTTGAAATATGAGCCTGCGTCTTTGTTGTTGATTATGGTAAAACTTCTTTTTATTTTTCCTTTTTTGTTTATTCCTTCATATATCGCAATAGCAAAATTTTCATCGTTTTGAGCATAAATAATTTGCTTATGTTCTTTCTTGGATTTGGACAATTCTACATGCTTTTTAATAGATAATGGATTTTTTACGGTTGTTGCTATAATTCTTACTTTATTAATTGGAATCATCTTCTCTTCATTCATCCATATTTTTCCTTTTAATTTATTCTTTTGTTGTTGATTAGATGAGATAACCAATATTCCGTCCTGAATAGCTTTTTCTATTTTTTCCCGAACCCCATCATCAACAATACTCTCTATATCTGTTTTTTTAAGACTCTCCAAGTCTTTTCTAATCACATATTGTATTTCTTCCTGATTTTTTGGGTTTTTAATTGCACCATAAAAACTTTCCTGATGAAGTGAACCTCTGATGGTATCACCCTGCTGGTATCTTGGAATTTTGTTTCCGTTTTCATCAAGCTTATAGATTATTTTTCCCTCCTCATCCTTTTTGGGAATGGCTTTACCGTTATCATCTTTTAATACTTCGGCTACATATTGTTTTTTGCCTCTTACCCTAAGAATTTTTTTTGATTGCTTTTTGACATTGTCAGGAGTATGATGAGAGACCAGAATTTCTTCTTCCAGTTGCTTCATATCCTGAGTAAATGTAGGCCAGGGTTTAGACTTTTCGAAAAGCTCTTTAATTAATGAGTAATTTTCCTTTTTGGGGTCATCCTCCAATGTCCAGGCATGGGCTAAAACATCATATTTCTCTTTAGTCATACAAGCCATCGTAATAGCATCAATTGTATGGTGAGTATGTTTGCTACGATCCTTGGGCATATAATATTTAAAACCATTTTCCATAAAACCCGGATGCAAACCCCATATTTTCCGGAATTCAGCTACCATCCCACCTTTAACAGAAACAACACGGTTGAAATAGGATTTTAAATAGGCCTGTGCATATTTGGTAATAATTCCAGTATCAGGTAACTGACTGTTTTTAAACCCTTTTTTGGGTTCTTCCCAAACAAATCGTTCATATTTACCTTGTAAGTAATCTCTTTTGAATGTCAAATAGTGTCGGTATCTGATTTTCTTGTCCTTTGCTTCTTTAGTTGTTGTCGCTTTAATAGATTTTGTAATCCGAATTATCTGTTCAGTAAGTTCTTCAGATTCTTTTCTCCAATGGTCAACACGGTTTAGAATATCAGCGTGATTACTCAACTCAATGGGTAACTTTTGTTTTTTTACATCCCTGTTAAATCTTTGGCTGCAAAGAGTTTTATTCATCAGCGAGTTGTCCTGGGACAGGCTTCTTGGAATAGTGTGTTCAATATCATATTTGGGGTTTGAACCAATAATATCACAAATAGAAATATTTTTTCCTTCTTCATATATTTCCATTCTGTTTTGTTCTTCCCACAATTGGTATCGCAGTAAATCATCTTCTGTGGGCTCTATCTCTTTATTGCACGCGGCATAATAAAGTTTTTTGATCTCTTCACGGTATTTATCCCTTTTGTCTTTATTTTCATTCTGATAATCCTTAATAGCTTTTCTTTTGTTTGCATCATTAAGTTCACGGGCAAGTTCAATATGAATTTCAGTCCCGGGGTCAATCTCTCCTTCCATAATCAAAGCATTCAACACTTTTCTTAATTGATGCAAGGCCCTCATTGCCATTGGATTCTTAATTGAAGAGGTTAGCGGACTTCCCAGTGCCGGCTTCTCGTTTCCCCATTGGTCCTTTATTATTTTCTTTTTGAAAACTTCTATATCGGATGGATGATATAATTTTTTCAAACGCCCTTCTTCATTGCAATAAACTTCACCGGTATTATTGTTCCCTTTTAAGAATTCAAATACTTTCCCATCAAGCCTTTTTATCGGAATAAAGCTGTTCTTTTTAAAATGCTCAATAAAAACAGTAAACAAATCATCCGAAATTTTTTCTTTTCCCTCCTTAATTCCTTTTGATTTAAAAATATAATCCAGTCTTTTTTGAAGATCCTTTTTTAAAAAACCCTCAGCCTCTTTGGAGTAATAATCGTTATTTGCTTTACAATCTTTTATCAACCCGTTTGCAGCTTCCAGTAGCGCATTTTCAAGAATATTATTTTCAATGATGTTAGCTATTCCATCCTGAATCTTGATACGTTCAGCCGGTTGTTGCCAAATGGCAGCATCCACAACTTTTTCGATATTCGCCATAAATACTGCATGTGAATACAGTAAGCCTTTCTTCAAATAAGGACTAATTTTATTGATGGCATTCAAACTCAAATTTGCAAAATCTTTCTTTAACCTGATTCTACTAAATGATTTAGCCCTTTTTTCATCCATGCCCAGTTTTGAAATAGCAAATTCTTCAAGATATGTGTTGGTTGTGGAAACATAAAGCAAATGCCACAAATCTTTATAACCTATCTTGTGAACAATAGTTTCTCCCTTTTTGTTCTTCGTCTCATAGGCAAACTTCCTTGTCATCCATTCATCTCCGAAAATATTCTTAAATGAAGCAGAAACAGGGCAACCGGATACAGTATCATTTGCTTTATAATTAAATAAATAAAACGCTTTGTTAGCCCTTCTTGATTTATAAAATTCAAAGAGAGCTCCTTTTGGAATTAACGCAAGTGCTAATTCCTCAAAATTGAAACTCTCTTTACTTTTTTTGAAGAATTTAGGAATGAGTTTTTGTTTTTCTTCCAAGGTCAAAAAACGAAGTTCAGGATCTGCGGGAGTTTTGATTTTAATTGTATTCAGATAAGTCCACATTCTATACTCCTCAAAATCGGGATGCGAAACAGAACAGCGACTTTTGTTCTTCTCAAAAGAACATTTTCCTACCAATCCTTTTTGAGATTTTAAAGGCCTTTGAAAGAAGATTGCCTTATATAAATCCATTACCAGGCCTGAGTATCTCTTTTCAGGTAATTTTTCTCGCTCATTTATTGAATGAAGTTCCTGCTTTTTACAAATAATCTCAAATTCTGTTAGGTAATGTTCTTCTCGTGCAGTATAATGATTTCTAATTTTATTTTTATTGTATTTACTATAAAAATATTGTCCAAGCGTTGTAAATTCTACTTCTTTGATTTCTTGAGACAGATCATGAATACCTTTCTTAACTTCGCCTAAATCACCGGGGTTATACAACCGCTCAATAACACTTGTTTTTGCTGCATTTAAATCTGAGGAATTGGAATTAATCTTCTTAATAATTGAATTATATAATGTCTTTAACTTCTTCTCTCCATCATCCAAATCTTTGGTTTTCTTTTCCAGAACATCCAGATTCATAAAATAATGGTCAATTTCCAACAATAAGTCAGTTAGGTTTTCAGATTCATTGATCAGATTTTCAATATTTGGAGCGTGTTGTTCAATAATACCATCAGCCGACTGGTCCAATCTGTTACTTAAAAACCCTCTGCGCTGTGCTATATGATAAAGAGCCCTGCCTAACTCATACAAAGTAACCTTTTGCTTACTGGCCTTATTTCTTAAATAATATGGGTTTATATTTCTTTTCTCATCTGTACGCAACCAATCAATAAATTCACGTTTTAATGGATAATTTTTGAACCCTGACTTTCTCCATTCAATAACTTCATCAGGGGTTAAAGGACACATTTTATTTTTTGCAAGAACCAGCAACGTTTCGTATTTCCTTAACTTCCTTCGAAATTTAATTTTTCTGGCACTTCTGTAATTGGTCCGTTCGGCAGCTTTTGAACTTTCAATACCTTTTTCATTTTTAACTCCTTCTGAAAATATACGCACTCCGTTTTTACCCAAAGAATATTCATTTCCATCTTTATTTACTATTGCCCAACCAATAGAGTTGGTCCCCAGGTCCAGTCCAAGTATTTTTTTCATAATGCAAGTTTATTATCGGTTATTTTTTATGGTTGTTCTTGTTTCATAATTTTTTTATCTTTGACAGTAAGAAAAGATACCTAATCTTTTTTCTTATCACAATAAGGCTATATGCCGTAGATGAAAGTCTAAAGTCCTGCCTAGGTAGGACTTATTTTTTATCCTTACACTTCTTTTCCGATTATTTATAACGAATTAATATTCTGACATTTTAACTTTTCTTTCAAAACTATATTATGAAGTTAGCGGGATATAAAAGACATTTAGCTATTTTTTATTTCAATTCAGTATCTTTGGTTTTTTTCGTGAGTTCCAAAGTTAATCAAATAAACATTTGGTAGTATACAATAACCCGTTGAAAAAAGTCAACTTTCATAGGAGAGGCACGCATAACGATTACCAGTTAAACCCGAAAAATCAAAGGAAACTAATGTGCAAATGAATACTTCTATACAAATTTAGCAGTACATTTGTGCTTTGGATATATGAGCGATTTAAACTCCATAAAAAAGCCAATCAAAGAACACATCAGTACCTACCAGAAAGTGTTCAGGGAAACGGTACGCTCCAACGTACCTTTACTGGATGTTATCATGCAGTACATTACCCGTACCAAAGGCAAAGAAATAAGGCCCATTATTGTGTTGTACACCGCTCAAATGATGGGCGAAATCAATGAAGCGGCTTACGATGCAGCCACACTTATAGAACTGTTGCATACCGCCACGCTGGTACACGATGATGTTGTAGATGATTCTTACAAGCGCCGCGGTGTTTTTTCCATCAATGCTTTATGGAAAAACAAGATTGCTGTACTTTCGGGCGACTACCTTTTATCGAAAGGACTGTTACTGGCTGTTGAAAAAGGTCATCCACATTTATTGAAATACGTTTCAAAAGCTACCCGCGATATGAGCGAAGGTGAGCTGCTGCAAATTGAAAAAGCAAGAAAACTGGACATTAGCGAGGAATTGTATTTTGAAGTGATCCGCAAAAAAACTGCTTCGCTATTAGCCTCTTGTTTTGCTACCGGTGCCTATTCTACAATTGACGACAAAGAACAAATTGAAAAATTATGGATGGTAGGTGAATATACCGGCATTGCGTTCCAGATTATGGATGATGTGCTCGACTACCAGAAAACATCCATTACCGGTAAACCTTCAGGAATTGATTTAAAAGAAAAAAAAGTAACCCTGCCATTAATTTACCTGCTCAACCATTCAGAAAAAGACGAAAAGAAAAAAATACTCCATATTCTTAAAAGTAAAAGGAAAAGCGATAAAGACATTGAATTTATAAGAACTGCCGTTAGTGAGAAAGGCGGTATGGAATATGCTCACAAAAAAATGAACGAATTCAAAGCAAAGGCTTTTGAATTATTACATCAGTTTCCTGAAAACGATGCCAGAAATTCTCTGGAACAAATTATTGAATACATTATAGACCGGGATAAATAAAAAAAGCGGCTGTCGCCGCTTTTTTTATTATCTGAATTTTTATCGGATCAACAATTTGCGAACCGCTGTTGTCGTTGAACCCTTTCCTGTATCTAGAGTTATTTTCAGGAAATACATGCCTTTCGCCACATGAACATTCAGCTCTGAGCTTTTTCCGCTCACCTGCTGTTTGTAAACAACGGCTCCGCTTTCGTTCACCAGTTCAACCTGTTGCATATCTTTTTGGGTACGAATAGTGAACCGGCCAGTATTGGGGTTAGGGAACAACTCTATTTTTCCGGTAACCGCCTCTACATTATTAATTCCGGTGCAGGCCACACGGTAAACGGTAATACTGCTGGATACAGCCTGAGTTCCGTCAAATAAACTACAACTATATACGGTAGTATCGTGAGTAGGTGTAACCACGGGATCCTTTAAACTGGAACTAAATCCAAGTGGACTTGACCTCCAGGAATAGGTATATGTTCCCGAACCGCCATGAGGTGTGGCAAAAAGTTGGGTGGTATCACCTCCATCATTACATATTTCTGTTCTGTTGGCAGTAACATCTACACTAAAAGATTCTTCTGCCTTAATGTAATAGGGTATAGTTTGGGTCATTGTGGTATCAGGACCTGTTGCTGTAAGACTTACAGAATAATATCCTCCCTGATTAAAAACCACAGCCGGGTTCTGACTCGTACTATCAGTTCCTGAAACATAGGTTATTGATGCAGGGACAAAATGCCATGACCATGCTGTAGGATTATTGGTTGATTCATCGGTAAACTGAACCTGATCCACACCTGCTTTAGGTTCAGTATTGTCTGCTGAAAAGTCGGCTACTAATGCCGGAGCCAAATATCCCTGAAACAAATCTGCCGACCACAATCCTCTTCCAAAAGTGGCAGCATACAGTTTTCCACTGCCTGAATTGTCGTATCTGATTTCAAGTTCATCAATAATCACATTGGGCAGGTCGGTACTATAGCGTGTCCACAAAGAATTTCCCTGTTTTACATAAACTCCCACATCCGTTCCTGCATAAAGTTGGACAGTATCTGTTTTAAGACTATTTTGCACTAACGTATTGATAGGAATTGAGGGCAGTCCATCGGAAATATCATTCCAGCTCTGCCCTCCGTTTACCGTTTTATAAACACCGTACTCGTTATATCCGCCAAGAGTTACCCACACAGTTTTCGGATCATCGCTTTTCACGGTAACATAAGTAATACTGGCTTGATTAACAGGAAGTGAACCGGTAATATTGTTCCATGTGGTTCCACCATCAGTTGTTTGATAAAGAGTAGATAATGTAGCGGCGTAAATATACAGATTGTTTGACGGAGCCACAGCCATCGAACGGATTGTACTTGAGCTTCCAAAATTACTTAATTTGGTCCAGTTTGTTCCCTGGTTGGTAGATCTGAACACATCCTGATATCCAATATACAATGTAGTGTGATTCACCGGGTCAAGAACAAAAGGAGTAACCCAGTAACCCGATCCGGTGAGGCCGGATGTTATGGATGCAGAAGTACTCCAACGATCTTTGGTTCTTTTGATATTTCCATTGGGAGTTTCTCCATACTGAACTTTATCGTCGGTATAATCAATAGCACATTCCATACCGTCGCCACCTAAAACATCTCTCCATATTCCACCGGAAAGCAACTTGGTACCATTATCCTGTAGGCCGGTAATTACTTCTCCGGCAACCGTTTTTGAGGTTCCCAACCTATACATCTGACTAATAACCAAACCACTGCCAATATTAGTCCAGTCTTTACCATCATTAGTTTTATAAATACCGCCATCATTACATTCAAACAAAGCATTGGTTCCTTCCTGATAAATTAACCGGTGTTTATCGGCATGAACCGTTTCTACCTGGCCACCGCAGGTACTCGACCAATGATTGTTAATTTTCCATGTTTTTCCGCCATCAGTGGTTTGCCAGTTGTTTACCCCTCCTATATTTACTTTTTGAGCGTTATTTGGATCCACAGCCAGCGTAAGGTCATACCATCCCTGACCACCAGTATCTCCACCATCACAATCCCATCCCAGCAGATTTAAAGTATCAGGTATTTCCGTATAGGTTACTCCCTCATCAATAGATTTATAAAAGCCTTTGAGCCCGTAATTGGTATTATTCGACATGAGTGCATACACCACATTGGCACTGTCAGGAGTTACCGCTATTTCTGTTCTACCGCCACCGTAAACTTCCAACGACTTTGTCCAGTTTACTCCCGCATCGGTGCTAAAATAAACGGCTCCATAAGGAGAAGAACCGTACATACGGGTGGATGAACCGGGTTGAAATTCAATATTTCTGAAAATACTACTGCTTAGCTGCGACCAGCTTGCAGCACCATTAACTGATTTATATAAACCGGCATTAGTTGCCGCATACAGCGTGTTATCATCAGAAGGCGCGAACATCAGCTTATATATGATCAGATGCATGGATGCGTCAGCAGAAAGCCCTGTTTTATTCCAGGTTAAGCCACCATCAGTCGATTTCAGTACCCCCACCGAATAGGTATCAAAATGATCTTTGTCTCCGGTTGACAAATAAACTATATCAGCTCCTCCCTGGTTAGTAACGAGAATATCTGAAACCCCCAGCACAGTATTAAAATCACCTGTCGGAGTCCAATGGGTACCCAGATCTGTCGTTTTCCATACACCGCCCGAAGCTGAACCTACATACAAAGTATTGGTATCACCGGGGCTGAAAGCCACACAGTTTACCCTGCCCAATCCGGCATAACCTCCCGGTGTTTGAGTTGGGCCTTCGCTTGTCCAGGGGAAACTGGAAACCTCCTGAACCAATGGATGACTTTGTTTAAATTCTTGGTAAACATCCCAGGCATCCTGAACAGGGAATAAGCCGGTTGTAGGATCAACACGGGTTTCCCAGTACCATTCCCAACGTTTGTATTTTTCATAGTTTTCATCCCTAATTTCTGATTCGGCATCCTCTTTAAAACCAACACCTTTCTTTTCTTCCTCATTCCAATATTTATCAAATGCATTCTGATAGTCGGGAAGCGTTAATTGTTGCTTTGTTTTGTTTTGAGGAAGGTTTTTTATCCATTCCTGAGCGTGAACTGCCGGTCTTACAAACAAAACAAGCAGTATTAGAAAAATTAGACTCTTCAATTTTTGTGTGTATAATAATTTCATAATTCAGTGATTAACAGGTTATTTTAAGGTTTTCGAACAATGCGGAATGAAACTGATCAATTAATTGACGGCTAAAATAATAATTATGCCAATTGTTAAAACCTGTTAAATAAAAAAAGTCCGGAGAAAAATCTCCGGACTTTAAAAACAGAAAAAATTGAAAACAAAATTATTTCAAAAGCTTTTTAAGTGTAGATTGTAATTCGTCTCCTCTAAGGTTTTTAGCAACAATGGTTCCATCGGGACCAATCAAAACGTTGTGTGGAATAGACTGAACACCATATAATTTACCGGCAGCTGAATTCCAGAACTGAAGGTCAGAAACCTGTGTCCAAACCAATCCGTCTTTTTTGATGGCATCTACCCAGCTTTGGTGGTTTTTATCGAGCGAAACACCAAAAACGGTAAACCCTTTTTTGTGGAATGTATTGTATGCTTTAACCACATTGGGGTTTTCGGCACGACAAGGCATACACCATGATGCCCAGAAGTCAACCAAAGTGTATTTATTTTTCTTTACTACCGACTCCAGAGAAACAGGTTTACCTTCAGGATCGTTGAGCGTAAAATCGATATAGGGCTGGCCAATGGCACTGCGTTGCAACGTGGCAACTCTGTTTTTCAAATACTGAACATATTGATTTTGTGCCAGTGTACTATCGAAACTATTGGTAGCTTTTTCCAACTGCGGCAGAGTTAAAGCATAGGAGTTGCTCATTACTATATAAGGAGAAATCACACTTTTATTATGACGCTCGGCATAACCCAACAGGTAATTCATTTTTAAACCCTGCAGACTGTCGAAGTCATTTTCAATGTCTTTCATTTTAGCCATATCATTCTTGGTTCTGGCATCGCGGTAAGCTTCTCCCAAAGCTTTTTCTCTGTTTGAGAATTGCTGGGTCGAATCCATAAATGCATAATATTCATCCTGAACCTTTGATCCTGTAATTTTAGGATGAGTCAAAGAGTTCAATCCGGCTTCAACAGTAATGGTGCTGTTTTCAACCCAGATAGGAATATATACATTGAATTTATTCAGGGTAAGATACAATAGTTCGGGCGATTTCACTTCGCCTGACAATGTTCCCTTACCCTCTTTTAAAGTGGCCGAATCAAGTTTAACCCAGCTTCCGTTATCTCTTTTCTGAAGAACAATTTCAGTGTCGGGCTTTAAATTGGTAAAATTAATGTCAATGGTATAACCCGATTTTTTTTGGTTTTCACAAGAACTAAGAAAAACGAGCGCAACAAAAAATACGCTGAAAGAATAAAATACCTTACGCATAGTTACTATTATTTGTTTATTTAGCATGCAAAGCTATGAATTAACCCATTTTTTCAGGGTTTTTAACAAAAATTAACGATTAAGTATAATGTATTGTTTCCGGCCGGTTTACTAAAAGCCATTGACAGTAAATCCACCATCTACAGCCAGAGTTTGTCCGGTTATATAAGATGAGGCAGGCATACAGAAAAAGGCTACGGCTGAAGCCACCTCTTCAGGTTCAGCTATTCTTTTGATGGGGGTTCTGGTAAGCACATTATCCAGATATTCTTTGTTCTCAAGCAGAGATTTTACCAGCGGAGTTTGCGTGTACCATGGTGCTACAGAATTTACCCTGATATCATCTTCAGCCCACTCCACCGCCAGGTTTTTGGTTAACTGAACCAATGCTGCTTTGGTCATTCCATAAGGCGCCCCGGTGCGCAAATGAAGTAGTCCGGCGACCGAAAGCACGCTGACAACCGCTGCACTTCCTGATTTCTTTAACAAAGGATGGAACATTCTTGAGAGCATGAAATTGGCATGCATATTTGTATTAAAAATGGAATAGTATTCTTCTTCCGTATATTCCACTGCTTTTTTCCTGATGTTGGTTCCCACATTATTGACCAGAATATCCAGTTTACCCGATTTTTCATTTACAGTTTGAACCATTCTTTTGCGGTCTTCAGGTTTCGTAACATCAGCATAAATTCCGTAAGCCGAATAACCTTTTCCCGTAAGGAAAGAAACCTGATCGTCTACTTCTTTCTGATTGCGGGCCACAATATAAACTTCTGAACCCAACGATGCCAGTTCCTCTGATATTGCTTTACCAATTCCCTTGGTACTACCGGTAATTAATGCTGTTTTATTTTGAAGTGTCCACTTATTTTCCATGAGTTGATTATTATTCATTTTTTACAAAAATAACATTTGTTATTCTTACACAGAAATCCGGTTCCTTACAAAACGTGAAATTTTGCTTACTTTTGCACCATACTTTTTATGGAAATGTTGTTATTAAATAAACTACATACCAAAAGAAATTTCCTTAATATCAAGGAAAGAGACCGTTTCTGCTAGCCGACACTCCTTGTCGGAGTCCTGACGTTAACTGATTTTTTCACATTTAAAATTACGATCATGGATTTACCATTTGCAGAATCATATAAAATTAAAGCTGTTGAAAGCATAAAAAAAAGTACGCGCGAAGAACGCGAACAATGGATAAAGTCTGCAGGCTACAACCTGTTTAACCTGAAAAGCAACCAGGTATTCATCGACCTGCTTACCGACTCCGGAACCGGAGCAATGAGCGATAAACAATGGGCAGCCCTGATGATGGGCGATGAAAGTTATGCCGGGGCTTCATCCTATTACAACTTAAAAAACACCATCCGCGATATTACCGGATTCGACTATTTCCTACCCACCCACCAGGGACGGGCAGCTGAAAATGTTTTGTTTTCGGCGCTCATCAAAGAAGGAGATATTATTCCGGGCAACGCCCATTTCGATACCACCAAAGGACATATCGAATACAGAAAAGCCTCGGCTATCGACTGTACCGTTGATGAAGCCAATCACACAGAAGAATATTTCCCTTTTAAAGGAAACCTGGACCTGGAAAAGCTGGAAGCGGTTCTGAAAAAATATCCCAAATCACAGATTCCTTTAATAATAGTTACCGTAACCTGCAATTCTACAGGTGGACAACCGGTTTCGATGGAAAACATGAAAGCTGTTAAAGAAATGGCTGACCGTTACGGTATTCCTGTCTTCTTTGATGCTGCGCGTTTCGCCGAAAACGCCTATTTTATCCGTGAGCGGGAAAAAGGATACGAAAACAAAGAAATCCGTGAAATTACACGTGAAATGTTTTCTTATGCCGATGGCATGACCATGAGCAGTAAAAAAGATGCCATTGTGAACATGGGTGGTTTCATTGGCTTCAGGCACAAAGACGATTTTGAAAAAGCCAGTCAGTTCAATATTTTATTTGAAGGTTACATTACTTACGGGGGAATGTCAGGCCGCGATATGAACGCGCTGGCACAAGGCCTTTATGAAGGAACCGAATACGATTACCTGAACACCCGTA
Source organism: Bacteroidales bacterium (assembly GCA_016936505.1). Classification (GTDB taxonomy): domain Bacteria; phylum Bacteroidota; class Bacteroidia; order Bacteroidales; family F082; genus Sulfidibacterium. The sequence goes on along the minus strand of JAFGXS010000002.1, from coordinate 113,388 downwards.
TTTCACAGGTTGCCTATTTAGGGGAACAATTACGCGAAAAAGGAATTGCTGTTCAGTATCCGTATGGAGGCCACGCTATTTTTGTTGATGCCAAAGCCTTTTTACCCAAGGTTGCCAAAGAAGAATATGTGGCACAAACCCTGGCTGTTGAACTGTATCTGGAAAGCGGTGTCCGCAGTGTGGAAATTGGAACCTTGCTCGCCGACCGCGATCCAAATACCGGAGAAAATCGTTACCCGGAAAAAGAATGGCTGCGACTGGCTATTCCGAGAAGAGTTTACACCAACAACCACATGGATTACATTGCTGCCGCTTTGATCAATGTTTTTGAACGTAGAGAAAGTATAACCAAAGGACTTCGTATTGTAAAAGAAGCAGCTTTATTGCGACATTTCACTGTGGAATTGGATAAAATCTAATTCTTAAAAAACATTTTATTAAAAGGGCGCATCAATCATGTGCCCTTTATTTTTTCTAATTTTGGCAACTTAATTAAACCCGGTATCATGAAATTTGAAATAACTTTCCATCCCATTTGGGCCGATTTCGATCCCAACAACCACATGCGTCACACGGCTTATAATGATTATGCTGCCCAGGTTCGCATGTCCTATCTGGACGAACAGGGATACACAATGGATAAGTTGTTAAGCCTGGGATTAGGTCCCGTGTTGTTTCGTGAAGAAACCCGATTTATGAGAGAAGTGCGCCAGGGTGAAAAACTGACTGTTGACCTTGAAATGCTGGGAACCTCCAAAGACGGGAGATTCTGGAGTATGATCCATCACCTTTATAAAGATGGAGGAAAAAAAGCTGCAGAAATTATTGTAGAAGGCGCCTGGATCGATATTAAAGAACGTAAAATCACGGCTCCTCCACAGGAAATCACAGACCATTTTATGTCACTTCCCAAAAGCGAAAATTTTCAAATCATAGAAAAAGGCAATCGTTAGCCTTTCATTTCTTTGATTTTCTCCAGCATAAGTTTTGTCATTTTTTCCAGATCGTAAGTATTGGTCAGTCCCCAGTCTTTTTGCGCCACGCTATCATCAATACTAGCCGGCCAGCTGTCGGCAATCGCCTGACGGAAATCGGGTTTATAGGAGATTTCAAATTCCGGAATGTGTTTACGAATAGCCTCTGATATTCCTTTCGGATCAAAAGAAATTCCGGCCATATTGTATGCCGAACGATGGGTCAGTTTTTTCGGATCAGCCTGCATTAAACGAATGGTATTGGCAATGGCATCATCCATAAACATCATGGGCAAAGCGGTGTCTTCTTTCAAAAAACACTGGTATTTTGCTTTTTCGATGGCTTCGAAAAAGATTTCCACAGCATAATCGGTAGTCCCGCCACCCGGTTCTGTTTTGTAGCTAATCAATCCGGGGTAGCGCACACTGCGGAAATCCACGCCATAACGGTTGTGATAATATTCTCCCCAACGTTCACCGGCCAGTTTAGAAATTCCATACACGGTATTGGGTTCCATCACCGTAAGTTGTGGTGTATTATGACGGGGTGTCGTAGGTCCAAAAACAGCAATTGAACTGGGCCAGAACAGCTTTTTGGCATCCGACTGGCGGGCAGCTTCCAGCGTGTTCATCAAAGCCTTCATGTTAATATCCCAGGCTTGCAACGGAATTTTTTCGGCATTGCCCGACAGTACTGCAGCCAGATTATATACCTGTGTAATTTTATATCTTACGATGAAATGCAACAGGTTTTTAAAGTCCAGCACATCCAAAATCTGGAAAGGGCCGGTTTCCTGAACCTCAGGAGTAGGCTGTTTGATATCAGTGGCAAAAACATGATCGTTGCCATAAATTTTTCTCAGTGCCATAACCAGTTCGGAACCGATTTGTCCTGAACTGCCAATCACCAGGATATTGTCCATTGTTCTGTTTTTTTAACCGCACAAAAATACGGAAACATTTAAAGCATTTTTCTAAGGGGAATGCGTAATTTGAGGCTAACCGCCCAAGAAAAACCTGTACTTTTTCTTGGGGACACTTCCTCACCAGAGCCGGTCTTCCTCCGGGGTAAGTCATAGGTTCCTTCGAAGTTCCTTCGAAGTTAGTTCGTAGTTTACTCGTAGTTCATTCATATAAAATCGAATAAACTACGGTTTAATTACGGTTTTAATATGTTTAAATTATAGCTTTATATCGGAGACGCACTGAAGGCATCTACCTTATGCTTCTGTAAGAATATGGAAATGACACTGGTTTTCCTTTACTTTGCATAAAACTTTTTCCATGATCCGATACAACCTGCACCAACACAGTTATTTTTCTGACGGAGCTGAGGCCCCAGAAGCTTATATTCAAAAAGCCATAGAACTGGAAATGGCTGCTGTTGGTTTTACCGAACATTCGCCGCTGCCTTTTCCCACTCATTTTTCACTAAAAGAAGAAAAAGCTGATGAATATGTTTCGGAAATGGATCGTTTGAAAGAAAAATTCAAGCATCAAATCACTATTTATCGTGGGCTTGAAATTGATTTTATTCCCGGATTCTCGGAAAATTTTACCCACTGGCGCAAAAAACTAAAACTGGATTATGCCATTGGTTCAATACATTTAATCAAACCCGAAAACAACGATGAACTTTGGTTTATCGACGGCCCCAAAAAGGAAATTTATGACGACGGGCTGCAAAAACTTTTTGGAGGCAATATTAAAAAAGCGGTCAAGACCTATTTCAGGCAGGTGAATCAAATGATCGAAAGCCAGAAATTCGAGATTGTAGGCCATATGGACAAAATCAGGATGCACAACCAGAATCGTTATTTCACAGAGGAAGATAACTGGTATCAGGATCTGATTATGGAAACGCTTCATCTCATCAAAGAAAAAGATTTAATTGTTGAGGTGAACACACGTGGCATGTACAAAAAAAGGGCTGATACACTCTTCCCCGACGGGTTTACTTTACAGCAGGTTTCCAAACTGAATATCCCCGTTATCATTTCATCAGATGCCCACCATCCGGAAGAACTGGATCTCCTGCTTGAGTTTACTGTCTTACGGCTGAAAGAATTCGATATACATGAGGTACAGTACTTTGAAAACAAAAACTGGATCAGCATTCCGCTGGCGTGATAAAAAATTCCCTACCTTTCCCGTACAAAAACAGAACACATGAAAAAATTTCTCAAAGTACTGGGATGGATTATCCTGTCTGCAATTCTTCTTTTTGCAGGATTTCTTATTTACATCACCGCTACCGATTACCGACCGCCTAAAGTGGTGAACCTGATGAATGAAAAACCAACCAACGTAACCCCTATTCAACAAGATACTTTCAGTTTTATTACCTGGAATATCGGCTATGCCGGATTAGGTGCCGAAATGGATTTTTTCTACGATGGCGGAAAGAAAGTCCGTCCATCTGAAAAAATGGTAGAAAAATATTTACATGGTATTGAACATTTCGTAACAACGCACGATACGGTCAACTTCTGGTTTATACAGGAAGTAGATGAGCATTCGCACAGAAGTTACAACATCAACGAAGTAAAAGCCATCAGCGAAGCGCAAAAAGGAAGTCATGCTTTATTTGCTTACAATTACAAATGTCCCTTTGTTCCGGTTCCACTGTACGAACCCATGGGACACGTGGAAGCGGGTCAAATGACGTTCACCAAACTCCCTTTCACCGAAGCCGAAAGAATTGCCTATCCGCTCATCGCTTCGTGGCCCGACAAGCTCTTTTTACTGGATCGCTGTTTTATTTTGACCCGTTTCCCACTCGCCAACGGTAAAGATCTGGTTCTGATGAACACCCATAACTCCGCTTATGTATACGACAGCCTGTTGCGTGTAAAAGAACTAAACATCATCAAAAACAAAATGCTCGAAGAATATGCCAAAGGCAATTATGTGGTGGCCGGTGGCGACTGGAATGCCAATCCTCCGGATTTTAAACCCGAGGGTAATTACGCCGGAGATAAATATGAACCCACCAAGGTTCAGATGAGCGACAAAACCTTTCCTGCCGACTGGCATTGGGCTTATGATGCTTCTGCCCCTTCGAACCGAGACAATGTAAAGTCGTTTGTACGGGGTGAAAATGCCACCACTACTATCGATTATTTCATTCTTTCACCTAACGTAAAATTATTGAATGTAAAGACTATAGACTTGAATTTTGAAAACAGCGATCATAATCCTGTTTATCTTAGAATAGCTTTGGAGCAAAAATAACAGTTCCGGCTTTGTTGCTTCATATTTTATGTTACTTTTGCACCGCAGTTTCAAACCATTAAGTATCAGTACTAATGCAGGAGCCAATTGTCAGTATCTTCGCCGGTCGTAACAGTAAATATTTAGCAGAAAAAATTGTCGAAAGTTACGGAACACAACTCGGTAAATCAGAAGTTGTCTGTTTTTCAGACGGCGAATTTCAGACTTCATACGAAGAAAATATCCGTGGACGGGATGTGTTTATCGTTCAGTCCACAATGCCCCCGGCGGATAATATTCTGGAACTACTGATGATGATTGATGCTGCCAAAAGGGCTTCGGCCAGGACTATTGCTGCTGTAATCCCTTATTTTGGATACGCCCGTCAGGACCGCAAAGACAAACCCAGGGTTTCTATTGGTGCCAAAATGATTTCGAACCTGCTGATGTCTACAGGAATCACCCGATTAATCACCATCGATTTGCATGCGGATCAGATACAGGGATTTTTTGATATTCCGGTGGATCACTTGTATGCCTCGGTAATTTTTAATCCGTATCTGAAAAGTCTGAATCTACCTAATTTGATGATGGCTTCACCTGATACCGGTGGAACACGCCGGGCTGCCAGCTATGCCAAGGCGCTGAACACAGGCTTTGCCATTTGCTACAAACAACGCAGCAAACCCAATGTGGTAGAACAAATGCAACTCATTGGCGATGTTGAAGGAAAAGATGTGATATTGGTAGACGATATCATTGACACAGGCGGTTCTATAACCAAAGCCGGAGAGCTGATTATGGAAAAAGGAGCCAACAGTGTAAGAGCCATTGCTACTCATGCTATTTTTTCAGGCAATGCCTATGAGAATATCAGGAAATCGCCATTTTCAGAAGTAGTGGTTTCCGATACGATTCCGATTAAGGAAGAGTGCAAAAAAATAAAAGTATTGAGCACAGCTGACCTGTTGGCAGAAGTGATCAAACGTGTTGAAAACTATGAGTCAATCAGCTCCCTTTTTAAAATTGGGAAGAGCGACAAATAAATATTTATTTAATTAATTTTTTATCATGAAAACAGTATCATTGAGCGGTTCTCTTCGCGAGAACGTAGGGAAAAAAGATGCTAAAAAACAAAGAAAAGAAGGTAAATTTCCTTGTGTAATTTACGGTGGAAAAGAGCAGGTTCATTTTACTCTCGACAGCCTTTCTTTCGACAAAGTTCTTTTTACTCCCGATGTGTATGTCATCAAAATTGAAGTAGATGGCAAAACCTACGAAACCATTTTACAGGATATTCAGTACCACCCAACAACAGACGAAGTGCTGCATGTTGACTTTATGGAACTTATTCCGGGTAAACCGTTAACCATTGCCTTACCCGTAAGCCTTACAGGTAAAGCTCCTGGTGTTGCCAAAGGGGGTAAATTACGTTTAAAACTCCGCAAACTCAAAGTAAAAGGCCTGATTGAAAAAATGCCTGAAACCATTGAAGTAAGCATCAATAAACTGGATATTGGCCGCGCCGTTAAAGTTAAAGACGTTACAGTTGACGGCCTTCAGTTCCTTGATCCGGCCAGCAATGTTATCGTAACTGTTAAAACTGCCCGCGGTGTGGTTGCTGCTGCTGACGACGAAGAAGAAGATGAAGAAGGTGGCGAAGGAGAAACTCCTGCCGAAGCTTAAACTTCGTTTACAAATAGTGAAAAGGGATAGGGCTTTGCTTTATCCCTTTTTTCATTCATTACAGACAAAAACAGATTATCGTATTTTTGATACAATTTTGAGCCATGAAATATTTGATTGCCGGATTGGGAAACATTGGTGCCGAATATGACAATACCCGTCATAATATTGGTTTTGTTGTTGCAGATGCACTGGTCAATGAGTTAACAGGAAGCTTTAAAACAGAACGACTGGCATCAGTAGCTAATGTAAAATACAGGGGTAAAAACCTGGTGGTGATCAAGCCCACCACGTATATGAACCTCAGTGGAAAAGCCATTAAATACTGGCTCGACAAAGAAAATATCCCCCTTTCGAATTTGCTGGTTATTCTTGACGATCTGGCCTTGCCCACCGGTACCTTACGCATGAAGAAAAAAGGAGGTGATGCCGGACATAACGGACTTACAGACATCATTATGAAACTGGGAACAGAAACCTTTCCCCGTTTGAGGGTAGGTATTGGAAATGACTTCCCGAGAGGATACCAGGTAGACTACGTTTTGGGAACCTGGAGTAAGTCAGAAACAGATATTCTCATACCCAAAGTAGAAGCGGCAGTGGAAATGATTCAAAGCTTTGTTCACCAGGGTATCGACCGCACGATGAATATATACAACAACAAATAGAAAACCAAAAGGCCATCCGCCAATAGCGAACAGCCTTTTTTCCTAAATTTTATCTTTTATTATTTCGATGTTTCTTTCACGCGGATATCACCCAGCAAAACATCCCAGAAACCAATCATACGTCCCTGAATCTGGGTTTGTTTTCTTTTTACATACACAGTAATATCCTTTTTGGTAGTGTCCTGATACAACAACCGGCCTTCTTTATCATAAGCCTTAAATTTCTGGAAAATGGTGATCACGCCCACATAGGTACCATCCGGCTGGCGTTGTAAATCACTCACATAATTAATCTTGTACCATTCAATTTCCACCTTACTGTAATTCAAACGCATCAGGCGTTCAAAATATTTGCGAACGGTATAATATTGAATTTTAGGATGCAACAGAGATGAAACGCCCATCTGAGAACCCGGCATAAACAATTCATCGGCACGGTCCATTACACGATTAGCTTCACTCCAGGGTGTGGTTTTACTGCCAATGATGGTAATATATTTACTTAAATCGCGAACCTTTTCCAAAGCCAGGCTATCGATGGCTTGTTTGCGTGCAGGACTCAGGTTATCCTGTGCCAACAAAGGACCGGCTGAAACAAATACAAAAAAGAACAATAATACTGGTGCTAATTTCTTCATCTTTTTACTTTTTAATCAGTTCTAACTCTGTTATTTTTCCCTGTGCATCTTTCTTTACCGATTCAACAGCAAAAGAATAAGCTTTCATGTCTTTCAGATAGTTTAAAAACTTAACAATGGTGGTTGGCCTGTCGTAGTCGTTAAACCCCTGAGCCTGATCAATAATAATCAAAACAGGAACTTCTGAAGTTGCAAACAAACTTAATGTATTGTTAATTCTTTGATTAGCTTCGCTGTAAGTCTCAGATTCAGCAATCTGACTGAAAGCATCATTGAGCGGTTTAAATTTTTCCACGTCAGCCTTTCTTTTGGCCGCTTCCTGATCTCGTAATCGTTGTTCTTCTGCTTTACGGGCTGCCTCTGCCTGTTCGCTTTTTAATTTTTCAGCCACTTTTACCATTAAGTCTTTTACTTCAGGGTCATCAATATTATACGTCTTAATGGTATCAAACTGTTTCTGTTGCTCGTCCAGCGACCAGCCGCTGGTTCCATCGAGAATAGCAGTTAATGTTTTTTTAGCCTGTTCTACACGGGCAGCATATTCGGCGGCAGCTTTTTCGCGTGCCAGTTTCTTTTTGCTTTTACAGGAAGACAAGCCTCCTATCATTAAGGTTGCAAACAAAACCACCATCATTAACCCGGTGGCAGAGGTCCACGATTTATTTCTCATTCTTACAAAATTTTAAATTTCTTTAGGTGCACAAAATTATTGAAATTTGGTTCCGTTGCCTAAAAAAATATAGGGTCTTTCAGAGTTTAACTAATTTTAACTGCACCGAATAAAATGCTATGGATCACCTCAAAAAGAATACGGTAATACAGGGTTTTTCCCTTATACCAATCCTGCCATCAAAAACACGGGTATCATGCCTCTATCAGGCAGAAAATTTCCTATTTTAGCAGATTAATATGCAAACAAGAGAAGAAAAATATACCAGGAGAAAAATGCAGACAGCATACATTACCTCAGTGATCAGTATCACTCTGGTGTTGTTTACTTTGGGTTTTCTGGGTTTGCTTATCATCCACGCCAAGACGCTTTCCAATTACATAAAAGAAAATATTGGATTCGAAATTATAATAAAACCCGGTGTTAAGGAAGCCGACGTAATGCAACTGCAAAAAATTCTTGACACTAAAAACTATGTAAAATCTACCGAATACATTACCAAAAAAGAAGCTGTTGAACGCTTAAAAAAAGCTTTGGGTTCTGATTTTGTTGATTTCTGGGGCGATAAAGACAATCCGTTGCTTCCCTCTATTGATGTACGTTTTCACGCCCAATGGGCCAACAACGACAGTATTACTGTGATAAAAGAAGATGTTTTGAAAAACCCCATGGTTAAAGAAGTGTATTATCAAAAATCGCTGGTTGAGGTAATCAATAAAAACCTTAATAAGATCGGACTGATTCTGTTAGGACTTAGCCTGCTACTGTTGCTAATCTCTGTTACTTTAATTAACAATACAATTCGCCTGTCTATCTATTCTAAACGTTTTGTTATCAAAAGCATGCAGCTGGTCGGTGCCACTGAAACCTTTATCAGGAGACCGTTTATTTTGAAAGGTATTCTGCACGGAATCATCAGTGCTGTATTGGCTTTGTTATTACTAACAGGGGTTTTAATTGTAGCCCGTGAAAATATCCCGGAACTGATCTTACTGGAAAGTAATCAATTGGTTGGGGGATTGTATTTGTTTATTGTTTTGCTCGGTATGCTGGTGTCGGGTTTTTCGACCCGTGTAGCTGTGAACCGATACCTGAATATGAATAAAAATCATATTTATTTATAAAACCATACTGTTATGCCCTTGTTTTCAACATGGATTGAAGACTTGTTGGGACTCTTATTTCCGAAACAATGTCAGGCCTGCGGATCACCTCTGGGTCGTCATGAAGAAGTTATTTGTCCATCCTGTCTTTATCATTTGCCCCGAACTCATTTTCATCTTCACAAAGAAAATCCGGTAAAAGAATTATTTCATGGCCGGATATTACTTAACACGGCCACCTCTTTTCTGTTTTTTAATAAAGGGGGCCGGGTTCAACACCTCATTCATCAATTAAAATACAAGGGCAAAAAAGACGTGGGAATTTATCTGGGAAAACTTCTTGGCAAAGAACTAAACGAATCGCCCCTGTATCAGGATGTGGATTTAATTATTCCTGTTCCCTTGCACCCTGCCAAAGAGAAAAAAAGAGGCTACAACCAAAGTTTAATGATTGCCCGGGGGATATCAGAGGAAATGACGGGCAGATTAGCTCAGGATATTTTGTTCAGAAAAATACAGTCTTCAACCCAGACGAAAAAGTCGAGATACGAACGCTGGCAAAATGTAAAAGATATTTTTGATTTAAGAAATGCAACACAATTGGAAGGGAAACATGTTTTATTAGTTGACGATGTAATCACAACAGGAGCTACATTGGAAGCCTGTGGTAATCTTCTAAACACAATTAAGGGTGTAAAAATCAGCGTATCTTCTCTCGCCTATAGTCAGGGATAGAAGCTATAGTATCCTGAGGCCTTCCTAACTTTATCATATTACGATTGTACCGTCTTCTGTTTCTGATCAGCTTTCTTTCCAGAACAGCTTCTGAATTATAGAGGTTATAAAATGTTTGAAGAGGGCTCATAATATGAACTCCTTCATCGTATGGTTTGGTATGAACCCGCGGTTTATCAAATTCACTGAATAAATTCAAATACCTGGTTTGTTGCTTCATATTAGCAATCCGCTGCTTAAAAATCTGATAGTTGGGATAGCCCCTGATAATCAATTCGTGCATTTGTATCGTATCTGTTTTCAGGTAAAAAACAGGAATACTGTCAAGTGCCAGCAAACTATCTGTAATACCTACCCGAAGAGCCGCATAGCCAAGACGTGTAAAAAGCAGGGAATCGCCACGTGAAACCAACAACTGAAAAGACCCGTCAGGTTCACTAAAAGTTCCGGTAAGTGTATTTCTGCTGATAATCTGAACATCAGGAACCGCTTTTTTTCTGTCAGCCTCCATAACTTTCCCCGAAAAAACCATTAGCTCTTTTTCCTGTTCCTGTTGAGCCAGCAATATCTTAGGCAAACAAAAAAACAAAAAAGACGTAAGAAAAACACAAGCTTCACGAAGTGTAAAATGTACTGTATTATGCTTTATTGAAATTTCCATAGAATAACGATGAAATACAAAGATAAATCTTAAATTAGCAATCAATTATGTATCAGTAAGGCTGTTTTATTAAATTACGTTAAATCAAAAGACCTGTAGATCAATCAATTTAACACATATTAAACCGTTTTACTGTCAGCTATTTACGAAAATAATACACTATGAAAAAATTTACATTGAATCCGGTTTTCATGACCTTACTGGCCTTGTTCTTTGTTATTGGTGTTCAGGCTCAGGAAAAAGAAAAAACCAAAAAGAAAGAAAAGACCGAACAGGTTAAAAAAGGATGGAACCTGGGAGCACTCCCGGTAGTATCTTTTGACAGCGATTTGGGCTTTCAGTACGGAGCGCTGATGAACCTGTACAATTATGGCGACGGAAGCGAATACCCCAACTATCGGCAATCGTTGTATGCCGAGGTATCACGTTTTACCAAAAACAGCGGTATTTACCGTATCAACTACAACACCAAGGACCTGATTAAAGGCATGCGGGTGTATTTCGATCTGAGTTATATGCCGGATCAAGCCTATTCTTTTTATGGTTTCAACGGTTACGATGCCGTGTATAATTCCAGCTGGGTAGATGATAAAAGCGTAGATTACAGGTCTCGTGTATTTTACAATTACCAGAGAAAGTTTTTCAGAATCAAGGCAGACTTTATGGGCTATTTTAAAGATCCGAAATTCCACTGGATACTCGGAGCCGGGTATTATAATATTAAGGTAGCCCCTGTTGATGTTGCTTTGTTAAACAAAGGAAAGACCGACAATCTTTTGCCCGATGTGCCCGGACTATATGATAAATACGTTGATTGGGGAATTATTCCGCAAAGTGAAAAAAACGGTGGCGGCTTTACTGTACTAAAAGCAGCCTTTGAATACGACAGTCGCGACAATGAAGCCAATCCAAACAAAGGAATGTGGACAGAAGTTGTGCTGGCCGCAGCTCCAAAATTTTTGTCCAATATGGATGATGGTTTTTTAAAACTTTCGATTACACACCGTCAATACTTCACTGTTGTTAAAAACAAACTCTTTTTTGATTACCGTTTAGGTGCTCAGTTTAACCTGGCAGGACATACTCCTTTTTACGCCCTTCCGCTGATGTTTTATGCCCGTTCAACAAAAGCCTACAACGAAGGACTGGGTGGCAGCAGTACGCTGCGTGGTATATTGAGAAACCGCATTATTGGTGATGGTGTTGCTTATGCAAACTTCGAATTTCGTTGGAAATTTGTCAATTTCCGCTTCATCAACCAAAACTTTTACCTGGCTCTCAATACCTTCTTCGACACAGGCAGAACCATTCAGAAATACAAATTTACAGAGCCCTCTGCAACTGAATATCAGGCTCCTTACACCTCTGCTGATTATTTCAAAACCGATGCCGAGGGTTTACACAGCAGCGCAGGTTTAGGCTTTTTTGTAGCTATGAACCAAAACTTTATTATTTCGGTTCAGCATGGAAAAGCATTAAATGAACAGGATGGAACTTCTGGAACTTATATTGGCTTAAACTTTTTGTTCTAATCTCAAACTCATAGAAAAAGAAAAACCCGCCAAAAGGCGGGTTTTTTTATGTCGGATTATAAACGATTACTTTTTTACTGTATTGCCATCGTAAGCCCACTTCAGATAAACACTACCCCAGGTAAATCCGCCACCAAAAGCCGCCAATACAATATTATCACCTTTTTTCAATTGTTCCTCCCATTCATATAAGCATAATGGAATAGTAGCGCTCGTAGTATTGCCGTAACGCTGAATATTAATCATAACCTTGCTTTTATCCAGCTTCATTCGTTTAGCCGTTGCATCAATAATCCGCAAATTAGCCTGATGAGGAACCAGCCAACTAATGTCATCAGATTTCAAGTTGTTGCGAACCATAATTTCTTCAGCCACATCTGCCATGTTCGTCACAGCAAACTTAAACACCGGTTGTCCATCCTGGAAAATAAAATGCTCTTTGGCATCGACAGTTTCATGGCTTGCCGGCTTAACAGAACCTCCCGCCTTTTGATGCAAATAAATTCTCCCGGATCCGTCAGAATAAAAACGATGGTCAATAATTCCTTCTTCTGTTTCTGTAGGTTCCAGCATAACTGCAGCAGCGCCGTCACCAAAAATCACACAGGTAGCACGATCTGTATAGTCAACAATAGAAGACATTTTGTCGGCTCCCACAACAATCACTTTTTTATACTGTCCCGATTCAACAAACTTTGAACCGTTAACCAAAGCATAAATAAATGATGAACAAGCCGCGTTCATATCAAAACTAAACGCATTCTTTATTCCAACTTTATCACTGATGATATTAGCCGTGGCCGGAAACTGCATATCTGGTGTAACAGTTGCGCAAATGAGCAAATCCACCTCTTCAGGTTTGGTGTTGGTTTTTTCAAGCAACCCTTTTACTGCTTCGGCTCCCATATCGGAAGTACCTTTCCCTTCTCCTTTTAAAATATGTCTCTCTTTAATCCCTGTACGAGTGATAATCCATTCATCAGTTGTATCAACCATTTTTTCTAAATCCTTATTGGTCAATACATCTTCAGGAACCCAACCATGAATGCCGGTAATAGCGGCTTTTAAATTTCCCATGCTGTAATTTCAGATTTTGATTACAAATGTACTTTTTAGTTCTATTTTCTCAATGGCCTTGAAACAACTTCTTGTTTCGCATACTATAAATACAAAAGCCCTTGCTTCCGCAGAAACAAAGGCTTAGTAATTTATTTATGGTTTTGTTGTTGAAACAAAACTTCAATATTAGTTCCGCTAAAAGAAGATAAAATTATGCCTCAGCTCCCTGAGAAACCAATTTACCTTTGTAGTAAAGGTCGCCATCAACATAGTAAGCTCTGTGATAAACATGAACAGTACCCGTTGTTGGGCATGTAGCCAAAACAGGTGCGTGAGCTTTTAAATGTGTTCTTCTTTTATCTCTTCTTGTTTTCGATGTTTTTCTTTTTGGATGTGCCATTTTTCTAGTATTTTATATTCTGACTATTTCTTTTTGTTTTTCAATTCTTTTAATGCGTCCCAACGGGAATCAGTATTGTTTTCAAAATGATTTTCCAGTTTCTGAAGCATCTCAGGATTACAGGTACTGTTCCCGTCTTCATCATCAGGATGAACCTTTTTTAACGGTAGCATGAGCAATATGTATTCATAAACATACTGGCTCAGGTCTATCCGGGCTTCCGTTCCAGGAATCTCCACCATTTCGTCAGATAGTTCCTGAAAAGTTTCTCCCAGTTTGACAATCAAACGGAACGTACCCTCAACTTCCTGATCGTATTCTTCCAAACAACGGTCGCAGGGTAAAGTAACAAAGCCTTTCATTTGAAAATCGAAAACCATAAGGGTCGATTCTTTTTCCAAATTCAGCAATAGCGATACTTCTCCGCCTGAAATATCCTGAAAATCCATTTCCTTTATGAACGCGTCGTCTACCACAAAATCGTAGCGGTATCTTCCTATGCCTAATCCCTTGAAAGGGATGATCAGCTCACTGTTCTTTTTCACCATCTTAAAATTGGGCGGCAAAATTAGAGATAATTATTTGCATACGCAAATTTTTTCATCACTTCTAAATCCATTGTAACGAGCACCTTATTCGTGTTTTCTTACTTAGTACGGTTCTGAAATTACTTAACTGATGGCACAGACAATATTTTCAGCTTTGGAAATCTGCAAAGTTTGCCTTCCAAGATAGTGTTCTGTAATCGTTTGCAACAATTCTTTTTACAGATTTTAAATAAAAGATAACCGATAACAAATTTGAAATTTTAGATATAACTTTGCGCAAAAATTTTCAAAAAAAAAACATTATTTCGATGAATATACTTAACAAGATGATTGCCAACATTCTTCCTTTTATGCCTAAGGGTTTGGTTTGGGTATTTTCTAAAAGATATATTGCCGGTAAAAATATTGAAGATGCATTAAGGGTTTCAAAAGAGCTGAATGCTGAAGGTTGCATGGTAACCATTGACCTTTTGGGTGAATTTATTACCAAAAAAGAAGAAGCCGTTAAAAACCGTGACGAATACTTAAACATTGTTGAAACATTTGAAAAGAATGACATTAACGGCAACTATTCTTTAAAACCAACCATGTTTGGTTTATTACTTGATGAGGACTTTTGTTACGAAAACATACGTGCTATTGTTAAAAAATCTGCAGAACACGGAAACTTCGTGCGGATTGACATGGAAGACTCACAATGTGTGGACAAAGAAATCAAACTGTTCAGAAAACTCAAAGAGGAGTTTCCCGGTCATGTTGGTTTAGTTTTACAGGCATACATGAGGCGCACCGAGAGCGATATAGAAAAAATGCTTGATGTGCATAATGAAGCACCCTTAAACTATAGGTTGTGTAAAGGGATCTATGTTGAACCCGAATCCATCGCCTACAAAAAGTATGATGAAATCAACAACAATTACCTGAAATTGTTGGATTATATGCTCGAGCACAAAATTTATCCCGGAATTGCAACACATGATGAGCCGCTGATTGAAGGAGCCTATAAATTACTTGAAAAGCATAAACCCGCCAATAACGAGTATGAATTTCAAATGCTTTACGGGGTTGCACCGGCTTTAAGAAAAAGCATTATAGATAAAGGCCATCGCCTGCGTGTATATGTACCCTTCGGAAAAGACTGGTTTCCTTATTCAACCAGAAGACTGAAAGAAAATCCCAAAATGGCCTCAGATATCATTAAAGCCATGTTTATACGGCGCTAAACTCGTTTGTTAGGTCTTTTTGGTTTTTATTTTTTTATTTTACTCGATTCGGTTTTTCGAGATAAAATTTGCTCACTTGATCGGTACAAAAGCAGCTAGGTAATTCACGTACGTAATTTTTCATTACCTTTGTGCCGCAAAAGTCTCTAAAATTAATATTCATGAGTAAGAAAAGAGTGCTCTTTGTTGCGCAAGAGATTATGCCCTATTTGCCTGATTCGCACTTAAGCAAAATAGGACGTTTCCTACCTCAAAAAACACAAGAGTCCGGAAAAGAAATCAGGGTTTTTATGCCGCGTTTCGGATTGGTTAACGAAAGAAGAAATCAACTTCACGAAGTCATCCGGCTATCTGGTATGAACCTGATTATTGATGACATTGATCACCCGTTGATCATTAAAGTTGCATCAATACAGCAAGCCCGTATGCAGGTTTATTTCATTGAAAATGAAGATTACTTCCACAGGAAATTCATTTTCAGAGATAAAGGAAAAAAGTTCTTTCAGGATAATGACGAACGTACCATCTTCTTTTCCAGAGGTGTATTGGAAACCGTTAAAAAACTCGGATGGGCACCTGATTTAATCCATATCCATGGATGGTTTGCAGGATTGATGGCTTTTTATGCTAAAACTGTATATAAAGACAATCCTATTTTCAACCATGCAAAGGTTGTTATTTCACTTTATAACGATGGGTTTAGCGAGTCTTTTGCAAAGGATTATGTGCAAAAAATAAAAATGAACGGAGTTTCAAATGAAGACCTGGCACACTTTAATAATCCTGATTACGTTTCTTTCATGAAAGGAGCTATGGATTTTGCTGATGGATTTATCCTCGGCGAAGAAAATGTTAATACAGAATTGGTTGAATATGCTAAAAACAGCAGCAAACCCGTTCTTGATTATCAGGGGAATGAAAATTATTTTGAAGCGTATAACGAATTTTATGATCAAATCATTGAAAACAATTAACTTTTCCAACAACTTGCGCGTTGTTTTTCATTACACTTTATTATTTGTTGCGGTTTTAACATTTTCAGGAATAGTTACTTCCTGTACAAAAAAACCGACATCTATCGGAGGAAACCTAATTCCGGACAGCACCTTAACCGCATACTATACTGATACCACAGCCATACGAACCTATTCTTCCACACTTGATTCTGTAGCATCAAATGAAAAATCCTATTACATAGTTGGTAGTATGACCGACCCTGTTTTTGGAGCAACCAACGCTTCTTTTTACACGCAAATGGCTCAAACCACAACTCATGATAGATTTGGACCAAATCCCAAAGTAGATTCTTTGGTTCTACAGTTAGGATACTCTGCTGTTTATGGAGATACTAATTCTGTTCTTCGTTTGCACGTTTATGAATTGAATGAGGACCTGGATGGTGACAGTACAACATATTACTCAAATAAGATACCAGCCTATCTTCCAACAGATTATGCCGATTACACATTCACTCCTCACATGAGTAATCAGGTTGTTTTAGGAGGAACCGACACTTTAACAGGTGTAATCAGAATCAATCTCAGCAAATTGCATCCTGACCTTGCTGACAAATTAATCAACACAGACACAACAGATCTGGATAGTAACTATCTGTTTGTAAAATATTTTAAAGGTTTTTATATTACAGCAGACCTTGTAAATGGTGAGGGTGCAATTGTATCGTTCTCCCCTTCCGCAAAAAGTCAATTAGGTATGTATTACCATAATGATACTGTTGATTCCCTTTCATTCTTTTATGCATACGGAATTGGCATGGCTTATGCTAATCATTATGAACATAATTACACTCTTGCAAATAATGAACTACAACAACAAGTCGTTAATCATGATACATTATTAGGACAACAAAAGTATTATGTTCAGGGATTATCGGGGCTTAAAACCATCATCAAATTTCCAAATATTAAAAAACTGGCTCGTGAAGGTAAAATTGGAATTAATGAGGCAAAATTAATTCTGCCCGGGTATGAACTCAATACCTACTATGGTGCTCCTGCTACGTTGACACTTTTACAAATTGTATCTGACACCTCATATTCCACGTTAGTAGATGCTAACGAAGGAACCAATTATTTTGGTGGTACTTATGATTCTCTATCAAATTCTTATCAGTTTAGAATTACACACTACATCCAATCTTTAGTCTCAGACACCACGCAGGATGATAGGGGTCTACTACTATACATCAGTGGAGGAACTGTCTCTCCGGAAAGATTTATTTTTAACGGGCCTGAACCGGTTAGCGATACCGTAGCGAGAACAAAGCTTGAGCTGCTTTACACAAAATTCAACTAAAAAACACAGATAACCTATATATCCAACCCTTTAAAAAAATTAACCATGTGTGGAATTGTTGCTTACATCGGAGATAAAGACGCAAAACCAATCCTGATCAAGGGATTGCATCGTTTGGAATACCGGGGTTATGACAGCGCTGGTATTGCCCTGATTAACGGAG
This sequence comes from Bacteroidales bacterium, assembly GCA_016936505.1. GTDB lineage: Bacteria > Bacteroidota > Bacteroidia > Bacteroidales > F082 > Sulfidibacterium. The sequence continues at coordinate 95,799 of JAFGXS010000002.1, read as the reverse complement.
GATTAACGGTTCATAAAACCAAAGGAAAAGTAGCTGATCTTGAAGCCAAGATAGAGGGTATTGATTTAAGATCAACCATAGGTGTTGCACATACCCGTTGGGCTACACATGGAGAACCCAATACCATTAATGCACATCCGCACAAATCCAACAGTCAGAAATTAGCTGTAATTCATAACGGTATTATTGAAAACTACGATGTTTTAAAGAAAGCTCTGATTGAAAGAGGTTATCAATTCTATTCTGAAACCGATACTGAAGTATTGGTTAATCTCATTGAAGATATTGAAAAAAACGAACAGGTTCCGCTGGATGAAGCGGTTAGAATAGCACTAAATCAAGTAACCGGTGCTTATGCTATTGTAGTTCTTTCTGAGGAAAATCCAGACAAGCTGATCGTGGCAAGAAAAGGCAGCCCAATGGTTATTGGTATTGGTGAAAATGAATTTTTTGTTGCTTCTGACGCCACCCCAATTGTAGAATACACCAAATCAGTTGTATATCTGGCCGAAGAAGACATGGCTGTTCTTGAGAGAGGAAAAGAAATTAAGCTGAAAACCATAAAGAATAAAGAAAAAACCCCCTACATTGAAGCGTTGGAAATGGACCTCAGCGAGCTGGAAAAAGGCGGCTATGAACACTTCATGTTAAAAGAGATTTTTGAACAGCCCAGATCCATTAAAGACAGTATGCGTGGCAGGCTCAATGCCGATAAAGGAATTGTTTCTTTGGGAGGTATTGTTGACTATGAACAAAAACTCATTAATGCCAAACGAATTATTATCATTGCCTGTGGTACCTCGTGGCACGCAGGACTTGTTGGCGAATACCTTATTGAAGATCTGGCAAGAATTCCTGTTGAAGTGGAATATGCTTCAGAGTTTCGTTACAGAAACCCTATTATCAGCGAAGACGATGTAGTAATCGCCATTTCCCAATCCGGAGAAACAGCCGATACTCTGGCTGCAATTTCACTGGCCAAAGAAAAAGGAGCAACCATTCTGGGTATCTGTAATGTCGTAGGATCATCTATTGCCCGTGCTACCGATGCCGGCTCATATACTCATGCCGGACCTGAAATTGGTGTAGCCTCTACGAAAGCTTTTACGGCTCAGGTAACGGTGCTCACACTAATGGCTTTAAGGTTAGCTCAACTAAAAGGAACCATTCCTGCTTCGCGCTGGATGCAGTTGTTACAGGAAATGGAAACTATTCCGGGCAAGATTGAAAAAACACTGGAAGCTGCTGATAAGATAAAAGATATTGCATGGAAGTTTAAGGACGTATCTAATTTCCTTTATCTGGGAAGAGGTTATAATTTCCCTGTTGCTCTTGAGGGGGCTTTAAAGCTCAAAGAAATTTCCTACATCCATGCTGAAGGGTATCCTGCAGCTGAAATGAAACACGGCCCTATTGCTTTAATTGACAACAATATGCCTGTTGTATTTATCGCTCCAAATGCCAGTATTTACGATAAGGTTGTAAGCAATATTCAGGAGGTAAAAGCCAGAAATGGAAAAGTTATTGCGATTGTAACCAACGGTGATCAAACCATAAAAAACATGGTGGATTACGCCATTGAAATTCCTGAAACAGAAGAGCTTTTTACCCCGTTGCTGGCAACTATTCCGCTACAAAAGCTGGCATATCACATTGCCGTTATGCGGGGTTGTAATGTGGATCAGCCAAGAAACCTGGCCAAATCTGTTACTGTAGAATAAGTTACTTTAGGGCAACTACTACCGACATTTTCATTTGTTTTGTTGTACCGTCTACATTAAACAATTGTATGTAGACAATGTATATTCCAGGGAGTGCTGTTGTGTTTTGATCCGTTTTACCATTCCAGTATAACTTGCCCGTAGTTCCCAGATATTCATTTTCGTACAAATGACGTATTAAAACACCTGATCGGTTAAAAACATGAATATTTACAGAATACCCCGTTGTATTTAACTGATATTTTATGCTAAGCTTATCATTAAATCCATCTCCGTCGGGAGAAAATATTTTTGGTTCAACGGCAAAAGAAGTATGTGCATCCTCAGAAGAAACAAATTGAGAGTTCTGACCGGTAGGTGTTCCAAACCCATAATCTTCAGAGGCCGAGTGCCAGTTGGTAAGATCCTCTGTGTTTTTTTCTAATGATGAACGCTCCATTGAAACACCATCAGTTCTTTTAAGTAAAGAATAATGCATCTTTTCATTGTAAGTAAATCCGTCAATTACTCCATTATCCATAGCCTTTAAAATAACCGTTCCTTTTTCATTTGTAAGCACAGGAAAGGAAGTCATTGCAATAAAATTGTCAGGACTTTCGGTCACATATTGTTCTTTTACCTTTTCGGGATATTTGGTTAAAACATAATACTCACCAGGAAAACAGAGTTTCTGCATTTCTGATAAGGTGTAAAATACCGTATCAATACTACCGTCGTTATGGTTTTTCTGAATTCCCAGTAATAGTTCACTCAAATCAATTATCTTCTCTGAGTGATTTACCAGTTCAATATACTCAGCTCCTCCGGATCTTGGCTGAACCAACAACTCATTAAACAACACATCTTTTGCTGCTATCGGTTCCGGAAGGCCAAAAAATACAAACGTATCCTTTACAATGGGTAACCCACGACAGTTTTTCATAAGACCTGAAACCTGCAACTCATATTTTTTGCTTTTCTCAAATGAGTTTGCAAAAAACAGACTTGCTTTCTGCAAGCTGTCATCAGAAATAAAAATGCTATCCGGATGCGATTCTGCAAACCATAAATCACGGTTCAATAAAGAAAATGAATCCATTTTCTGGTTGAAGAATACTTCGATATTTTGGTTGCCTACTATTTGAATGGTTTTCAATTTGGGAAATAAAACAAGAGTATCATAAACAGAATTTTTACTTCCCGGTGTTCCTCCTATGGTATCAATAGATGCTTTCCAGTTTTCCGCACCGGAACAACTATTGGCCGGGTTAATCTGCTCCAGAGACCAACCCCCATTTTCTTTTTCAGAACTTCCGTACCAACTGTCCTGATAATTCACTTCCGAAATAGTTATCCCTGTACTATCTTTTAATACCAGGTTCTGACCTGAGTTCAACAAAGAAAAGCTGGAAAAACCATAAACAGGTCCAAAAGATTGAAAATCTTCTCTGTTTTTCTCAGCAGTTAATATCAAATACCCTTTTGAACGGATCAAAGCCTGATCAAACTGTTTAATTTTACTTCCCAGTATTAATTTCCATTCCGAAAGATCAATATCAAAATCTGTAGTATTGTACAGTTCCAGGTATTCAGCTTCAGGAAGGCCTTGTGATGGTGTTGGGTCTGCCATAATTTCATTAATCACTACATCATATGCTTCCGGCAAATAATAATCAAACGCAGTTTCCTCACTGGCAACCATATTGCCGAAAAGATCAGCTATTGAATCTATTTTCAGAACATAATGAGTTTTATTCTGGAATGAAGTTTCAAAGCGGAGTAAAACGGTTTTGCCATCGTGTAAAAGTTCCGCCTTTTCAGGATCTTTCTCAACCGGAAACAATAAATAATGTGCTGTGTTTTCTGCTAATACTTTATTCATCGGCTCACTGAAAACAACAGCAAGTTCACGGTTGTTCAATATCTGAACCGTTGAAATATCAGGACGAATCGTATCATGGATAACCGGCCCCGAATAAACATTGTCCAAATAAATTTTCCTGGCATTGCTTTTTGTGTATGCGCAATAGATTCCAAAATAGTTTCCTTGCATGTATTGATTATCAAACCCGGTTGTCTGCGGCAAAAACAAGTTTCCGGCCAAAGGATCGGCCAGCAATTGCCAGTTTCCTAAGCTATCACGAATTACTTTTATACTTATCTCAAACGAAGAAGCAATCAGGCTGTCGTGTCCCCGACAAATGCTAACAAACCGATCTCCGTCCTGCCGAAACAACTCAACAGCATCAGCACCTCCTGTTTCTCCAAATTGCAAAAAATAACCATTCAGTGGAGAGGTTAGGTTTTGTTGATCACTTTGCAAATAAATACGGGTAAAATTACCGGACGAAGGAGAAAATGCTTCTTTGATCCAAAAGCTCCACTCATTGGAACCTGAAATATGATCGGCAGTAGATAGCCAGGCTATACCTGCTGCTGTATCATAAAGTTGAAGCTGCTTTTTAGAATTGATAATAAACTTTTCGGGTGTTCCAAACCAATAAAAAAAAGCAGAATCTCCTTCATTAAAACTTTCTGAAATCTGCCCCCATACTGAAAAAGGAAGCAACACCACAATCAGGATAATAGGTTTTATTATTTTCATAATTTTGCAGTTGGTTATAAGAACCTTAAAATTAATAAAAAAAATGAAAGTTGCGATAGTTGGTGCCACCGGTTTGGTTGGCAGCAGAATGATTTCTATTTTGGAAGAGCGGGATTTTCAGGTTTCCGAATTGTTAGCAGTTGCATCAGAAAAATCTGTTGGAAAAGAGGTTCTTTATAAAGGAAAAGGAATAAAAGTAATTTCTCTGGAACAAGCCGTTCGGGAAAAACCTGATATTGCTTTGTTCTCTGCTGGAGGATCAACTTCAAAGGAATGGGCTCCAAAGTTTGCAGAAGCCGGAACAACAGTGATTGACAACTCATCTGCCTGGCGCATGTATGAAAATATTCCGCTGGTAGTTCCTGAAATCAACGGTAAGGTTTTATCTTCTTCCGACAAAATTATTGCGAACCCTAACTGTTCTACCATTCAAATGGTTATGGCACTTGCTCCTTTACACCTTGCCTACGGTATAAAACGAGTTGTGGTATCGACCTATCAATCGGTTAGTGGAAGCGGTGTAAAAGGAATTCAGCAACTCAATAATGAGCAGGAGAAAGTTGAAGGGCCAAAAGCGTATCCTCATCCTATTCACAGAAATGTTTTACCTCATGGCGGGGATTTCGAATCTGATGGCTATACCACTGAAGAAATAAAACTGGTAAATGAAACCCGAAAAATTCTGAATGCAGACATTAATGTTTCAGCAACAGTTGTACGGGTTCCGGTTACAGGCGGTCACTCCGAATCAGTAAATGTTGAATTCCACCATCCTTTCAAACTGGAAGAAGCTATTGAAAAAATGGCGACAATGCCGGGGGTAATCATTCAGGATGATCCAAAAAACAACCTGTATCCCATGCCCATTTTTTCTGAGGGAAAAGATGAAGTATTTGTTGGTCGTATTAGAAGAGATGATTCTATTGAAAACGGTTTGAACCTGTGGATTGTTTCAGACAACCTCAGAAAGGGAGCGGCTACCAATGCGGTTCAGATTGCAGAATATTTACTGCAACACAATTTAATTCACTGATAAAGAAAAGAAAATTGAAAGTATATAACTGTATAAAAGATTTTAAATCCACAGGAAATACGATCGTAACCATTGGTACTTTCGACGGTGTTCATCTGGGGCATCAGGCTATTTTTCACAAGATGAAAGAAGAAGCTGAGAAAATTAATGGTTCCACCGTATTGATTACTTTTTCACCCCATCCCAGAATGGTTCTCCAAAAAGACAGTCAGGATTTAAAATTTATCAATACTTATCAGAAAAAACTGGAACGCATTGAAAAATCAGGCATTGATCATTTAGTAGTTATTCACTTTACCAAAGAGTTTGCCAATAATTCTTCAGAAGATTTTATTGCTGATTATGTTGTAAAATATATTCGGCCTCAAATGGTTGTCATTGGTTACGATCATCATTTTGGTAAGAACCGGGAGGGAAACATTGAACTACTGGAAAGAATTAAAGATAAATACAACTTCGGTGTTATTCAGGTTCCTCCTTATTTTGTAGATGAAAAACCGGTAAGCTCTACCCGAATAAGAAAATTGCTGCAAAAAGGAAATGTACGAGAGGCAAACAAAATGCTGGGATACGAGTATGCCTTAATGGGAAAAGTTGTAAGAGGAAACGCCATTGGAAGAACCATAGGGTTTCCGACAGCCAATATTGAAACCCCGCAAGAGTTTAAATTGATTGCGGCCAACGGGGTGTATGCGTGCAGAACACTGATAAAAGGAAAACTGTACAAAGGAATGGGAAACATTGGGGTACGCCCAACGATTGATCACGGGGAACTAACTATTGAAATCAATATTTTTGATTTTAACGAAGACATCTATGATGAAACCATAACCATTCTGTTTGTAGACAGATTGCGTGACGAAAAGAAATTTAAAAGCTTAGACGCTTTGAAAGAACAATTAGGAAAGGACCGAACTCATTCCATAAAACTACTAACATAATTCTGAATTTTGAAAAGTTCACTTTTACTTATGGCCACCGTTTTTCTATTGGGACTGCAATGTCATCCCAAAAAGGAATCGGACTGGAAAAAAGTAAAAGATAACGATGGAATTATTGTTTATACACAGATTTCTGACAGCACAGACCTAAAGATTGTTAAGGTTACCGCAGAAGCACACGCGCCTCTTGCATCGCTTGTTGCCCTTGTTAAAGACCTTAAAAACCAGAAAAACTGGTTTTACATGTATAAATCCAGCAAGATTCTTAAATTTTACGGACCAAAACATTGGGTCTATTATGGGCAAACTAATATTCCCTGGCCTGTTACCGACAGAGATGTAGTGACAGATGTTATTTTACATCAGGATTCAATATCAAAAGTAGTCACCATTACTTCAACGAGCATCGATGATTTTTATCCAAAGCAAAAAAACTATGTTCGTATTCCTTTTGCCTATTCTCAATGGAAATTTGTTCCCGAACACGATGGTAACGTTAAAATAACTCTCGTCGTAGAAGTTAATGCCGGCGGAAGGGTTCCTTTATGGCTCATGAACCTGACTGCCGTTAAAGGCCCTTTTCATACCATGAAAAATTTTCTTCTGGAAGTAAAAAAAGAAAAATATGCTCACATCCATCCTTCTTGCATTAGTGAGCTTTAAGTTATTACTCTTCTTTTCCATTCCGGTTTTTCGCTAAATAAATTAACTTTGTATACAGACAAAAATCAAAGATCTTATAATAGAATATTCACAAAAAAATGAATACATGAAAAAACTCAACTCTTCTTTATTTTTTGCACTTTTAACCTTATTATTTGTAGCCGGAACCAACCAAATTATGGCCTGCACAAACTATCTGGTAACCAAAGGAGCATCAGCTGACGGTTCTGTAATGATTTCATACAGTGCCGATTCACATTTACTTTATGGCGAACTGTATCACTGGCCAGCAGGTATTTGGCCTAAAGGAACCGTGATGGATGTCTATGACTGGGACAGCGGAAAATATCTGGGAAAAATAGAACAGGCATATCAGACCTACAATGTAATTGGCAATATGAATGAGTATCAGGTTGCTATTGGAGAAACCACTTTTGGAGGGCGTTCTGAATTACACCATCAGCCAGATGCTAAAGTTGATTACGGGAGCCTTATTTACCTTGCGCTGCAACGTTCAAAATCAGCTCGAGAAGCAATTAAAGTTATGACCAGCCTGGTAGCAAAATATGGTTACTACAGCGAAGGTGAATCGTTCTCTATTGCCGACAAAGACGAGGCCTGGATTCTGGAAATGATTGGAAAAGGCAAAGACAGCCTGGGAGCTGTTTGGGTTGCAAGACGTATTCCCGATGGATATGTTTCCGGACATGCCAATCAGGCACGTATTACCACTTTTCCACTGGATAATGGTAAAACCTCCATCACAGATAAGGAAATGGACAAGGTTTTTAACCCTGAGGTTGAAACCATTTATTCATCTGATGTTATCAGTTTTGCCCGTAAAATGGGATGGTTTAAAGGAAAAGATAAGGACTTCTCCTTTTCAGATACTTATGCCCCTGTTGATTTTGGGGCTGCCCGTTTTTGTGAAATCCGCGTTTGGAGCATGTTCAACGATGTAAAAAAAGGGATGAATCAATATTGGGATTATGTAAAAGGAGATGTGGAACACGGTAAAAAATTGGCTAATGGCGATAAAAATGTAAACAACTACGCCACCAACCGTATGCCTTTGTGGATTAAACCCGATAAAAAAGTAACATTGAAAGATATGATGCATTTTATGCGTAATCACCTTGAAGGAACAGAACTGGACATGAGTAAAGATGTGGGAGCGGGTCCGTTTCACTGCCCTTATCGCTGGAGGCCTTTAACCTGGAAAGTTGATGGAAAAGAATATCTGAACGAACGTGCCACGGCTACTCAGCAAACAGGATTTACATTTGTTGCACAGTCGCGCAGCTGGTTGCCCGATGCTATTGGTGGTATTATCTGGTGGGGTGTTGACGACGCTTCAGGAACTGTTTACATGCCCATTTACTCTTGTACAACAATAGTACCTGAAAATTTTAAAGTTGGTAATGGCGGCTTGATGGAATGGTCTAACACTTCCGGTTTCTGGATTTTTAATCAGGTAGAGAACTTTGCTTACAGCGCCTGGGATCGTATTCATCCCGATATTGAAAAAGCACAAAACAAACTGGAAAATGAATTTATCACCAATACTCCAGCAGTAGATGCTGGTGCTGAAGTTCTTTATAAAAACGACCCTAACCAAGCCATAGCATATCTGACCCAATACAGCAACGATATGGCTTCAAAGACATTTCACACATGGGTAAAACTATACCAATACCTGTTTATGCGCTATATGGACGGAAATATCAAGACTACGCTTCCATCCAAGAAAGGATATTTGTATGTAAACCCGAAATTAGAACAGCCCGGTTACGATTCAACTTACTACAAAGAAGTTGTACGACAAACCGGAAACAAATTATTGGATAAAGAAAGTCAGAATTAAAAAAAGCGGCCTCAATGAGGCCGCTTTTAGTTTACAAATTATCATATGCTGTTTTGATTTGATCAGCAAGCTGTGAAAATTCTTCGGGCGAAAACTTTTTCTTGGGTTGTTTAAAATCCATATCATAAATAGAATTTATCGGAATGAGATGAATGTGTGTATGTGGAACCTCAAGCCCGATAACAGTTATTCCAATTCTTTTACATTCAACTACAGACTCAACAGCTTTTCCCACTTTTTTAGCAAAAACCATCAATCCCTTCAACAATTCATCCTCCATATCAAGAATGTAGTTTACCTCCTTTTTTGGAATTGCCAGCGCATGTCCTTTAGCCAAAGGGTTTATGTCCAAAAAAGCATAATAGTCTTCTGTTTCAGCAATCTTGTAAGAAGGAATTTCCCCGTTAACAATTTTAGTGAAGATAGTTGCCATTTTCTTTGTTTTTGAAATGAACGATAAAACTACAATTATTCACGTGTAATATCAACAATTTCTAACTGAACCGTACCGGCAGGTATTTGGATCTCGGCGGTTTCGCCAACAGTTTTACCCAGCAAACCTTTGGCTATAGGTGAACTCACCGATATCTTACCACTTTTAAAATCAGCTTCTTTTTCGGGAACCAGTGTATAAGACATTACAGCTCCGTTTTTTGAGTTCTTAACTTTTACGGTAGATAAAATCAAAACCTTTGATTTATCCATTTTTGATTCATCAATGATGCGTGCATTACTGATCAGTTCCTGTAATTTGGAAATCTTCAACTCCAACAAGCCCTGTGCTTCTTTGGCGGCATCGTATTCAGCATTTTCCGACAAATCGCCCTTGTCTCTGGCTTCGGCAATAGCCTCCGAAATTTTTTTCCGTTCTACGGTAGTAAGTTGTTCTAGTTCGTCACGCAGTTTTTGTAATCCTTCTTCTGTAAAATACCTTGATTCTGCCATATTCTTATTTGTTTGAAGTCATAAAAAAGATAAAAGACCCCCATAAGAGGTCTTTCAGCCTGCAAAAATATAAAATTAGTCCAATGAAAAAACACGATTCAACTGGGTGTAATCCAAAATGCTTATTCTATAAAAATTTAATTCACACATTTTCTATAAGTCTTTTGAAAAAATTCCGGATGCTGGTCGTGTTTCTGAATTCGGCCTGCCAACAAAAAGTATCTTCTTTTTGTCTTTGTTTTCCTTTTTAAAATTCTTGCTCTAAGATACGTTATTTCTCATTATTTTCAACAGACACAAAGAAAATCTTTTACTGTGAATTCAACTTCCGAAGCTCTATAACTTCAAATAACGTGTAAAAAATATAGTACACAAAAAAAGTGATCACAAATGATACGGCATCTGTCTTATTTGAAATTGCATAAACAGCGATCACAGCAGAAAACAAAATGAGTTTAATGAAATTAACCAGCATATAAGCATTGGCAAAGCGACTCAGTTTTGAACGAAAACTTTTTTCAAGTACCATTAAAATAAGCCAGGTAGCCAGAAAAAAGAAAATCAAAACAAACGGGTAAACCGGGGTAATAGCCAATTGTGGTACAAATATTTGTACCAGAACAGAGATTGCCGCTACGAAAAAAGTAAACAGCGTAACATGAAAGGTTAATTTTAGCTTTGCATTTTTCATATCAGATAATCAACGGGTTATTTATTTCTCTTGAATATTTCAGCCATAAAATAAATCATCGCTAAAATCAGAGCCAAGATAGTTAATCCAACGGTAAAAACCGGAAATTTCCAGTTTACAATTTCGTCCAGCTCTCTACCTCCAAATGCACCGGCCAGAATAATAATAACCATTTGTATTCCCAACGATGAATAGGTTGCATACGACGCTGAGGAACGTTTATTTTTTTGGCTTTCCATCCGGTTGCTTATCTGAGCGTTCCATTTTGCAATGCCCCTCAAAAACAGCGCCCGGTTCAATAGAAATTTTGGCTGTGATAATATCTCCTTTTATTCTTGCAGTACTTTTTAGTACCGTAAGGTCTTCTGCCACAACATTAGCCTCAACCTTTCCTGAGATATCAATACTCTTACAACCTATTGAACCTTCAACCAGCCCCTCGGTTCCCACAACAACTTTCCCTTTGGCAATAATTTTCCCGGTCAAATGCCCGTCAATCCTAATATCTCCTTCCGATTCAACCTCTCCAGACAGGCGGGTACCTCTGGCCAGAATGTTGGGAACAGGACTCTCTCCGTTGCTGTTTTTTCTCATTTTTTCCTGTTTAATCCTACTCTTTGTAATTAGATTTAAAAAATAAACTATACGCTTCAATGTTTTTATCCCTGTAAAATAAGGGATAATTTTTCAACGAAATCACGAAGAGTTGATAAACTTTGGGGTTCATCCCTGAAAAAACGTAATTATCAGTTTTTAAAACATTATAATAGGTTTGGGCATCCGCTGCGTTCAGAAAATCTTTCACCAGAACCAGCGAATATTCCTGATTCAATTCCAAACTACTGATGCTTAAATGAGCCGCGTTAAATTGTTTTCTGTTAAAATCTGAAAGTCTTACTTTCAAGGCGCTAACCTGAACCTGTTTTTTATTAACCATCAACATGATTTGCTGTGGAGCATTCGGATCAAAGACAAACGGACTGTTTCCTTTTTTTTGTTTTTCTTTAGCCAAAAGTGCAGCTCTTTCAGCTGGAGAAATACCGATTCCGTATTCAAGTTGCAGCATTTTTATAAGGGACCTGGCTTTCGGAACCAAATCGCTTTTTGGATATTTATTTATTACATCCTGTAAGGCATAATACATCGAATCAGGAACCTCAACTTTACCCAGAGAAATAGCTTTCAAATAAAGAAACCTAGGCATCAGTAAACTGTCTGAGCCGTAACTCCCCTGTGCCTTGTTAGCATAATCAATAACACGATAGTACTGTCCCCTACTATACGCCTTGTATGTACGTTCATACATTTCACGAGCCATTTTTTGTTGACTGATGAGAGACTTGTAATAATCTGGATTTTGAACTACGCGGGCATAAATTGAGTTAGGAAAGTTCTGTAAAATAAGAGATTTAAATTCAACAGCTTTTTCATTATTTCCAACAAAAGAATACAATGAATATAATGTGTACCATATTTGAATCTTCTTTTTGTTTTCTGGGAACCGGTTTAAATAACTCTGGTACATCTTTATTGCCTGTGTCGTGTCGTGTAAAGCATCGAGGTAGAGGAACCCTGCCTTTTCGTAAGCGTTCTTTATTAGAGAATCGGAATGCAACATGGCCTGCGGACCGCGAGGAATGTCTTTTAAATAATATCCTCTTTGTTCAGGATCGGAAGAGGTTTGTAGTATTTGTCCGGAAATCTGACTCTTTCTTTTTGATCCGGAATTTTCCGGCCGTTGATCGTTGTTTTCTGCCATCTGCAACTGAGAAGCAAATCCTCCGTTTTTTGAACTCAAAAACCACAAATCTTCCAATTTCCTTTGTCCCCAACGGCTCACAAAATCGTTATATCCTTTTGTACGAACTACAGGATTATAAAAGTACCAGGCATTATCCTGTAGCGATGAGGCATAGGAATTAGATAAATCAGGTTGCTGAACCCCGGGCTGGTCAGAAGCCTCCTGTTTTTTTTCCTTATTTTTCCTGAATGAAATAATTCGCTGATCAATCAGTGCATAAAGCCTGGTTGTGTCCATGAACGACAACGCCTGTAAACTATCCTGTTTTTGAATTGTAGTAAGATATTTAGATAATTCTGTCAGAACCGAAGCCGTTTTGTCCAGTTCAGCATATTTTGGATTGTCTTTCGACATTGACATCAATGTGGTGTCGTAATAAGCTCTCGAAAGCAGGTATTTTTTACCGGAGAAATATATCTGAGCCAGCTTTAAAGCCGAAACGGCTCTTTGCGCGTTATCTTTTGAAGACGCTGCCACAGAACGTCGCAGCTGATAAATCACTAGTGTATCCTGATGATTTCGCTCAGCAACCAGTGCCATGGCAAAATAAATTTGCCCCAAATACGCCTGATAAACATGGTTCTTAGCCATTTTTTCCAATACTTTCTGTACAAACTTTAAATCCTGATGAGTAGAATCGTAACTGGTAGCCAACCTTAACCTGGCTTCGAACGACATCTGAAATACCGGGTTTCTTTTAATAACCTTTTTGTAGTAGTTTGTCGCTTGTCCATAGTGTTGTTCCAACTGGTTGATCTGGCCAAGAATAAACATAATTCGTGTGCATTCATCACGACCCGTACAGGTTCTTAAAGCTTGCTCAAGAAAGCGGTAAGCCGTTTCGTAGTCTTTCATTGCAATGTACAAATTAGCTTCTACTAATGGCATTTGCTTTTTTACCTCTACAGGAAAATTAACCTCATCAACAAAAGTGCGGAGTAAATTCAACTGAGCCTGTGCTTTTTCGTATGAACCTTCGGCAATATACGTTTTTGATAACCAAAGCATCGCCACATACTGGAAAGGTAGCCGCGCGTATTGTTTTGAAACAAAGTCAAAAACACGACGGGCAGCAGTATAATTTTGTTCCATAAAATGAGCCCGCCCCATGAGCAAATAACTTTTTCCTACCCACGGTATTTCTTCCTTGCCATTAAACACCATCGAATGTTCCTGTATGGTTAATGATGCCTTTTTAATGGCCCGCTCCATTTTGGATTTCACCTGTTGTGCCAGTTTTTTGTCGCCATAATTGAAAACCGGTAGTACTTCATTATAATCATCCTTAGCGTTTTGCTTAATAACCGCAAGACCTTCCATATAACTCTGTTCACCATTCCAATACACGTTATAATGGCTGGTAAGCCGATGATAAAAACGAGATTGAGCTGTATTACGACGGGTAGAACAACCAGAAACTGCCCAAACCATTAAAGCCAAAAGAAATATGCCAATAAAACGATGATTAACCGATGTTTTCAAAAAGAGTATTTTGCTTAATAAACTAATAAAACAACAATTTATTTTTGCTGAAAAGCAAATTTAAAGAATTATCGGCTCAACCCGAGAAAGAGTTATCATCATTTTAGATGAAAATATTAAAGGTTTTCAAGCTCTGAAATCAACTGACGAATATTATCGAAAAGTGGTTTATACTTAATTTGCCACCGAATTAATCCAACTATTATTGATATCAAAACTGTACTCCAGAAAACAACCTGCGGAACCCAAACAGACATTCTTGACATCATTTGCAGGGTTAAACCCGCATTCAAAAACAGCAGTGCAACAATTACCGGTATGCCTTTTGCCTTATAAAACAACCTGTATCGATTTGCCGCTTTCTTCAACATTTTTAAAGTCGGTAACGAATAGTCCACGAACCTGTATTCCCGGGCATAATTTCTGAACACGAATGCAAGTATGATAAACGCGATTAAAAAACAAATGCTACTTAAAACCCGATCCTGTGTTCCATCAAAAAAAACATTTGCTAAAACCGATATTATATAAATTACAATAAATGTAACATAAACATACTGAAGCCTTTTACTTATATTCGAAAATTTGAGATCTTCACTTTTCAATTGTCCAATCAATTCATCAGTTGATAAAATCTCTTTTTTGTGTGTGCTCATAATTATACCCCCAGTTTAGTTTTAAGCTGCGTTTTTACCCTGTGAATTTTCACCTTGACATTGGGTTCCGTTATTCCAATTATTTCAGCAATTTCCTTCATGCTTAGTCCTTCTATCACGAGCGAGATTAGTGCCTTATCAATAACTGAAAGTTGATTTAATTCGCATTGAAGTCGTTCAAAATTCTCTTCCTCTTTAAGTTTTTTCTCAGCGCCTTCATCATCAACAATCATTTTTAATTTACTTATATCCTCTTTAACAATAAGTTTCATTTCTCTGAACACTTTACCTGTAAAATTTAAAGAAGTATTCACTGCGATACGATAAATCCAGGTGCTCACAGCCGATTCACCCCTGAAATTGTCCAGACTATTCCAGATATTAATCAGCACATCCTGATACATGTCTTTTTGATCTTCCGGATCAGAATTATAATAACCGCAAATGCGCTTTATTCTCTCGCTGTTTTCAGACAGAATCTGATTAAATCTCTCTTCCTTATTCAAAGTCAAAATCTTTTCGGTTTATCTATTTAGTAGGATAAAATTAAAAAAGTTACATTTTCTCCTTAAGTTATTCAAAAGAAGTAGCTCTTGCTGTTATTACTCCCGTAAAATCAAGACAATAATAATTGATCTCATTTCACAAAAACTTATTCTTACCTTTGAACCCATAACAAAGTTAGATGACTGCCAAACAAAAAAACAAGAAGAAATGGTACCAAAAACTGCGTACCACCTATCGGTTGGTTTTTCTCAACGAAACTACTTTTGAGGAACGGTTTACTTTCCGCCTGACACGAATGCACGTTATCACATCCTTGCTCAGTTTGGGTGTAATTTTTATTGTGCTTACATATTTTCTGATTGCCTACACTCCGCTAAAACTTTATATTCCGGGTTATCCCGATGGGAACCAGCAAAAGCAATTGTACCAAATGAACCAAACCATCGATTCTCTTTTGCAGGATGTAAAAATGAAAAACATATACTTCACTGATCTCAAACGAATTATTGAAGACAAAAACCTTCCCTCAAATAAATTAAAGCCGGCATTAAAACCCGCCAGACATTACGACACCATAACAGACCGAAAATCGAAACAGGATAGTAGCTTAAGAGCCGAATTTGAAAACAAGGCAAGATTTAATTTGTTTTTTCCTGAAACAGAAAACAATAACCTTTTTGCTAATAATACCCTGATTCAGAGTCAGAATTTTTTCAAACCTATGAACGGGATTATAACATCTAATTTTTCGCCCCTTGAAAAACATTATGGAATAGATATTGTCGCGGCACATAACGAAGCCATAAAATCAGTGCTTAACGGAACCGTTATCGAAGCTGCATGGACATTGGAAACAGGATATGTTATTATTGTTCAGCATTCAGGTAATCTGATTTCGATTTATAAACACTGTGCAACATTGTTAAAACAGGAAGGAGATGTGGTAAAAGCAGGTGAACCTATTGCTATTGCCGGAAATTCAGGAGAAAACAGCAGCGGACCACACCTCCACTTTGAG
This sequence comes from Bacteroidales bacterium, assembly GCA_016936505.1. Taxonomy (GTDB): domain Bacteria; phylum Bacteroidota; class Bacteroidia; order Bacteroidales; family F082; genus Sulfidibacterium. The sequence goes on along the minus strand of JAFGXS010000002.1, from coordinate 79,893 downwards.
CTTTGGTACAATGGGAACCCTGTTAACCCCACAAGTTATATCAATTTTAATTGATTAACAACAAGATCATCACATCAATACTGATCGATTGTTTGGCTAAGTACGTTTTCGCTAACTTTTTGAACCCTCTGCATATCAAAAAAATTCGTAATCTTGCACTTGCTTTTGAAGTACCAAAAAAAGGAATTAAACCATCTTGAATCCTACAGTATTTCAGTTATTTGTGTGTGCTGAACAAAGTTAAAATCAAGCTAAAAAACAACTTCTGAAATAAAGAAGTAATAAATTCCTTTTCTTCACGTATGACTTCATACAAAAGTGAACTTAGATTAAAGCATAAATTTGAATAAAAATTTGACGAAATAACGATTATGGTTATCCTGATAAAAGTTTTACAACTACTATTGAGTTTATCTATCCTTGTGATTATTCATGAGTTCGGACACTTTGCCGCAGCCAAGATTTTTAAAACACGTGTTGAGAAATTTTACCTGTTTTTCAATCCCTGGTTTTCCATATTCAAATTCAAATATAAAGGTACTGAATACGGAATGGGGTGGCTGCCTTTAGGTGGTTATGTGAAAATTTCAGGCATGATTGACGAATCGATGGACAAAGAGCAAATGAAGCTGCCCGCACAACCCTGGGAATTTCGTTCCAAACCGGCATGGCAACGGCTCATCATCATGTTGGGCGGGGTAACCATGAATGTTGTCCTGGCAATTGTTATCTATATTGGTTTGCTCACTTATTTTGGGGAAGAGTACCTACCAACACAACAGGTAAATAAGTATGGAGTTTCTGTGGATAGTCTTGCTTATAAGATGGGGTTTCGCGATGGAGATAGAATTGTAAACATCGGAGGAAAACAAGTCCAGAATTTTCAAAAAATTCCAATGGAAATTCTTCTGAACGAGGCTCATACGGCCGTGGTTATCCGTAATCACGACTCTGTAACCATTAACTTTCCTCAGGGAAGTTTGAACGAAATGCTGAGATCAAGAAAAGAATCTTACTTCCTGTTGCCTCGCATCCCTTTTATTGCCGGATCTTTTGGAAAAAATTCTGCAGCTGAGGCTGCCGGAATTAAACTAAACGATACCATTCTGGGATTCAACGGTGTTTACATCAAATACTTCACTGCATTTCGTGACAGCATTCAAAAGTATAAAAATCAAAAAATTGATGTAATTGTAAAACGAGGAGCCGATACATTAAATATTCCCGTACAGCTTGGAAAAGACGGTTATCTGGGACTGTATGCTAAATCTGACCTAAACGACTTTTTCAAATTTGACCAGAAAAAATACAGCTTTGGTGAAGCTATTCCTGCTGGTTTTGTCAGAACCTGGCAGGGAATTGACAACTACCTGAAACAACTCCGTTTAATTTTCTCACCTAAAGTTAAAGCCTACGAAAATGTGGGAGGATTTATCACCATTGGAAGTATTTTTCCGGCTGAGTGGCATTGGGAAAGTTTTTGGCGACTGACTGCCTTTTTATCTATCATGCTTGCTATTCTTAACATACTGCCCATACCGGCTTTAGATGGTGGTCATGTTTTGTTTTTAATTTATGAAATTGTGGCCCGGAGAAAACCCAGTGATAAATTTTTAGAATACGCTCAGGTTGTGGGAATGATTATTCTTTTCTCTTTACTTATTTTCGCCAATGGGAATGATATTTTAAGGCTATTCAGACATTAAACCATGTGGACTGTCGACATCCCCGGATTTAAAAAGCTTAAAATACAACACCTGGTATTTGACTTTAATGGAACGCTTGCCATTGAGGGGAAACTTATAAAAGGAGTCGCTGAAAAGCTTGAAGAACTCTCAAAATTATTTACACTTCACGTAATAACTGCTGATACCTTTGGGCAAGCTGCCTCAGAACTGAAAGATGTTGCTGTTTCCCTAACCGTGATTCAGGATAACGGACAGGCCAAAATCAAACAACAGTTTATTGAGAACCTTTCGGCTGAAAATGTTATCGCGTTTGGTAACGGTCGCAATGACAGGCTTATGTTGAAATCTGCCGCGATCGGAATTCTGGTTCTGCAAAAAGAAGGATGTTTTACAGAGTCAATACAATTGGCAGATGTTGTTGCTAACAACATCATTGATGCAACAGAATTGATCCTTCATCCCAAAAGGCTTATTGCTACATTAAGAGATTAAATTTATTGGTGTTCAAAACTACCTACTGAAGACGCCTTTTGTTGCGTCGGGCAAAAAGCAATTCAAGTAAAAGCACAACAAATGTTGTGGCGAAAGCCCCAAGAACGGATTGCCAGATCAAAGCAAAGAAATGATGAAAAGTAAAGACCTCTAAAAAAGTAAGGGCAATCTGAAAGATAAGGATCAGAGAAAAAGCGTATTTGATAAACCCCCCCATACCCAGTTTGTTTATCCCCGGTTCATCTCCAGGTTGGGTTTCAATTCTGGGAAAATAAAAATTGAGCACAGCGGGACGGGCAAAAGCCATTAATACCAATGATGCCGCATGAAGCCCCAGAGTATTTCCAAAGAAATCCATGATTAATCCCGTAAAGAAGGCGATAATCAACATCAAACTTTTATTAATATTAAAGGGCAACAATAAAACGAACAACACATAAGCGTATGGAATAACAAAACCGCCTAAAGACACATTATCTAATACCCAAACCTGTAACAAGATCAGCAGCACAAAACGGATTATATGTTTTACAAGTCCAACGGTCATTGCGCTTCGGCCTCCTCTAAAAGTTTTTCCTGCTCATGTTTTCGCAAATTTTTCACCAGATAAACATAATGCAGGCTGTTAAAATCTGTTGAAAATCTAAGCACCGCACGATTCAAACTCCGGTTCTCACTTTTTTGATACGAAACGATGGTTCCTAAATTAATTCCCCCGGGGAAAATAAAGGAGTTTCCACTGGTAACAACAGTGTCTCCGGATTCAAGGTTCAGATGTGAAGGAATATCCACCACGGTTCCATCGCGGAAATTATCCTCATCCCAAATCACATTAACTAACTGGTTATCTTTTTTTATTCTGGCACTTATTTTGGCATGTTGGTTCAAAAGAGACATAGCAATGCTGTAATGTTCGGAAACACCAATAATAATTCCGGCAACACCCTGTGGAGAAAGCACGCCCGTTTCTTTCGTTACGCCTTCAGCCTTTCCTTTGTTCAGTAAAATAAAATTATCGTGATGATTAACTGTATTACGGATCACGCGTGCGGGGATATAGGAATAAATACTATCAGGGCTATATTGATTTGAATCTACTAAGGGCTGTCTATCAGGGAGCATATCCCTTAGAGTAGCATTCTCTGCCAATAACTGTTGATTTTCTTCCGACAATTTAAAATAATCAGAAACATTGGCTGAAGTTTTGAGCAAATTCCCGGTTAAGTCGTTTGCCGCATTAAACGTTAACGACCTTTGATACGAAAAAGAGTGAGAAAGCAAAATGAAAGCTGTAATTTCCAGAATAAGGAAAAGAACCACAAACTGATGTTTTACTAAAAACAGAAGCAGATTCCGCATGCCATTCCTCTTTCAGCTTTATTTGATCAGGAAAGTAAACTCTTCAAAATTCTTCAGTGCAATTCCGGTACCTCTGGCTACAGCACGTAACGGATCTTCAGCAACATGAACCGGGAGTTTAGTTTTCTGGTGAATTCGTTTGTCAAGGCCGCGAAGTAAAGAACCTCCACCAGCAAGATAAATACCCGTACGATAAATATCAGCCGAAAGTTCAGGAGGTGTATTTTCCAGGGCATTCAAAACAGCGGCTTCTATTTTTGAAATAGACTTATCAAGAGCAGCAGCAATTTCCTTGTAATTTACCATAATCTCCTTTGGAATACCGGTAAGAAGGTCGCGGCCGTGAACGGCATAATCGTCAGGTGGATTTTCCAGTTCGGTAAGGGCAGAACCGACTTCAATTTTAATACGTTCAGCAGTGCGTTCACCAATAGTGATATTGTGTTGTTTACGCATGTACTCTTCAATATCATACGTCAGATCATCGCCTGCAATTCGAATAGAAGTATTGTTCACAATACCACCCAAAGCAATTACAGCAATTTCACTGGTTCCGCCACCAATATCAATAATCATGTTTCCGGTAGGCTCCAGCACATCAATTCCTATACCAATAGCGGCAGCCATAGGCTCATGAATCAACCTGATTTCCTTTGCACCTGCTTGCTCGGCAGAATCTTTTACTGCCCGCTCTTCAACCTCAGTAATACCTGACGGAATACAGATTACCATTTTTAAAGCAGGTGGAAAAAGTGTATTTTTAAATCCGATCATTTTTATCATTTCACGGATCATAACTTCTGCAGCCTGAAAATCTGCAATTACACCATCCCTGAGTGGACGAATGGTTTTTATATTATCGTGGGTTTTCCCATGCATCATCATGGCCTTTTTGCCCACAGCAATTACTTTTCCTGTATTTCTTTCGACCGCTACAATTGAAGGTTCATCAACAACCACCTTATCATCGTGAATGATCAAAACGTTGGCGGTTCCAAGGTCAATTGCGATCTCTTTTGTCAGAAATGAAAATAAGCCCATTTTATTTTGTTTACTTATCGTTCTTTATTTGTTCGGCAAAGGTAATCAATGTTTAAAATGGCGCACGCCAGTAAATACCATTGCCATATTATTTTCGTTGCAGTAAAGGATTGAATCTTCATCACGAACCGATCCTCCCGGCTGAATTACAGCTGTTACTCCGGCCTTATGTGCGATTTCAACCGAATCGGCAAAAGGAAAAAACGCATCTGATGCCATAACAGAATTTTCCAAAGACAATTTGAAATTCTGAGCCTTCTCAATAGCTTGTTTCAGAGCATCTACCCTTGATGTTTGTCCCGTACCCAGTCCAACAAGCTGCTTATTTTTTGCTAAAACAATCGCATTCGATTTTACGTGTTTTACAATCTTATTAGCAAACAACAGGTCTTCAACTTCTTCAGCGGTGGGAACCTTATTTGTTTTAGCCTCAAGTTGTCCGGCGGTTTCTGTAACTCCGTCATTTTCCTGCCACAAAACACCGTTCAGCATTGTTCTGAACTGTTGCTTCTGCATTTTGCCTTCTTTTCTTTTCAGAATAATCCGATTTTTTTTCTGTTGTAAAACGCTTAATGCTTCCGGTTCGTATCCTGGAGCCAGGATAATTTCAAAAAACAATTTATTGATTTCATCTGCCGTTTCCTTATCTACATTACGATTGGTGATCAGTACACCACCAAAAGCTGATACCGGATCTCCGGCCAACGCATCTTTCCAGGCGTCTACGAGTTTATCTCTGACCGCCAGTCCGCAGGCATTATTGTGTTTTAAAATTGCAAATGCCGTATCATCAAACTCATCAATCAAAGCCACTGCAGCATCCAGATCCTGAAGATTATTATAGGAAATAGCTTTTCCGTGCAACTGTCCAAACATTTCGTCCAGATTGCCGTAAAAAACACCTTTTTGGTGCGGGTTCTCTCCATAACGCAAAACACTGGATTTAGAGATACTTTGTTTAAAAGAATCAGCCGAATCATCGCTCATCCAGTTATAAATGGCTGTATCATAGTGCGAACTCACATCAAAGGCTTTTGAAGCGAATCTTTTTCTGTCATGCAATGTTGCGCTGCCGTCGTTTTCCTCCAAAATTTCGATCAAATCCGTATACTGATCCGATGAAGAGACAACTAAAACATCATTGAAATTTTTGGCTGCAGCGCGAAGCAAAGAAATTCCTCCGATATCAATCTTTTCAATAATTGCTTGCTCATCATCTGTTGTGCGAACCGTTTCTTCAAAAGGATAAAGGTCGACAATCACCAGATCAAATTCAGGGATCTGATATTGCAACAACGTGTCTTTATCCGCAACATTATCTCTTCTAGCTAAGATTCCTCCAAAAACTTTTGGATGTAATGTTTTTACCCGGCCTCCCAAAATAGAAGGGTAAGATGTTAACGACTCAACGGTCTCGGCTTTATAACCCTTTTCAAGAATATAGTCATACGTACCGCCTGTCGAAAAAATATTAACTCCCTTATCTTTCAATGCTGATAAAACCGGTTCTAAACCATCCTTATGATAAACTGAAATAAGTGCTGTGGTAATCTTTTTCACAATTAACTTGTTTTTAGTAATTTACTAATACGGAGCAACCCCTTCTTTCTTTTTGCAAAATACAGTTAAATGATTAATTTTTCACTTAACTTTGAAAAATATATTTCAAATATTAAATATCTCCGTGCTTTTTGCATTAATACCGATTCTATGAAAGTGACAAAACTTATTTATGAAAGTCTGGTTTTTGCAGTTAACTCTTTGAAAATAAACAAAGTAAGAACTTTTTTATCACTTTTAGGAATTACCATTGGTATTTTTTCGATTATTTCCATTTTTACTGTTTTTGATAGCCTTGAATCCAATATAAAATCTGAGATCAATTCGCTGGGAAGTAACGTATTATTTATTCAAAAATGGCCATGGATGATGGGTGGGGATTTCCCTTGGTGGAAATATTACCAGCGTCCGCAACCCACACCTGAAGAGTTAACAGAGGTTTTACGAAGGAGCTATACTGTGGCATATGGTGCTTTTATGTTTAGTGTTAGCCGCGATGTTTATTACGAAGACAACAGCGTGGAAGACGCACCTATTGTGGCGGTTTCGTACCAGTACAACGAAGTTATGCCACTTGATTTACAGGAGGGTCGTTATTTTACACAAACAGAAAGCACATCGGGGAGAAATATGGCCATTATTGGTGCTAGTATTGCGACAAATCTTTTCGGTAATCAGGATCCCATAGGTAAAAGAATTAAGGTTTTCGGAAGACGGCTGTATGTTATTGGCGTGATCAAAAAACAGGGAAACAATGTTTTTGGAAGTTCGTCTGATAACTGGGTTATTGTTCCCGACAACTTTGCCCGTGAAGTGGTTAATTTTAAAAATATCAACACTTCTATTGTGGTAAAATCAAAGCCTTATGTTTCTGTTGATCAAATGAAAGAAGAATTAACAGGAATCATGCGGTCCATAAGAAAGCTTAAACCAACTGCCGAAGATAATTTTGCCATAAATCAAACCGATATCATTAATAAGGGTTTTGATAGTCTGTTTCACTTTATTTCCATTGTCGGATTAATCATTGGAGGTTTTTCATTACTTGTTGGAGGTTTTGGCATAGCCAATATTATGTTTATTTCTGTAAAAGAACGTACCAACCAGATAGGGATTCAAAAATCGTTGGGAGCCAAAAACTTCTTCATTTTGTTGCAATTCTTGTTTGAAGCTGTGTTACTCGCACTAATGGGTGGCGTTGTTGGTCTGATTATCATCTATATTCTTACATTTATTGCGTCCAGTTTGGTCGGGTTCACCCTGACGCTAACATTACAAAATATCCTGATCGGAATAGGCGTTTCCGGTTCCATTGGTTTAATCTCAGGATTTATTCCGGCATGGTCAGCTTCCAGACTTGACCCTGTTGAAGCAATGAGGTCAAGCTTTTAACTGCCCGTTACTTGAATAAATTCCCGTAAGTCGGAATGCAGAATTCTTAGAACCTCATCTGAGTTTTCATTTTCTGTTGCAATAAACAACATTCCAAACAAAGGATATTCTTTATAATTCACCTTTCTGAGCTCCCAAACTTTCCGAAAACCTGAGGTCAACTTCTCATAGTCAAATGTACGGATCTGATCCTCTGAGTATCCGGTACTGTTATCCAACACAACAATGCAATGTGTTTTCCCGTCACTCTTCTTTAATATCTGATCCCAATTGGGTTTTTGCTGAAGAAAATACTGTTCATATGCGTTAAAACCATAGGCATAAAAAGCCAGATCGGCGGTGGTACACCAACCTCCAAAGCGCAAAGGATTTACCTCAATTGGCATAATGTTACCTTTTTCGTCAATTCTTAATTCCACATGCATAGGAAATTGTTTTAAGTCAGCGGAACCAGCCATTTTCTGCAAAAACACGGTAACCGGCTTCAGGTAAAGGTTCATTACTCTGGCCGATGTAAAATAAAGTCTGTCGCCCACATCATCTCCTGAGGAAAAAACATGCTGCATGATGTTTAATACTACAACTTCTCCAGTGTCATTAACATAGCAGTCTATGGCAAATTCATCGCCATTAATTACCTCTTCAACAATAAACTCAGAATCGTTGTATACTTCTTCGGGATAAATATTCTTATTTGTAATGATTTCCTTCTGAATATTTTGTAAAATACCGGGCCATTCATGCACATTATTTACCTTGTAAACCCCCATACTAAAAAAACCTACAGAAGGTTTAATAATAAAGGGAAGCGAAAAGTTACTAACATCCAGATCCGGTAACTCTGATAAAGCAACAGCCTGAAAAAAATAATCGGGAAAATCCTTTTTTAATAATTCACGGAAAGCAACTTTATTTTTAAAAAGCTTAATTTTTTCAGCCAAGTATGAAAACTCCGGATTTTGTTCAATCCATCCAATTGCATTTTCAGAATTAGTATACACCGGTTCAACAAACTCTCTTCTTCTTTTAGCTGCTTGTTCACCAGAAATCACTAGCGGATCATTTTCTGTCATCCATTTAGATGTTGATTGTGTTTGAACCACAGAAAATTTATTCTCCCGAATGGTTTTCAAAAGAAATTCAGACACATAGGGTTTGTCCAGTATTATCATATAATTCAGAATTAGCGAACAAAAATAACAGTCAATCTTCAAAGTTCCTTATCCGGATCCAAAATAAATTCCAACTATTCTTCCAAACTCCAAAAGGTTCACATAAAAGTTATTTAATTTTAGGCCATAAAAAATGGACTATGTATCAGCCTGCCGATTATTTTCAACTGGATGAATTATTTACTGATGAACATAAAATTGTTCGTTTGGCTATTCGCGACTGGGTAAACCGTGAAATAAAGCCCATAATAGAAAGTTACGCCCAAAAACACGAGCCTTTACCCACAAAAATTATGCGTGGTTTGGGAGAACTGGGTGCACTGGGACCTTTTATTCCCGAAGAATACGGAGGGGCTGGACTTGATCACATAGCCTATGGCCTGATTATGACAGAACTGGAACGGGGAGATTCTGCTGTTCGATCCAGCGCTTCAGTACAATCATCCCTAGTGATGTATCCCATCTATGAATTCGGCAATGAAGAACAACGAAAAAAATATCTTCCCCAGCTTGCTACCGGAGAAATGATTGGTGCTTTTGGCCTTACCGAACCCAATCACGGTTCAGATCCGGGAAGTATGCTTACTCATTATGAAGATAAAGGCGACCATTATTTGCTGAACGGTGCCAAAATGTGGATTACCAATGCGCCGTTTTGTGACGTTGCCGTTGTTTGGGCCAAAGATGAAACCGGAAAAGTACACGGACTGATTGTTGAACGCGGAATGCAAGGATTTTCAACACCCGAAACACTGGACAAATGGTCTTTACGCGCCTCAGCAACTGGAGAGTTGGTTTTTGACAACGTGAAGGTTCCAAAAGAAAATCTTTTACCCAATGTAAAAGGATTAAAAGGTCCGTTGATGTGTTTGAACTCGGCCCGATACGGCATTGCCTGGGGTGTTTTGGGTGCAGCTATGGAATGTTACGATACCGCACTCCAATATACGTTGGAACGCAAACAATTCGGAAAGCCCATTGCGTCTTTCCAGTTACAACAAAAAAAACTGGCCGAAATACTCACAGAAATAACCAAAGCACAACTTCTGGTGTGGCGGTTGGGTGTTCTGAAAAATGAAGGTAAAGTAACTCCTGCACAAATATCCATGGCAAAACGTAACAATGTGGATGCCGCTTTAAAAATTGCAAGAGAAAGTCGTCAAATGTTGGGCGCCATGGGTATTATCGGCGACTTTCCTATCATGCGCCACATGATGAACCTGGAATCGGTGATTACTTATGAAGGAACCCACGATGTTCATTTACTGATTACAGGAAACGATATTACAGGACTTTCGGCTTTTGAATAACCTGCAAAAGAATGTGTTTTTAAAATCAAATCCGAATGGATGAAACAGTTCAGGTTTATTAAAAATATTCTTCCAGAATTATTCATAATTATTGCGTTTATTGGAATGATAAATCTGGGACTATTCAAAGTTGAAAAAGTAATCAAGGCTGATGCTATCGGTTACTATGACTATCTTCCGGCTCTTTTTATCCACCACGATTTTGTACGATTAAACGATTCCTGCTCCAAAAATTATGCTCTTTACAATCGTATTCAAAAAGAAGGGGTCTATGTTCCGTATCGAGGATATCTTGTGGATAAATACCCGGCAGGAACCGCAGTTTTACAGTTGCCGTTCTTCCTGCTTACATACCTCATAACACCCCTGCAAGGAAATTCCGATGACGGATATCAGAAACCTTTTCAGAATGCTGTACATTCAGCTGCCGTATTTTATTTGTTTTTAGGAATTATTCTTCTCGGAAAAATTCTGGCTTTTTACAACATCAAAAGAGGAATCTCTGTTTTTATAGAACTCTTGGTGGTTTTTGGAACCGGAATTACAAACTACGCCAATTTTGATGCCGGATTCAGTCACGTTTATTCTTTCTTTGCCATCAATGCCTTTTTGTATTTCACATTAAAATACTTCAAAACCAAAAGTGTACGGTCGTTTATTGCTGCTTCATTGTTTTTCGGATTAATACTTATTCTCCGACAAATCAATGGCTTAATACTATTTTTTATTCCTTTTTTGGCAGGATCATTTACAAACCTAAAACAGGTTGTATTGTATACACTCAATAAACCCAAAATTCTTTTTTCAGGCATCGCCTCGGTTCTTCTTGTTTTTTCCATACAATGTGTAGCCTGGTATGCACAAACCGGAAGTTTTTTACTTTATTCATATCAGGGGGAAGGATTTCATTTTCTTGATCCTCAAATCTTAAATATTCTGTTCAGTTATAAAAAAGGGCTCTTTGTTTATACTCCTGCCTTAATTTTTTCTTTGGCCGGATTATTCTGGCTTTTTTACAAAAAGAAATTTTATCAGACGTTTACCTGGCTTTTCTTTTTTCTGCTCATCACTTATCTGTTTTCATCATGGTATTCATGGGATTTTGCTGCCGGGTTTGGATTAAGAGCCTACATTGACTACTATTCTGCATTTTTCATTCTTATTGCTATCGTTATCAATGAAACCAAAAAATCACTTCGATACGCCATTATTTCACTTACTTTTCTTGCTATCCCCTTAAATCTGATCCAAACCTACCAATACAATAGCTATATTTTGCACTGGTTAAATATGGACAAAGAAAAATATTGGGAGGTATTTCTGAGAACTGGTAACCGTTTCAAAGGCTTATTATGGAAAAACCCTTTTGATATGAATCAGTATTTAGTATTAAAAAAATTATCTTCGGGTGACATAAGTGTTCAAAAAAGCAAAGCAATAACAACCATTTTAGAAACCGACAGCCAAAATATTCCAGAATTCGACAAAGTTTCCGTTATCAGAATTTCAATGACCAATAATTTTATATCTTCTGATAACTCAAAAGTTATTGTACATATTACCGATTCAACCAGCCATAAGTTAATTTATTGGCACGATCCGTATTTAATTCATTTCAGCCAACAGGGTTTAAATAAAGAACAAAAAGGGGTTTACAATTACGAGTTCACACCAATGGGGGATAGCAATAAAATTATAACCATCAGCATTTTATCCCCCACAAAGAATGAAATTCTGCAAGATATACAAATCGAGTTCCTAAAAAAATTGAATTTAAAATAAAGCGAGTACTTCCGCTGCAATAATCACCAATACCAAAGAAAACGGATAAACAGCAGCATATGCTAGTTGTGGAGCTTCAGTATCGGTCATCGAGTCCACCACGCTTAATCCAGGAGTTGATGTCATACCACCTGTAATTGCACCCAACAGCGACAAAAAGTTTAATTTGAAGACAAAAACTCCAGTTAAACAAGCCAATATCATCGGAACCAGGGTTATGATGCCACCAAACAAAAACAGGTTCGCACCATACTGAGCAAATGCTGCGGTTAAATGTGTTCCTGCATCAATTCCTACCGGGGTTAAGAACAACAAAAGTCCCATTTGGCGTAACAGTTGGTTAGCCGGACCCGACAGGTTCCAGATTACCGGACCGGTTTTTCCTTTCCAACTCAAAAACAAAGAGGCCATCAGTACACCTCCTGTTAATCCCAATTGAAAATGCAGATTTCCCAATGGAATAGAAATCGCGCCCAACAGAACACCAATTACAATCCCCAGTGCAACGGGCAAAAAACTGGTTTCTGAAATATGTTTTAAACTGTCGCCGAGCAATTGTGTTACTATTGGAACGTTTCCTTTATGTAGCGATATCAGCACCTTGTCGCCATACCTTAATCGGGTAGAAGGATAAGGAGTTAAATCTATGCCCGAACGGCGAATACGGGTCATCGTAGCGTGGTAATTTCCCATAATGTTGAGTTCGGCCAGGCTTTTATTAACCACGTGCTCGTTGCTCACTACAAACCATCTGATTTCCAGATTCCCGCTTTGCGGAATAACTTCTTCTGTTGGTTTTCCCAATAACAATTCTACCCTCTGCAAAGCATCCTCGGTTCCAACCGCTTTTACCCTGTCATCCAAAAAAAGCCTTTCTTCCGGAGACGGAACAACCAACGCACCGTCTTTGCGCATTATGCGTGAAATATTGGCTTTTGTCATGAACCGGATCTTAAGTTCGGCCAGCGATTTTCCATCAACATTTTTGTTGGTGATCACAAAAGTACGGTTCGTAATTTCCGGTTTGTCTGAAAGATTTCCGTTTTTAAAACTCTGTTCTTCCTGCACAATATTTTTCCGGAATATTTTAGGACTGATCTTCACAAAAAGAATGACCCCCAGTACTCCAAAAGGATAGGCAATTCCATAGCCAATAGAAGCCACCGGTGATTTCGATGCTTCAATAGCTGCAGCCAAACCGGGAGTTGAGGTCAATGCTCCGGTAAATAAACCGGTCATCAACTTCAGATCAACACCCCAAATAACTGAAATTGCCCAAGCTAGAAGGCTTCCGCTGATAACTATAACCGCTGCTACCGACATAAACCGGAAACCCTGTTCTCTGAAAGAACCAAAAAATGAAGGTCCCGCCTGCATCCCAATTGTATATATAAAAAGAACCAGTCCAATCTTTTGAATGATTGGTGGAATAGTTAACGCTATATGATAATAATTAAAAATATATCCGAAAAACAGTGCAACAAAGATAACAGCAGACAAGTCAAATTTTATTCCCTTAAAACTTACTTTGCCCAATGCAATACCTAAAGCAATGATCAGAAATAGCACGAAATAATCACGGGTGAAAAATTGTGTGAAAAAATCCATTTTTCTTTTTTTAAAAACCGCGGCAAAATTAGGGTGATTTATGTAATGAAAAAAATTATTTGTTAATAAACTAACATTAAAAAAATTTTGTCAAAAAACCTGTTTATTCACGCTAATTTAAATGTCCGGATGATTTTATATTCTGGTCCCTGGGGTTTCAAAATGCTTTCAAAAAGATAAAAACTGTCAACCGAAACTTGCTGAATAAAATCATTTTGGTGTTTCAGAACTGTCTTTTGGAACGCTTCCTTTCGCACAACCTGTTTAATTCGGGCAATGGTTAAGTGTGGAACAAAATTCTGACTGTCTCTCTGAAACCCAGCCTGATCAAGTCCATTCAGAACATCTTCTCCCAATGCTATTAAACTTTCAGAAACCGGATCACTTCCAAACCATAATACCCTAGGCCGATAGCGACTTCCAAACAAACCGGTTTTATCCAATGCAAAAGAAAAATTTTGATGTATTTTAGCTACGTCATTTAATGCTTTCGTAATTGCAGGGATTTTATCAGTAGCTGTATTTCCCAAAAACTTTAATGTCAGGTGAAAATTTTGCGGTTCTACCCATTTCAGTTTATCCAACACCATTTCACGCTTCAGCGAATAATACACTGAAAGAAATTGCTCATCAGGAATAATTTTTATGGCAACAAAAAGTCGTTTCATTTTAACCACATTAAACAACAAAGGTACTACTTCTGTAAAACAGTTTTTTCAAACAAAAAAGCAACCGGAAAAATGACACTTTTTTTTATGAAAATACAGGCAAAGAAAAATTTTTCTTATTTTTGCCGCCTCGTTGGGGGATTAGCTCAGTTGGCTAGAGCGTTTGACTGGCAGTCAAGAGGTCATCGGTTCGATTCCGATATTCTCCACAATAAAAAAGGAGGCTAAAAAGCCTCCTTTTTTATTGTACTGTTTCTTTACTCCATTACATAAACTTCTATTATTTTTTTCCTGGTATTAATATTAATCTTTCTGGCACGACTCAATGCTGTTTCTTCTTTTTTATCCAGTTTTATATCATAAGATTTGGTTGTATACTTCATAATTGATCCGGTTGCAGCATCTATCGCCCAACCCAGTAAAGAGCCAAGATTAATTACACTAACAACATTAAACTCCCTGTCCAGCGTTACAATCCTGGTTTCATAACCATCCATCTTAAAGGTTACTTCCTGATTATAAACACTTCTTTTCATTGAAACATCACAAGGTGTCGTGCACAATTTTAAACCATCTTTATAAACAACGGCACCTTCGGGATCGCTGCTAAAATGGATGGTGTCATGAGTTCCTGTAAAAAGAGTAGCACAACCGGATAAAAAGAAAATCATAAACAGTACAACTGTGCTTTGTAAAACTTTTTTCATGAGATGAGGTTTTAAGGTTAATAATAATGGCTTTCTACACAATTTTTATGCCAAAATATCGCCGGTTGGCGTAAAATAATCCGGATATAGAATACGGATCAACAATAGTGAAAAAATGCAAAAAACATAGCTCCTGAAAAATAACAACGTAACTTGCAGCTAACTTTGTAAAATTGGAATCGTCATTACTAAAATGCTTCTATTTAATCTATCTTTGAAAGGATGTTAACAATTACAGGGCTCAGCATAGTAAAAAAAGGTTCTGCCGGAAAAGAAAAACTGGTAGATAATATCGGTTTCCACCTGAAAAAAGGGGAAACCCTGGGCATTGTAGGAGAAACTGGTTCCGGAAAATCATTAACGGCTCTGAGTATTACGGGACTTCTTCCTAAACAATTGGAAATTTTTACAGGCCAGATACTTCTCAGGGATCAAAACTTAACAAGCCTTTCTCCAAAAGAGCGACAAAACATTCGTGGTCAGCACATCAGTATGATTTTCCAAGAGCCTATGACAGCTTTGAACCCGGTTATGCGATGCGGAAAACAAGTGGCGGAAGTGATCAGGAAACACAGAAAACTTTCTGCAAAAGAAGCCAAAAAAGAAGTGCTGGAACTGTTCACTAAAGTTCAGCTTCCCCGTTCTGAAAAAATCTATTCCTCATATCCGCACGAAATTTCAGGCGGCCAGAAACAACGCATCATGATTGCTATGGCTATTGCCAACAAGCCCGATTTGTTAATTGCCGACGAACCCACAACCGCATTAGATGTTACGGTTCAGAATGAAATAATCAAATTGTTAAAAAACCTGCAAAAAGAATACGGAATGGCTGTGTTGTTCATTACACACGACCTGGCTATTGTTTCTGAAATTGCTGAAAATATAGTTGTTTTATACAAAGGAAAAATTGTCGAATCGGGCTCTGTAAAAGAAATTTTTCAGCAACCGAAACATCCCTATACAAAAGGCCTTTTAGCTTGTCGACCACCAAAAGATATCCGACTGAAAAAGCTACCTGCTTTACAGGATTTTATGAATCCGGCACAAACTTTTCAACCCGAAATCATTGCACCTGAAAAACGTGGTCAGAAACTTAATGCACTGTACAAAAAGAGTCCGTTACTAACCGTTGAAGGGCTGGAAAAAGAATATGTGCTCAGTAAAACTTTTCTGGGTAAAGCAAATGAAGTTTTAAAGGCGGTTAATCATGTAAGCTTCAAAATATATCCGGGAGAAACGCTCGGGTTAGTGGGAGAATCTGGTTGTGGAAAAACAACGTTAGGAAGAACCCTGCTACGACTTATTGATCCGGACAGGGGACATATTTATTTCAGGGAACAGGATTTGGCTTCGCTGCCAAAAAAACAAATAAAACCTCTTCGAAAAGAGCTGGGAATCGTTTTTCAGGATCCGTATTCGTCTCTCAACCCAAGAATGAGCGTAGGAGAGGCCATTATAGAACCTATGCTGGTTCATCAATTGTATAAAAACAAAAAAGAATGTCGTGAAAAGGCCCTCGAGCTATTACAAAAAACCGGACTTGAAGAAGAACATTTTTATCGCTACCCTCATGAGTTTTCGGGCGGTCAGCGGCAACGCATTGTTATAGCAAGGGCTCTGGCACTTCAGCCCGAATTCATTATTTGTGATGAATCAGTTTCGGCACTGGACGTATCCGTACAAGCTGTGGTTTTAAACCTGCTCAATAAACTAAAAGATGAATTTGGCTTTACCTACATTTTTATTTCACACGACCTTTCAGTTGTTCGCTTTATGTCTGATCGCATCATGGTGATGAAAGATGGAGAAATTATAGAAATTGGAGATGCTGATAAAATATATTACCATCCTGAAAAAGAGTACACGCGACAACTCATCGCCGCCGTTCCTCAAATTCAATATTCAAACCAATAAAACAATATTATGTCTAAAAAAGGAAAACCGGGAAAATATCCAAAAAACAATATGCAGGCTATTCTGATGAATATTTTTGCCGAAAATCCGTTTGCAGGATACAACAACAAACAGCTGGCCAACTTACTGGGCGTTAGAGATAAAGCCGGTAAAAATATGATTTACGAATTACTCAGAGATTTGGCCGAAGATGGCATTCTAAACGAAATAAAACGGGGCAAGTTTAAACTTGATCCAAAACATATTACAACTTTCGATCAGAAAAAGAAATTTGTTACCGGAACTGTTGACCTGAAAAAAACAGGAAAAGCTTATATTATTCCCGAAGAAGGTGGTGAAGATATTTTTATTGCTTCCAATAATGTACATCATGCACTCAACAACGATTTGGTAAAAGTGCTACTTTTCCCAAAAAGAAAAGGACACAAAACCGAAGGTCAGATTGTTGAAATTCTGGAACGCAGGAAAACACAATATGTTGGAATCCTGGAACGCAGCAAAAACTTCGGATTTATAATTCCAGATAATCAAGCAATGCCTTATGATATTTTTATTCCAAAAGAAGAATTAAAAGATACTCAAACAGGTCAAAAAGTGCTGGTGAAAATTACCGACTGGCCCGAACATTCTAATAATCCTTTCGGGGAAATCATACAGGTTTTGGGGAAACCCGGAGATAATAACGTGGAAATGCAGGCCATTCTGGCTGATAATGATTTCCCTCTTTCTTTTCCCAAAGCAGTGGAAAAGGCAGCAGAGAAAATCAGCATGGAAATTCATGCCGACGAAATTGCACAAAGAAAAGATTTCCGCGACACATGGACCATTACCATCGACCCGTTTGATGCCAAAGATTTTGATGATGCCCTTTCGTTGAAAAAACTGGAGGATGACCTTTGGGAAGTAGGCGTGCATATAGCAGATGTTTCTCATTACGTAACTCCCGGCACAGCTATTGATGCCGAAGCTTACGAACGCGGAACCTCTATATATATGGTAGACAGGACCATTCCCATGTTGCCTGAAAAATTATCGAACGGAGTATGTTCACTTCGTCCCAACGAAGAAAAATTAACCTTCTCTGCCGTATTCAAAATGAACAGCAAAGCACAGGTTCTGGACACCTGGTATGGAAAAACTGTCATCCGATCCGACAGAAGATTTGCCTACGAAGAAGCACAGAAGATTATTGAAGAAAAGCAAGGCGAATACGCTGAAGAAATTATTACATTGAACGCTATGGCAACCATTATGAGAAATAAGCGGTTCAAAGACGGGGCCATTAATTTTCACTCTACAGAAATACGGTTCAAACTCGACGAAACCGGAAAACCAATTGAAACCTACATTAAAGAATCGAAAGAAGCCAATCATCTGATTGAAGAATTTATGCTGCTGGCCAACCGTTCCGTGGCACAACTCATCGGTAAACAACCCAAAGGAAAAGAACCCAAAACCTTTGTTTATCGTGTTCACGACCAACCCAATCCTGAAAAACTCAATACTTTTATGCAGTTTCTGGGAAAACTAGGCTATAGCCTGAACATTCAGTCGAGAGAAAAACTGGCCCAATCCTATAACAAACTCTTCACCGACATCCATGGCAAAGGCGAAGAAAACATGATTGAAAGTATTGCCATTCGTACCATGGCCAAGGCCTACTATTCCACCGACAACATCGGACACTACGGACTTGCTTTCTCGTATTACACACATTTCACTTCTCCTATCCGTCGTTATCCCGACTTAATGGTACACCGGCTTCTGGAACGCTATCTTGAAGGAAAGCGTTCGGTAAGCAAAGAAGCGTTCGAAGAACAATGTAAACACACTTCCGAAATGGAACGCAGGGCTGCCGAAGCAGAAAGAGAATCCATTAAATACAAACAGGTGGAATTTCTTTTGGATAAAAAAGGTAAGATCCTCGACGGGTTGATTTCGGGTGTAAGCAAGTGGGGAATTTTTGTGGAAACACAGGAAAGTAAAAGCGAAGGGTTGGTGAGGTTTAACTCTATGAAAGATGACTTTTACTATCTCGATGAAGACAATTACCAAATCATCGGACAGAAATACGGTCAAAAATACCGATTAGGCGATCCGGTTAAGATTCTGGTTAAAAATGTGGATTTAGCCCGAAGACAGCTTGATTTTGAATTGATTGAAGATGCTGAATTTAATAGTTAATCGATTTACTTGTCATTCGGAAGGAAATGTAATGATGTGAAGGATCTGTTCTAAAAAAGAGATTCACCATCCCAAGGGTTCTGGACTCAGCAGGACAAACAGTTTAATACGACAAAACCAAAAAAGGCTGCCCAAATGGGCAGCCTTTTTACCTATATAATTCTTTTTGAGACTATTCTATTTCAGCACTTCGAACAATAATGTTACGATCAGTCTTTTTAAACAAACCCTGAAGCACTTTTCCGGGACCAACTTCCACCACTTCTTTTACACCGTCGGCCAGCATATTCTTCATAATTTGTGTCCAGCGAACCGGAGAAGTCAGCTGAGAAACCAGATTGGTTTTAATAATCTGCGGATCTGTAACCGACTGTCCTGTTACATTCTGATAAATAGGACAAATTCCTCTGGTGAACTTTGTTTTATTAATAGCATCAGACAGCTCGACACGGGCAGGTTCCATCAATGGTGAATGAAAAGCCCCTCCGACTTTCAGCATCAGCGCTCTTTTAGCTCCGGCAGCATTTGCCTTTTCAATTGCTTTTTCTACTCCGGGAACCGAGCCTGAAATCACCAGCTGTCCCTGACTGTTGTAATTTGCAGGAACCACCACATCCGGAATACTGCTGCAGATTTCCTCAACCACATCGTCATCCAGCCCTAAAATAGCTGCCATTGTTGACTCTTCTACTTCACATGCTTTTTGCATGGCATCGGCACGTTTGGCTACCAGTTTTAAACCATCTTCAAAAGCAATAGTATCGTTAGCAACCAAAGCAGAAAACTCTCCCAAAGAGTGTCCGGCAACCATATCGGGCCTAAAGCCGGAACCCAGTATCCTGGCTAAAATAACTGAATGAAGAAAAATAGCAGGTTGAGTTACCTTTGTTTGTTTTAGATCTTCCTCAGTACCGTCAAACATCACATCAGTGATTTTAAATTTCAGAATACTGTTAGCCTTCAGAAACAAATCTTTGGCTTTGGAAGATTTGTCAAACAAATCTTTACCCATACCTACAAACTGAGCTCCCTGTCCGGGAAATACATAAGCAATCATAGAATCACTTTAAATTTAAGGTTGTCATTATCGTCGGTCTCCGAAAAATCTCAGCAAAAGTAAGAATAAATTGATAAAATCAAGATACAGACTTAATGCTCCGAAAATAATCATTTTACGTGTGGTTTCGTCACCTTCAACAGCCTGCATCCCTACTCTTTTCAGCATTTGCATATCGTAGGCTGTTAAACCGGTAAAAATCAGCACGCCTAAAAATGAAATTATATAATCGAGTCCTGAGCTATGCAAAAAGAAGTTCACCAAAGAGGCAATGATAATTCCTATCAGCCCCATAAACATAATGCTTCCAAACTTGGTCAGGTCGGTTTTGGTTGTATAACCCACAAAAGCCATCACGCCAAACATCCCCGAAGTAATCAGAAAGGTTTTTACAATTGATGCGCTGGTATACAACAAAAGAACCCAGCTTAAGCTGGCTCCCATCAAAACGGAAAAAACAACAAACAAGATCGCCATGGTAGACGCTGAAAAACGTTTCATCCCCGAGGATATGGCGAACACAAAACCCAATGGAGCCAGCATCACAATCCATCCCAATATTGTCATTCCACCGCCCTGAGCCGAAGTGTGATACAGCAACTGTAGGAACGAAGGAGTGGTAGCCACCAGCCATGCTGTAACAGCAGAAATAGCTAACGCTATAAACATCCATCCAAAAACACCTGTCATAAATGATTTGGCAACCGGAATGGATTGTCCTCTTGTATTTACAAATTGATCGTTCATTTTTTTATTTTTTTATTATGATAAACTGGAAGAAATCAGGTGAATAAATTCTTCACGTGTTTCTTTCTTTTCAAAAGCACCGGTAAAATCAGACGTTGTTGTAACTGCATTTTGTTTTTGAACACCACGCATGGCCATGCACAAATGTCGCGATTCAATAACAACTGCCACACCCAATGGATTTAATGTTTCCTGAATAGCTGTTTTGATCTGGGTTGTCAGTCTTTCTTGAACCTGCAAACGACGTGCATAGGCTTCCACAACTCTGGCAATTTTGCTGAGTCCGGTAATATACCCGTTCGGAATATAGGCAACGTGTGCTTTTCCGATGAACGGAATCATGTGGTGTTCACACATCGAAAAAATGTCAATATCCTTTACTATTACCATTTGTCTGTAATCTTCTTTGAATTTAGCAGACAATAAAATCTCTTTAGGATCATGATCGTAACCCTGAGTTAAAAACTGCATCGACTTGGCTACACGCAAAGGTGTTTTTTGCAAGCCCTCTCTGGTTGGGTCTTCCCCAATAAGCTTTAATATTTCTCCGTAATGATATGTTAATTGCTCGAGTTTTTCGGGAGCATAGGTTTCTATACTTGCATAATCCAGCATTGGTTTCACTTTCTTATCTTCCATATATTTTAATTTAATGGGCACAGCACAAAAAAGATGCCAGTTTAGCCCAAATACTCAACATAATTATTTTCTGACTCATATACTTTAACAGAATGGAGTTGTGAACCCAATTCCTGTATAGGGTTTTCAAGCTCTTCCCAAATGGCAATGGCCAGATTTTCAGTCGAAGCCATTCGGCCTTTCATAAAATCAACTTCCAGATTAATGTTTTTATGATCAATTTTTTCAACTATCCGTGTTTTAATTAACTTACTCAAGGCCTTCAGATTAACTAAAAATCCGGTATCCGGATCAACTTCTCCCCTAAGGGTCACAAAAAGTTCATAATTGTGTCCGTGCCAGTTAGGATTGGAACACTTGCCAAAAACCGCCATGTTTTTTTCATCTGAAAACTCTGATCTGAACAACCTGTGAGCAGCATTAAAACGTTCTCTTCTGGTAATATAAATCATAAATAACTTTTGTATTACAAAGTTAAGAATTATACGTTGTTATTTAGTTAAATTGATTTAAATCAGGAGCTTTATTTTTTTATCCTGCGGGTTAAGGCTGTAGCAAAAACAAAATCGTTCAGCTCCGGGTTGTCAGTTTCCAGAATTTCCTTGTGATTCCCTTCCCACCATAACTTTCCTTTGTGAATATAAGATATCTTTTCACCTATTTCCAATACAGAGTTCATATCATGGGTATTAATTACCGTAGTCATGTTGAACTTTTTCGTCAGGTTATACAACAACTCATCAATACGTTCGGCTGTTTTGGGATCAAGCCCGGAGTTGGGCTCATCGGCGAATAGATACTTTGGATTCAGCGATAAAGCCCGGGCAATGGCAACGCGTTTCAACATACCACCGCTGAGTTCCGATGGAAATTTACCATTGGTTCCTCCCAGGTTCACGTTTTCCAGAACAAAATCAACTCTTTCTTTTTTTTCTTTAGGGGTCATATCGGTAAACATGTTCAAAGGGAACATGATGTTTTCCTCTACAGTAAAAGAATCAAAAAGAGCGCCCCCCTGAAACAGCACCCCCATTTCCTGACGAATGTGTCTTCTTTTTTTATCCGGTAAACTGCTGAAATCTCTTCCGTTAAACGAAATCACTCCTTGATCTACCGGAAAAAGCCCGATACAGCTTTTCATCAATACAGTTTTACCCGACCCGCTCTGACCTATAATCAGATTGGTTTTACCCTGTTCAAAAACAATATTAATATCTTCCAGTACGGGGTGTCCGTCGAAGCTTTTATATATATGCTGCACCTCAATCATGTCAACAACATTTGAGTGAGGATAAGGTCAAAAATAATGATCAGAATATTGCTGTGGACTACAGCATTGGTGCTGGCCTGACCAACCTCAACAGATCCGCCTTTAACCGTATAACCCCTAAAAGCGGCCACAGAAGTAATGATAAATGCAAACACTTCAGTTTTTATCATGGCATAAACCAGGTTAAAAGGCACAAACCATTCCCTGATTCCCTGAATATAATCCACAGAAGGAACTAATCCTGTTACTGATCCCGATACCCAGCCACCAAAAATGCCCAGGAATATGGAAAATGTAACCAGTACAGGAAAGTAAATCATCGCGGCTGTAATTTTAGGAAGAATCAGGTAGTTGGCCGGATTCACTCCCATAACACGCAAAGCATCAATCTGCTCCGTTATGCGCATAGTTCCTATCTCGGAAGCAATTCTTGATCCCACTTTTCCGGCTAAAATCATGCTCATAAAAGTAGGGGAGATCTCCAGAATCAACATACTTCTGGTTGCAAAACCAATAATAGGACGGGGAATAAACGGGGAGTCGATGTTATAAGCAAGCTGTATGGCAATAATAGCTCCCAGAAACACCGATATAATGGCAATAATACCAATAGAATCAGAACCGATTTGTTTGATATCGGTCCACAACTGGCGTCTGAACACGAAGCCTTTATCCGGTCTTTTAAAAACCTGGGGAATGAGCAAAACGTATTCACCTATTTCAGAAAATAACTTCATAATTGAAGGCTAAATTACGAAATTTACTCTTGCGCTTATGTTAATTTCAAATAAAGAAAACTGACAATTTGTCGCCTATTTCCAGAACGAAGGAGAGAAGACCACCAGAACCGTAAACAACTCCAATCGTCCCAGCAACATCAAAACAGAAAGGATCCATTTTGCCATATCGGGCAAAAAAGCATAGTTATCTACCGGCCCTACACTACCTATTCCAGGGCCGATATTTCCCAGGCTGGCAATAGAAGCGCCCATAGAAGTGGGTAAATCCAGTCCCAGTAATGTCAGCAAAAAGGTTCCTACTGCAAAAACGGATACATACAACAGGAAAAAGGCCATTACATTAAATATAATTTGCTGACTTACATTTTTTCCGTCATATTTCACGGGAATCAGCGCGTTCGGATGCAGTGAACGTTTCAATTCAAGACGAGAGTTCTTAAACAACAGAATATGTCGTATGATTTTTACACCTCCACCTGTAGAACCGGCCATACCCCCCACAAACATCAACCCGAAAATCATCAGCCACAAGTGTGCAGGCCATAACAAGTAGTTTGCAGTAACAAAACCCGTAGTGGTGAGTATAGAGGTAACTGTAAACAACGAATCGCGAAAAGCGGGCTCTATTGATTCGGGACTAAAGTGAACCAGCCCCATTGTAATGCCCAAAGTAAAAATAACAATAATCAGAAAATACACCCTGAGTTCTTCATTCTTGAACACTTTTTTAATGTACCCATGCATGGCAAAGTAATGCAGGGTAAAATTGGTTCCGGCCAAAACCATAAACAAAATAATCACATACTGATCGTACGGAGTGAACCCAACGATGCTGTTGTTTTTGGTAGAAAATCCTCCGGTAGCCATGGTGGCAAAAGAATGGTTGATGGCATCAAAAAAATTCATGCTTCCCCCCAGCCACAGCAACAATATTTCGGCAGCGGTAAGAATCACATAGATACCCCAAAAACGCTGGGCTGTAGCGGTAACCCTGGGATGTAACTTATCGGGGGTAATGCCGGGCATTTCTGCAACAAAAAGCTGCATTCCACCCACACCCAAAAAGGGCAAAATAGCAACTGTCAACACAATAATTCCCATACCCCCCATCCAGTGGGTCATGGATCGCCAGAATAAAATATTTTTAGGTAACGCTTCAATATCTTTTAAAACGGATGCCCCGGTTGTGGTGAAACCCGACATGGTTTCGAAAAAAGCATTGGTAAACGAAGGAATGGCTCCGCTAAACAAATAAGGTAACGCACCAAACAACGAAGAAACCAACCAGGTAAGAGTCACAATAAGAAAACCTTCTCTTTTTCCAATGTTTTTCGGCGCTTTTTGCAAACTGGTTACCCACAAAATAATACCCGAAACAAACGTAATGGCAGCCGATAAAGCTATAGGAACAGGCGATTCGTGGTAATAGAAAGCAAAAATGACAGACATAATCATAAAAACAGATTCTATCATGAGCAGAAAACCCATGACCTTAACCACCATTTTTATGTTGATCAGCTTATTTCTGTGTGGCATAATGCTTAAAAAAGATAGGTTTTTTTCTGAAACAATTTTTCAAGCTTTGGTAAGTTTCCCGGCAACGAAAAAATAATCACTTTGTCATTTTCTCTGATTTGGAAATCTCCAACAGCAATATAATCTTCTTCCCCGCGTGTAATTCCGCCAATAATCGTTCCTTCAGGAAATCTGATGTTTTGTATGGTATTTTTTGTCACCAATGAACCCGGTCGTGCAATGAGTTCCAGCATTTCGGCATGAATTCCACCAAGCCTCTTCAACGATTTTACCTGCGCTCCCATGGCATACTGCAAAATATAACTGGAGGCAATCAGCTTTTTATTGATCACCGTATCAATACCCACACTCTGCGCTATTTCAATATAGTTGAGGTTCTCAACCAAAGCAAAGGTTTTCTTTACCCCAAACTTACGGGCATGCAAACAAGTAAGAATGTTGGTTTCGGTATCTTCGGTAACAGCTATAAACACATCCACATTACGAATGTCTTCATCTTTTAATAATTCAATATCCCGCGCATCGCCATGGATTACCAGGGCATTTTCAAACATTTCTGTAAGCACTTCGCATCGGTTATAGTCTATCTCTATTACCTTCAGGTTATAATCACTTTCCAGTTTCAGAGCCGCCAGTTTTCCCACTCTTCCACCGCCAACCATCATAATGTTGTTGACTTCTATTTTCTTTTTTCCCGAAAGCAGAGTAAGTTCGTTAAAGAACCGGGGTTTTGAAATAATATAAACCAGATCATCGTTTTGAATAAAAGTATCGCCCGAAGGAATAATTCTTTCGTTGCCGCGACGCATGGAAACCACCCTGAATTCCAGATGCGGGTATTCATCGTTAATTTGATTAAGCGTTTTCCCGATCAACGGAGCTTCCGGCTCTATTTTAAACGAATAAACAGTAAGTTTTCCTTCGTGATAATCCAGTTTTTCGATTACCTGGGCCTGATGAATGAGGCTCACAATTTCATTGGCGGCAATATCTTCCGGGGAAATAAAAATATCAATCCCCAATTCCTCGTACACTTTTTTGATGTCATCGCTAATATGATTCAGGGTGTTCACACGGGCAATCACTTTTTTGGCTCCCAGTTTCTTTGCCAGAATAGCCGTTAATACATTGATCGATTCATCGTGCAAAACAGAAATCACCAGATCGGCTCTTTCCACATGGGCTTTCCGTAAAACAGAAACCGAATTGGATTCTCCCACAATAGTCATCAGGTCGGCGTGCGACTCAATGCGCTTGAGTAATTCTTCATGTGGATCAATAATGAAAATATTATGATTCGAGTTTACCAGGGCTTCCGCCAGATTAAACCCCACTTCACCATCGCCGGCAATAATAATATTCATAGAAAAAGCTGATCAGTTCTGGCAGTAAAAGTACTGTTTTTTAATATTCTGAAAAGCACCCCAACTTATTTATAAAAATTATAACCAGTAGAAAAATAAGGTAATAAACCTTCAGATTAAGTTAAGAACCAAAATAATTACCTTTGCGCAAAAACGAAGTCTTTGAAAAAAATACTGCTCATACGGTTTAGTTCCATCGGCGATATTGTGCTGGTCAGTCCGGTGATCAGGGCGCTGAAATCACAGACCGGCTGCGAACTACATGTACTTACCAAAAAGAAATCACACCTGCTGTATGATCACAACCCCTACGTGAACCGTGTTCACACCATTGAAAAATCAGCTTCTGAGATTATTCAGGAATTAAAAAAAGAACAGTTTGATTTTGTGGTGGACCTGCAAAAAAACATGCGTTCGCTAAAGGTAAAAAGGGCGCTAAAGATTCCGTTTGCTTCTTTTCCAAAACTCAACATTAAGAAATGGTTGCTGGTGCAGTGGAAAATGAAGGTAATGCCCGATATACACATTGTTGACCGGTATTTTGAGTCCGTAAAACCACTGGGAGTTCAAAACGATAAAAAAGGACTGGATTATTTTATTCCTGAGTCCGATTTTGTGAACCTTGATGAATTTCCTCCGCTGAAAAACAAAAACTATGTAGGATTCGTAATCGGTGGTCAACACCAAACCAAAATGCTTCCGGCAGAAAAAGTTGCTTCGGTTATCAATCGGTTACCCTGGCCTGTGGTACTTTTGGGAGGCCCTGAGGATCGGGAAAAGGGGGAACAAATTCATCAGCTTACTCATCACCATCATGTGTTCAACAGCTGCGGACAGTTTTCGCTTCATCAGTCGGCATCGCTGGTTAAACAAGCCGGACTCATCATCACCAACGACACCGGATTGATGCACATTGCTGCGGCTTTTCAAAAACCGATCATCAGCATCTGGGGTAACACGGTTCCCGAACTGGGTATGACACCTTACGAACCCGAAACTCCCGACAGGATTGTTATTTCAGAAGTAAAAGGTTTATCGTGCCGTCCGTGCAGCAAAATAGGATTTGCCAAATGCCCAAAAGGTCATTTTAAGTGCATGATGAATCAGGATGAGGACTTCATTGTAAATGAAGCTCTGCGACTTTTTCCGAATTAATGATTATTTCTTCGGTTCATCGTACCGCTTATTCATGATATTCACAGCTTTTTTAAACATGTGGTCTATTTCATGGTAAATGGGGTAGAATCCTTTTTCGTTCAGAATATTTCTTCCCACATAAGCCTTAAACAAAACAGAAATCTTTTTCTGTGAAACCTTAACTTTTTCCGGGCTCATATGAATGCCTTTAGAAGCAGCGTAAGCCACCAGTTTTTTATATTCTGCATCCGTCATATTAAACCCTTTGTCAAAGCTTTTAAAGTCTTTGTATTTCACCAGTTGAGCCCGGTGAGCATCGGTATAATCAAAAGCAAACTGGTAAATCAACCCCTTATTGGCCAAAACATTGTAGTATGAGTGCAGAGTATCGATCTCAACCGGAATAAATACATCGGGCATAATGCCTCCACCTCCATATACAATCTTTCCCTTTGGGGTTTCATATTTCAACGAATCATTAAAGTGGATACTATCCTTACTGGTCAGTTCTCCATCGGTGCTACGGCGGTAAGCTTCCATATAATAATCCTGAAAATCATCTTTTTTGTACGGTTTTTGAATGCAACGGCCGGTAGGCGTGTAATAACGGGCCACCGTCAAACGCAGTGCCGAACCATCGGGCATTCGAACCTGTTCCTGAACGAGTCCTTTTCCAAATGAACGGCGACCAATAATGATTCCACGGTCGTTGTCTTGCAAGGCACCAGTGACAATTTCAGCTGCCGAAGCGGTTCCTTCATCAATTAATACTCCCACATCTGTATTTTTAAGCCTTCCTTTACTGGTAGCAAAAGCATAAGTTGGCGGACGATGCAGACCTTTCGTATATACAATGAGTTTTCCTTTTTGCAGAAATTCATCTGCCACATCAATAGCGGCATTCAGATAACCGCCCGGATTACCCCGTAAATCGAGTATCAGATCTTTCATTCCTTCGGACTGTAATTTCTTAACTGCTTTATCAAATTCTTCGTAAGTGGTAGCCGAAAATTTATTCAGTTTAATATAACCCAGATGTTTGTTTACCATGTAAGCAATATCCAGACTATACATCGGAATAATGCCTCTTGTAATGGTAAAATCTATAAGTTTGGGAACCCCGCGACGAAATACACTTACCTTTACTTTGGTTCCTTTCGGGCCTTTCAGTTTATGAATTACTTCATTATTGGTAATGTTTTTACCAGCAATCAGGGTATCGTTCACTTTTACAATTCGATCTCCCGCCATAATACCTACTTTTTCTGATGGGCCGCCAGGGATCGCTTCCACCACCATTACAGTATCTTTCTCAATACGAAAGCTTACACCTATACCTTCAAAACTCCCCAGTAATGGATCGTTAATTTCATTGAACTCATCTGCCGATATATACATGGAATGTGGATCCAGATCATTCAACATGCCTTTAATGGCATCCGACTCCAGGTGATTGTTGTTCACTGAATCGACATAATTATCGTCAATAAAATTGATGATATCATCCACTTTGTGGTAGCCCTTGGCGCCGGATAAAACAGAACTCATTCCTGTTGAATTCAGTTTGCGTTCCAGCAAAAATCCCAGAACCATTCCTGAAATCAGCAAAAGAGCAAAAATTATGGGTAAAAATCGATTATAGTTTTTCGGCTTATTATTCATTGTATCATTTCTTGGCATGCAAATATAAGTATTGAATGATGAACTGCTCAATCCGGATGTTCTTTTAGGAAATTTTAGGGAAATTAGCTTATGGTGGTGCAATAAGTGGTGCAGGATCAAAATAAAAAACCGTAATCAACTACAAGTCAATTACGGTTTTTCTTTTAAAGTACCCGGAGCCGGGGTCGAACCGGCACGAGTGTTACCTCACAGGTTTTTGAGACCAGCGCGTCTACCAATTCCGCCATCCGGGCTTAATGAATCGGGCTGCAAAGGTAAAAAATTTATTATATGACAAGAATCATGAAATAAATTTTTCCAGAGGTCATTAAAACCCGGCCGCCACTATTCAGAAAAAAAGAACAGAAAACTAAGTCTCGCCGGTATAACAAGCCATAAACACCCCTTCAATTCCCCCTATACCCCCCAAAAACACGCCTTGAAAGGCCTGGTTCAGGCCTTTCAAAGCATCGTAAATGAGGTTTTGACACCAAAGAGATCTTTATTTCAATCGATAAAAAATAAAAAAGGAGGTTCTTTTAAAAGAACCTCCTTTTTTATCGCTTTAATCCATAATTTATTCTTCAACAGCAGCAACACCGGGCAATACTTTACCTTCGATAAATTCGAGCATGGCACCACCACCGGTTGATACATAACTTACTTTATCCTGTAAATGATATTTGTTTACCGCAGCTACAGAATCGCCCCCGCCAACAAGAGAAAAAGCACCGGTTCCGGTAGCAGCAGCTACAGCCTGAGCAATTTCAACAGTTCCTTCGGCAAAATTTTCCATTTCGAAAACTCCCATGGGTCCGTTCCACAACAAAGTGGCTGAATTTCCGATCACTTTTTTAAACGTTTCACGGGTTTTGGGTCCAATATCCAGTCCCATCCAGCCATCGGGAATGGCATCAGATGAAACCGTTTTTTTATTGGCTTCATTGTCAAATTTATCGGCAGCCACGGCGTCTTCAGGAATGTACAGGGTAACGCCTTTGGCAGCAGCTTTTTCCATGGCTTCGCGGGCTGTATTCAGCAAATCTTCTTCTACCAGTGAATTTCCAACCTGACCTCCTTTGGCTTTAATGAAAGTAAACATCATGCCCCCGCCGATAATCAGGTTATCAACTTTATCTAACAGATTGTTGATAATTTCAATTTTACCTGAAACTTTGGCTCCTCCCAAAATAGCGGTAAACGGACGTTCTGAATCTTTCAACACCTTGTTGATGTTTGTAACTTCATTGCCCATCAGGTAACCAAACATTTTGTCTTTAGGGAAAAACTGAGCAATAATGGTTGTTGAAGCATGGGCGCGATGAGCGGTACCAAAAGCGTCGTTTACATACACATCGGCCAATGCAGCCAGTTTTTTGGCAAAATCCACATCTCCGGCTTCTTCTTCTTTGTAAAAACGCAGATTTTCCAACAGCAGCACTTCACCCGGTTTTAAAGCAGCTGATTTTTCCACAGCTTCTGCACCGATACAATCATTGGCAAACTGCACTTCGGTTCCCAGTTTGGCAGAAAGATCAGCTAAAATATAACGCAGTGAGAATTTGTCTTCAGGACCTTTCTTCGGGCGGCCTAAATGCGACATCAGAATCACGCCCGCACCTTTTTCACGCAGTTTTTGAATGGTAGGAACCGCTGCCCTAATGCGGGTATCGTCAGTTACCTCCATTTTATCGTTCAAAGGCACATTAAAGTCCACACGAACAATGGCTTTTTTGCCTGTAAAATCATAGTTATCGATCGTTTTCATTTCTTAAGTATTTTGAAATTCTTTGTTTTTCAATTCTTTCCGCTATAAAATTCCATTGTTATTTTATAAACGGTTCTAAGTTGCAAAACTAAAAAGTTTCGGTACACCGCAAACTTAAGGATGCTTAAAAAAACTACTTTTGTCAACAAAGAGTTTGTTCATGGAATTATTCAACGGAACCATCAAATCGAAACTACCTCAAACCGGCACCTCTGTTTTTGCAGTGATGTCGCAACTGGCAAAAGATCATAGTGCCATCAACCTTTCGCAGGGATTTCCGGATTTTCCCATCTCGGA
Source organism: Bacteroidales bacterium (assembly GCA_016936505.1). Classification (GTDB taxonomy): domain Bacteria; phylum Bacteroidota; class Bacteroidia; order Bacteroidales; family F082; genus Sulfidibacterium. The sequence goes on along the minus strand of JAFGXS010000002.1, from coordinate 48,796 downwards.
AGAATTGATCGATCTGGTTCATTATTATATGCGCAAAGGCTATAATCAGTATGCTCCTATGCCCGGGGTACCCGAACTGAGAAAAGCGCTTTCGCATCTCTTTAAAAAACAATACGGTACTCATTACGATCCCGACAAGGAAATCAATATTACAGCAGGAGCTACACAGGCACTTTTTACGGCTATTTCGGCTTTTATCCGCGAAGGTGATGAGGCTATTATTTTTGAACCGGCTTACGATAGTTATGCTCCGGCAGTATTGACCAACGGGGGAACAGTAAAATATGCTTCACTGAAGTTTCCGGACTTTTCAATTAACTGGGACGAATTACCCCGTATGATCACGAACCGTACCCGACTGATCATTATCAATTCGCCACACAATCCTACGGGCAGCACGCTCAGCGAAGACGATTTAAAACGATTTGAGCGAATTACAAAAGGAACCGATATTATTGTCATCAGCGATGAGGTTTATGAACACCTGATTTTCGATGGCATTCAGCACCAAAGCATTTGCATGTATCCCGAACTGGCATCACGAAGCTTGCTTATTGGTTCGTTCGGAAAAACATTTCATGCCACAGGTTGGAAAACAGGATTTGTACTGGCACCGGAAAACCTGATGGCGGAATTCAGAAAAGTGCATCAGTTTGTTGTGTTTGCAGCCAACACCCCCATTCAAATGGCCATTGCCAATTATCTACAGAATGAAGATCATTACAAAAACCTGGCTCCTTTTTTTCAGCAAAAAAGAGACCTCTTTGTTAAAGCATTGAGCAAATCGGCCTTTAAAATTCTTCCTACACACGGCACCTATTTTCAGTTGCTCGACTACAGCAATCTTACCGATATGCCTGAAATAGAATTTGCGCAATGGCTCACAAAAGAACATAAAGTGGCAGCTATTCCGGTTTCATCATTCTACCAGCGTAAAGAAAACCATCAGGTGTTGCGCTTCTGTTTTGCCAAAACCGAAGAAACCCTGTTGGAAGCCGCAGCCATTTTATCAGACATAAAATCGGTGTAGCATTATGAAAGATTTAAAAGTATTCATCATTCAGACCGATCTGGAATGGGAAACCCCACAACAAAACCGTGAAAATTTTGAACACCTAATTCTAAAAAACCAGGAAAGCCTCGACCTGATTGTATTGCCCGAAACTTTTACCACCGGCTTTCCTGTTGACCCCCGGCCTTTTGCAGAAAGCGAAAACGAGGAAACCATGCAATGGATGCACCGTATGGCCTTAGAAACAGGCGCGGTAATTACCGGAAGCTTTTTAATGAAAACAGCAGAAAAATTTTCCAATTCACTAATCTGGATGCGACCCGACGGAAGTTATGAACGTTATGATAAACGCCACGTATTTTCAATGGGAGGGGAGCACGAAACCATTCAGCCCGGTCAAAAACAACTAATCGTTGAACTGAACGGATGGAAGATAAGGCCCATGGTGTGTTACGATCTGCGCTTTCCGGTATGGAGTAAAAACCACTACCATAACGGCACTTTTGAATACGATATGGCACTTTATGTGGCCAACTGGCCTGCCGTAAGAGCTTATCCGTGGAATCAGCTTTTGATTGCGCGGGCCATTGAAAATATGGCGTATATTGTCGGGGTGAACCGTGTGGGAACCGACGGGCTGAATAATGCGTATAACGGCGACTCACAAGTATTAGATGCCAAAGGTAATATCATCTTTCGGGCAAAAAAGGGAGAAGAAACAACCTTCACGGCAACTTTATCGGGAGATGAGTTACAACGGTTCAGAAAAAAATTTGATGTTGGACGCGACTGGGATTCTTTTACCTTACTTACATAACAATGAATAAGAAAAACAAGCCCGCAGCTTTGATTCTGGCCGCAGGCAACTCGGGGCGGATGGGAAAAATAAAAGCCTTTCTTCCTTTTGACGAGAACCGGACTTTTCTGGACAAAATTCTATCTTCCTTTTTTATGTTTGGCTGTTCCGATGTTTGGATTGTACTAAACGAACAGGGCATAAAAAGAGCCGAACAGGAAAATTATTACTCCAATGTTCACCTGGTTTTGAACGAACATCCTGAAAAGGAACGCTTTTTTTCGTTGCAAACAGGGCTCAAAGTTATTCCTGAAGATACGCCTGTTTTTTTACACAACGCTGACAATCCGTTTATCAACACTGAGGTATTAAGCCTTATGTGGGATGCCTGTGATGAACAGTCGGTGGTTGTTCCTGAACTAAATGGCAAAGGAGGCCATCCTGTTTTGCTTCCGCCTGACGTAGTAGAAAAAATAATCGGTGAACAGAACGAATCTGTTCCTTTGAATGATTTTTTGCAAAACATCCCGCAGCAACGGATTGCGGTAAGCGATACCGATATTCTGATTAACATCAATTCTTCTGAAGACTATCAAAGATTTTTTGGCAAGGTTCTGAAATAATCGGCATTCTCTATTTTTGCACAAAACTTTTCCTCATGGACAAAAGAAAGAAACAACAACGCTACCAGCGCCTTTATAAACAAATTCAGGATCTCATCCTGAAAAACAGCAACAATCCGCTGTCGAACATGGCTACCATCAACGCCGTACTGTACCACAAAATGGACTATTTTTTCTGGTGTGGATTTTATCTGTTGCAGGACGGAAAGCTGCAGGTGGGGCCGTACCAGGGTTCTCTGGCCTGCATTAACCTGCCTTCAGGAACGGGTGTTTGCCAGGCAGCCATTGTACAGCAAAAAACGCTGGTTGTAGAAGATGTAGAAACTTTCCCCGGACATATTGCCTGCGATTCACGCTCCAAATCCGAAGTGGTTATTCCGGTGTACGACAAAGAAAACAAAATGATTGGCGTATTGGATGTGGACAGCAAAGAGCATAATTCATTCGACGAGGTGGACGCTCAGGAACTGGAAAAAATCGTAAGATTGGTTTATCACCCCGAAGGTTGAGGGAGTAAGTGACCTTAAGTGCCTAAAGTTATTAGAATCTCCTCCTCAACTTTACGGACTTTATGAACTCTAGTGCACTTTATGAACTTTACAAACTCATTTTTACCGGCTTGCACAAATGATCTCCCGTATTACTGACCCGGGCACATTTTCGGCAGATATAACGCGGTTCATTCACCAATAAAATAATCTCCTCCAGGTTTTCTCTGATCTCGTCTTTGCTGAAATCGCAAAAAGTTTTTTTCTTTTTCATAAGCAACAGATTTATCCGTTTGCGCGACTAAAGTACAAAACGGTTTTTAAACAGGCTGAACGCTTCAACTAATTATGGAAAAAATCTGCCTGTTGCTCAATTGTACACCCAACGATGTGATGCAATGGATACCGGATGGAAATGAAACAGTGGAAAAAAACCAGCCCCTGAACAAACTACTGCGCACGCAAAACAAAGTGATTGACATTACACGGTCGCTGAATTCGTTGCCGCTCGATAAACTGGAAGAAATAGGCAAATACATTGATGAGCAGATTAGTGAGGACAAAAGTGAACTAAAGTGAGCTTAAGTGCCTTAAGTTATTCAAAAACACTTTCCAAACTTTACGAACTTTATGAACTCTAGACCCTTCACAGACTACTCATCGCCGGTCAGCCATTTCATTGCGGCTTCCTCAGTAGCAAATACCTTCACTTTAAAACCTATACGATCGTTTACCTCTCCTTCAAAAAGCACTGATAACGCCACACTCATCGGTTCGTCCAAAAGTAAGGCCTGTTTTTTGCCTTTTAATATTCCCGTTAGGGCAAGAAGATGCTCCGTTATTAAATCCACATCTTTTACCTCCAGGTTGAATTTAGATTTCCGGTAGTCGGAAAGCAAATTGTATTTCTTTTCGGTAAATTCCTTCATTCCCAGCATGACTTGCCAGGCCATTCCGATTTCATCTTTACCAACATTACCGGTATGTAAATAATGAATAACTTTATGATTGTGATCCAAGCCAAAAGAAAAATTCATGTCTTCCGTTTTCGTCAACTATATGATTTACCTTTCTTCAAATATAATCAATTATTCGTTGAAAAACCAGAAAATCAAGCCTTTTGCTTCTTAATTCAACGGTGTAAAATCTTCTTTAAAAGCACCGCAAACAGGGCAATACCAATCATCAGGAATGTCTTCAAAAGCGGTTCCTGGTTCAATACCCGAATCAGGATCGCCTTCAACAGGGTCATAGATATAACCACAAACTTCACATTTCCACTTCTTCATGGATTTAACATCCTGTTTTTTATTTTCGGCAGCAGGCTCAGCAGTCAACAGTTTAAAATCGGCTTTTTTTGCTCCGCATTCGGGACAAACCCAGTTATTGGGAATGTCTTCAAATGCTGTTCCAGGTTCAATACCCGAATCAGGATCGCCTTCTGAAGGATCATAAATATGTCCGCACACCTGACATTCCCATTTCTGCAGATTCTTAACCTCAACAGATTTTTTATCAGCAGCATCTTTTAGCAAAGACCTGTCAACATAAGTTGGAGCATTTTTCGGTGATAACCCATGGCGTACCTTGCGGTAATGAGCATAGGTAATCGGCTCTTTTGTATCATCCAGTAAATCTCCGTCGAGCACTTCCCCAATAAAAATTATATGGGTTCCCACATCCAGCGTTTGTACCACTTTGCACTCAAACCACGACACGCAGTCTTCGGTAACTACAGGGGTTCCGTTAGGTGTATCAAAATGTTTGACATGGTTAAATTTGGCAAGCTCTTTTCCGCTTTTATACCCAAACAAATTAATGAGGTCTTTTGAAGCTTCTTTTTCCAACACAGACAAACTAAAGAAACCGCTTTCCTGAATAATTCCGGCCGAAAGGTTTTCTTTATTGCAGCTAATGGCCAACTGAGGAGGAGTGGCAGTAACCTGAAAAGCCGTATTGGCCACGTAACCGTTTTTACGGTTTTTTGTTGCGGCACTTACAACGTATAAACCATAGGATAAACTAAAAAAAACTTCAACATTCATATCCAATTCACTTAATAATGAAACATCTTTCAAAAGTACAGAAATCTTGTTGAAACCCGAGCCTTTTTCAATAGTGTACTAAGTTATATTTCTCATTTTTTCAGCTTTAAAGACCTTATGAACTCCAGACACTTAATGAACTACCTGTGTAGGAATAAATTTTATAATTTTGCCGCACATTATTTTGGTATGCTCGCACTATCTATTGTTATACTGTTTATTCTCTCGTTTCAGGTAATGCCGGTGGCACTTGGAATAGATTTCAGACAAAAAAAACCGTTTGTTATCCTTACCGGGATTTTGTTTCTGACTTTAGGTCAGGTTCTGATGTTTTTGATCGGGATTTGGCTGGGAGACCGGTTCATGCATCTGGTCGAAAAAATCCAGCACATTGTATTATTTGTCGGATTTACATTAATTGCCGTTCGGTTTGTAATGGAAGCTTTTGTTGTTCGCAAAGGCGAACGAACCTACAACATTGAAAAGCCATTGCTTTTTATTTTTTCGTCGATTGCCCAGTCTGTGAACACTTTTCTGGCAGGTATTCTATTTTTCTTTATACCGGGAACACTGTTAAAAGACATCATTTATCTGGCTTTTTTTTCCTTTGCCCTTACTTTTCTGTTTGTCTTTATTAAAGCCGAAAAAAGAGCATTTTCTGCCATTTCATTACTCTACCTGGCGGGAGGTGTCTTCTTGGGCATTTTATCCTTTTATTTTTTGTTTTTGTAGCTTATTAAATCATATAAATGAAAAAAAATCTACTCTATATTATTTCTTTATTTCTTCTGCCATTGGGCATGCTGGCACAAATACCGGCTGGTTATTACAACAATGCACAGGGGAAAACAGGAGCCACGCTAAAGACGGCGCTTTATAACATCATTCATACCCACACCGAAAGGACTTACACCGAACTGTGGACTGATTTTCAATCGACAGATAAAAGACCTAATGGCAAAGTATGGGATATTTATAGCGATATTCCGGGAGGCACACCGGCTTATGAGTATACTTTTGTTACCAACCAATGTGGAAACTATAGCGGAGAGGGTTCATGCTATAATCGGGAGCACAGTTTTCCTAAAAGCTGGTTTAACGATGCTACACCTATGTATACCGATCTTTTTCACATTTATCCAACCGATGGATATGTAAACGGAAAACGAAGTAACTATCCATACGGTGAGGTAAGCAGTCCAAGCTGGACATCGACAAACGGTTCCAAGTTGGGAACCAATATAACAGCAGGATATTCAGGTACAGTATTTGAACCTATTGACGCATACAAAGGCGATTTGGCTCGCACTTACTTATATATGGTTACCTGCTACGAAAATGTTGTTACCCAATGGCACAGCGATGTTTTAAGCGGTGATACCTATCCGGCTCTTAGTAAGTGGACTCTTGACTTATTGCTCAAATGGGCCAAAGAAGATCCGGTAAGCCAAAAAGAAATAGACCGAAACAACGCTATCTACAACATTCAACACAACAGAAACCCCTATATCGATCATCCGGAATATATCGATGAGATATGGGGTACAGCTAATGCTGTTACAAATATTTCTGAACTATCAGTTTCTGTTTATCCCAATCCGACCACACGCATAATTCATGTGAAAAAAGGTGTAAACCATAGCATGTCATATATTCTTTACAACCACTTGGGACAGATGATGAGCAAAGGAAACCTTGTAAGCGGAACCAATGAAATAGACTTAAGTACATTTCAAAAAGGATTGTTTATGCTCATCATTAATGTACCCGATAAAAAGTGGACTAAACAGTACAAAATACTCAAAATATAACAAATCATGAGTAAGCAAAGTATTATTCGAATTACCAAAGAGTTCAAATTTGAATCGGCACACGCATTGAAAGATTACGATGGATTATGTCGCAATATTCACGGACATTCGTACGAACTGAAAGTTACCGTTGCCGGAACAGCCATAAAGGATGAAACCAGCCCAAAACTTGGAATGGTAATGGATTTCGGTGATTTAAAAAAGATTGTCAGAGAAGAAATCGTTAGTCAATTTGACCACTCGGTTGTGTTATACAAAAAAATGCCGGAAAGCCTGATCAAAGAATTAAAACACCAATTTGAACGGATTATTATTACCGATTATAATCCGACAAGTGAGGAAATGCTTGTGGACTTTGCTGCCAGAATCAGAACCCGGTTGCCAAAAAATCTTGAATTAAAATATATGCTGCTGCGCGAAACCGTAACCTCTTACGCCGAATGGTTTGCAGAAGATAATCCGGAATAAAAACAATCGGGAAAAACCATTCATATCTAACAATCTATTTTTATCGTTTCTAAATATTAGTTTTAGGTGTTAATTATTTCACACTAACGCTATCTTTGTGTCCTCAATCAAATGACCACAACCTGCACAGGGTCATGGTTTAATAAAAACAGAAACGATGAAAAAAAATTTAACCTTACTGGCAGTCCTGTTCTTTATGGGAATTATGACCGCTGCCGCCCAAAGCCTCCAGCCTTATTTTAACTTAGGCACCTTTAATGAAAATGCAAATTCTCTGGAACAAAAAGTTTCGTCCTTATTAACCGAAAACGGATATGAAGTGCTTGGGACATATCATCCAGGAGACAACAACGACTGGACCGTGCTTGCTTTTACCAGCGATGCCATTAAAAAACTGAGCCTTGAGTTCAAAGACAGAGGCGCTTTAGCTGCCGTTTTAAAAGTAGGCATGATAGAAAAAGATGGAAAAACCACGCTAAGCATTCAAAACCCTGAGTACATGTTTCTGGCTTATTGGGGAAAACAAATGAACGGCCAGGAACAAAAGGTAACACAGTGTTCTAAAGAAATTATGCAGCTCTTTTCTACACTCGGAACCCCTGAAGCCTTTGGTGGAAGTGTAAAAAGAGAAACGCTTCCCAAATACCACTATAAGATTATGATGCCTTACTTTGATGACCCGGACGAATTGGCCGAGTTCTCAAGTTTTGAAGAAGGGGTTAAAATAATATCAGAAAACCTGAAAGCCGGAAAAGGAAAAACAAAAGATGTATACACTTTAATTTTCCCTGATCAGAAAATTGCTGTTTTTGGTGTAGGGTTAATGGATAAGGAAACCGGATCGGCGCATTTTCTTCCCATTATTGGCGAAAGCCATTTGGCAGCCATGCCTTACCAGATAATCTTACAAGGAACAAAAACAACAGCTTTGCCGGGAAGGTATCGCCTGGCTTTGTTCTGGCCCGATCTGACTATGGGAACCTTTATGAAAATTATGTCAACCCCGGGCAATATTAAAACCACATTAAAAGAACTCACCCAGAAATAAGTTTTTTGCTGTTGATTTATCTGAATGCCTGTGAAATATGAATTCACAGGCATTATTTGTTTTTCAGCGTTCAAAAAAGATAGAAATGAAGTCCGCCATAAAATTTTGCTACTTTTACAGCGTTGAATAAAAAACATAATTCAATGCATAAAAAAGTATTCTTCCTGCTGGCAAGCCTATTATTCCTCAGCCATTTTTTATTTGCTCAAAACGATGTTACAACCAGTGAATTCAGACTAAGTCATTTAAAAAAATTAATGGACTATCGTTTTGTTGGTGGTTATTATGGCTTTGAAAGTCGATTTTTAAAAGCTGTAAAATATACCGATGAAGCCCGGCAAAATTGTATTGTTGGCATTGTTATTGTTTCTTTTGATGTAAATTGTAATGGTGAAATTACCGATATTAAACTCAGAAACCCACTCGGATATAAGATGGACGATCAGGTTTCTGCATTTATAAAAAGTACCCGGGGGCACTGGAATAAATGCCAGAACAGTCAGTTTACACATTTTGAAGTACCTTTTATGTTTACGTTAGAAGGAACCAAAACAAACAAAAGCAACGCCGCATTTGTTTATGAAGGGAAAAATCCAGGTTATGCCTGTTTGGCAGATAGCTATTATATGGAAAAAATAGAAAAAGCCATCAAAAAGAAACGGACCGAAAAGGCAAGGGGATATCTTGAAACACTTATCCATAGAGATCCTTACAATACTGAATACTACAAATTGCTGGATCAGGTAATTAATCTTTCAGGAAAAGACAAGAAACAAACTGATAAAAAAGAAAAAAAATAATGTCGCCAATCATACACCTCGATCAGGAATTACTGCTTTTTATTAATGGTCACCACTCCCCTTTTTTTGATAAATTTATGGTGCTGGTGAGCGCCCGGTTTTACTGGTCCCCCTTTTATGCAATACTGATCTATTTTATTTTTAAGGAAAAAAAATGGTATGGTTTTCTTACCCTGCTGTTTATCGCATTAACCATTACTGCTTCGGATCAGATTTCTGTCCATCTCTTTAAAAATGTTTTTCATCGGTTGAGACCCACACACCAACCCGGCATTGAAAACCTGGTTCATTTGGTAAATAATTACAGGGGCGGACTTTATGGTTTTATTTCATCACACGCCACCAATGTTTTTTCAATTCTCGCTTTGCTCACTCATATTTTCAGACATAAATACAAATGGATTCACTGGTCACTATGGATTTGGGCATTGATCATTATTTACAGTCGTATGTATTTGGGAGTTCATTATCCCGGTGATATTTTAGGGGGTGTTATAGTGGGTTATTTAATAGGAACCGGGTTATTTTATCTGTATCGTTTTACAGAAAATTGGCTCCAAAACCGGAAGATGAGCTCAGTTTAAGTTTGGGCCTTTCATCGGCTTCGCGTAGTAAAACTGACACAGAATCGTTCAATCGAATTCCCAGCAAAGAGGCCGCATTGGCTCTATTAAGAGCAATCTGAAGTAAATTATTGCTGCCAAATAAGCACAGAATTTCACTGTCTGGAACATCTGAATATCCTTCGCTGAGTTCAAAACTCTCATATCCTTTTATTGCCACCCTGAACGGCTTATTACCAATAACCTCTTCAAACAACGCACGGGGAATATTGGTAATCAGATTTTCATAACTATCAATATGAATTACCATTCCTCTAATGCCTTGTTGGTTAGATGCCGGTTCAAACGGCAGTTTTTGCACCAACACAACTTCCGAACGCCCCAGTTCTTCAAGTCCCGAACCTTTGGCCAGCATTAATGCCGCACCCACAAAACGGTCGCGGGTTGAAAAAGTATGAGCATCGCCTTCGTGAGGTGTTTCAAGTGTAACAGCTTTTTCGTGTTTTTGTTTGAAAATAAGTGAAAAAATACCATCGTCTGCACCAATAAAATAATGACCGTCATACAATACGGCAACATGCGAAACCCGGTCTGTTTCTTCTGTATTAACCCCTATAAGATGAATAGTTCCTTTAGGGAAATGGTGATAGGCATGTTTCAATACATAAGCCGCCTCTGTGCTGTCGAACGGTCTTATTTTATGCGTTACATCCACCACAACAGCATCGGGCATTTCAGAAAAAATACGCCCTTTGGCAGCAGCAACATAATAGTCGGTATCGCCCCAGTCTGTTGTTAATGTAATGATTGCCATGGTTTTTATTACCCGTTTTTCTCGTTTCCTTTTCTGTCAATAAACTTCTCAAAATTAAATAATTTCAACAGTTTATTTCGGCCAATTTTAATATTTTTGTCCTGCAAACTTAAGGTTCACTCTTATAAGCCTATGAGCGAAAGCATTATTCAGCTGGATGTGGAGAACCCCGTTGAACTTTTCGGCGCGGGAGACAAACATCTGAACCAGATCAAAGATCTTTTTCCAAAACTCAAAATTGTCGTTCGTGGGAACATGATGAAACTGATGGGCGACCCGGACAAAATACACACTTTTGAGCAACGTTTTGAATTATTACAAGCCTACTTCGATCGTTTTGGTAAAGTATCGGAAGAGATCATCAGCCAGATCATGGAGCGGCATGAAATGCCCTACGAGGAAAAACACAGCAGCACCGATCCTGTGCTGGTTTACGGCAGACACGGAAAACTCATCAAAGCCCAAACTGCTAACCAAAAAAAAATGGTTTCGGGAATCGATAAAAAAGATATGCTGTTTGCCATTGGTCCTGCCGGAACAGGAAAAACATATACCGCTGTTGCGTTGGCTGTCCGCGCCTTAAAAAACAAAGAAGTACGCAAGATTATTCTTACCCGGCCTGCTGTTGAAGCCGGAGAAAGTCTGGGATTTTTACCCGGCGACATGAAAGAAAAACTCGATCCTTATCTTCAACCACTTTACGATGCACTACAAGACATGCTGCCCACTCAAAAACTGATTTCTTATCTTGAAGACGGAACCATAGAAGTAGCTCCGCTGGCCTACATGCGCGGACGAACCCTGGGCAATGTTTTTGCTATTCTCGATGAAGCGCAAAACGCTTCTGAAAGTCAACTCAAAATGTTTCTTACCCGTATGGGAAAAGATTCAAAATTCATCATTACCGGAGATATCACCCAAATTGACCTCCCACGAAACAAAAGATCCGGTTTGCTTCAGGCCAAAGAAATTTTGAGCGACATCAAGGAAATAGATTTCGTTTTTTTAAACGACAAAGACATTGTCCGGCATAAGCTGGTATCAAAAATTGTGAACGCTTATCAGAAACTACAAAATCTGTAAAAATATGCCTGAAGAAACAGTAATCAGAACCGATTTTCATTTTCCAGGACAAAAAAGTGTCTATCACGGAAAAGTACGTGATGTATATAATATCAAAGACCAATATCTGGTTATGGTGGCTTCCGATCGCATCTCTGCTTTTGATGTGGTGTTGTCCAAAGGAATTCCGCACAAAGGTCAGGTTCTGAACCAGATTGCATCTTATTTTCTTGATGCAACCAGCGATATTGTTCCTAACTGGAAAATTGCCTCACCCGATCCTGTGGTAACCATCGGGAAATTTTGCACGCCTTTTCCGGTTGAAATGATCATTCGGGGTTATTTGACAGGAAGTTCATGGCGGACTTATAAATCAGGGGCACGTGAAATTTGCGGCGTTACGATTGCTGACGGACTAAAAGAACACGAACGCTTTCCAGAACCCATTGTAACACCCACCAGCAAAGCTGTTGAAGGCCACGATGAGGATATTTCAAAAGAAGAAATTATCAGCAGCGGACTGGTTTCTGCCAAAGGTTACGAACAACTAGAACATTACACCCGGCTTCTTTATGAAAGAGGCAGCAAAATGGCTGCAGAAAAGGGATTAATTTTAGTGGATACAAAATATGAATTCGGAAAAATCGGCGATCAGATTTATCTGATTGATGAAATTCACACTCCCGATTCTTCTCGTTATTTTTATGCTGATACTTATGAAGAGTATTTTGCAAAAGGGATTCCTCAGCGTCAGCTTTCCAAAGAATTTGTTAGAGAATGGCTGATGGAAAATGGATTTCAGGGTAAAGAGGGGCAAAAAGAACCTGAAATGACGGATCAGAAAGTAGAAGAGATTTCTAAACGTTATATCGAACTATTCGAACACATTACTGGAAAGAAATTTGAATATTCCACATCGGAAAACGTGATCGAACGTATTGAAAAAAATATTGAGAACTTCCTGAAAGAAAACGAATAAACAAGAACTAATCCAGTGCTTTTAACAACTCTTTTAACGCTTCAGATTTTGATGCGTTTCCGTTTCGTTGTTGTGCCAAAGACATCTCTATAATTAATCGTTTAATCGTGAACAGATTGTCTACAGGAAGATAAAAATCCTCAGAGGCCTCAATCTTCAGTTGTTTCAAAAAAAGATCAATTTCACTCTGTTTAAAAATCACTCCTTTATTAAACGGGTTCAGATAAAAAAGCACATCACTTTGGTAATACTCTGTGGCCTTTTTGGGCGGAATTGTATCATCCATATAAGCCAGAATAAAATGATAAGGCAGGTTCACACCGAATACAGGAAGTCCGGAACGTTGTGCAATAATCAGATAAAGCAGCGCCAGCGACAATGGATTTCCTTTTTGAACACGCAATACATTGCTGATAAGATAAGAAAGCGGACTTACTTTTTTTTCTTTCGATTCCTTAAATCCATAAACGGCATAAAAGATATGGTTCAGCACCTTCACTTTTTCCAGTGCTGTAAGGTCTTCGTTCATTTCAAGCCAGACATCGCGCTGAATTTTTTCAACTGATTTACGATGATCTTCAAACGAAAAGTCGGGTTCCTGAAAAGCAGACAAAAGTAAATACGCCTCCAGTAAATCCGGTTTTTCCTGATTTTTCCAGGCTTTTAATTTTTCAGAGGTATCGTTCTGATGAATTTCGTCTATAACAACCTCAATACGTTCAAGCTCCTGTTCATCGGTCAGTTTCATCCAGGCCGATTCCAGGTAAGGTATTGCTTCGGTGCCATATTCCAACACGCGCTGCTTCACCTGATCGTACACCTCGCTATCAGGATCGTCCATCAGGCGCAACAACGCTTCCAATTCTTTGTTATGGGCTTCTTCTACCATCTGAAATTCATTAATTCTTTTCTTTAAACCAATACGGGATTAAGAAAAAGGTATCAGCTCTCCGATAAAAGTAAACATTAGAAACAGGAAAAGAAATGCAGTCGGTAAAAGTTTTAAACAATTTTTACCAGATAATAATTCTTTTTTCCTTTCTGAACCAGGATATATTTATCGTTCAACAAATCGTTAGAACCGATGGTGTAGTTTTCATCAATTTTAGATTTATTGATCTGAACCGCTCCCTCTTTCAGCATCCGGCGGGCTTCTCCATTAGACTTGAAAACACCGGTTTTTTCTGCCAGAAAATCAAGTAAGCCGATGCCCTCTTCAAATTCTTTACGTGAAACTTCCGGTTGCGGAACACCACTGAAAACACTAAGTAATACTTTTTCTTTTAGTCCCTTCAATGTTTCTGTTGTTCCTTTTCCAAAAAGAATCTGCGATGCTTCTTCTGCTGCATTTAACTCTTCTTCTGAGTGAACCATTGTGGTTATTTCGGCAGACAGGCGTTTTTGTAAAACACGCAAATGTGGTGCCTGACGGTGTTCTTCAACAAGAGCATTAATTTCTTCTTTGGTAAGCAGAGTAAATATCTTGATGTATTTTTCAGCATCCTCATCCGATACGTTCAGCCAAAACTGGTAAAACTCATAAGGCGTAGTCCGTTCAGGATCAAGCCAAACATTGCCGCTTTCTGTTTTTCCGAATTTGCTTCCGTCTGCTTTGGTAATCAAGGGACAGGTCATGGCAAAAGCTTCATTTTCGTGGCCCAGTTTACGGCGAATCAGCTCTGTTCCTGTGGTGATATTTCCCCACTGATCGGCGCCACCCATTTGCAGCTTGCAGTTTTCGTGCTGATACAAATGTAAAAAGTCGTACCCCTGAACCAATTGATAGGAAAATTCAGTAAACGACATCCCTGATTTGCTTTCGGCTCCGATTCGTTTTTTCACCGAATCCTTCGCCATCATATAGTTAACGGTAAGATGCTTTCCAATATCCCTAATAAATTCAAGAAAACTGAAATTTTTCATCCAGTCGTAATTATTTACCAGAATAGCTTTGTTTTCGACATCACTTTCAAAATCAAGAAATTTGGCCAGTTGTTTTTTAAGCGCCGCTTCGTTTTCAAGCAGTGTTTTTTCATCCAGCAAATTACGTTCCTGCGACTTTCCTGAAGGATCTCCAATCATACCGGTAGCACCACCAACAAGAGCTATCGGCCTGTGGCCCGCTAATTGCAAATGCTTCAGCATCATTACTCCCACAAGGTGTCCGATGTGTAACGAATCAGCAGTGGGATCAATCCCCACATAACCGGAAGTCATTTGTTTGTTCAGTTGTTCTTCGGTTCCCGGCATTACATCATGGATCATTCCTCTCCATTGCAATTCAGCCACAAAATTTTTTATTTCACTCACTGCTTAAAATTTTTTCTTGATTTACTCCGCAAAGATAGGGATTTGATTTGATGGGTAAAACGGTAATTTATTTATGATTTCTTTTCAAAATTATTGCCTGTTTCTTCTGATAAACACTTGTTCAAATATCCAAAACAAAACAGCCAATAAAGCAAAGCCCATTCCCAGATAAGAAACACCGTTCCAACCGTGTGCCTGATAAACCGCAGCTGATACCGCCGAACCCAAAGCACCACCAAAAAAATAGGTAGCCATGTAGGCGGTTGTTATCCGGCTTCGTGCATCAGGTCTTAATTTGTAAATTTCACTTTGATTTGTAATGTGTGTTCCCTGCACACCGGCATCAAGCAAAACAATACCCACAATCAACGGAATGATATTTTCTGTTCCAAACCACATCAATCCGAAAGCCAATAAATTGGTTATCTGAAATATTATGGTTGTTTTGTTCGACCATCCCTTATCGGCCCAACGTCCGGCCAAGTTTGCAATAAAGGCCCCCGCGGCTCCTATCAAACCAAATAAACCGATAACAGCATCAGAAAAATGATATTGTGAACCGGCCAGTAAAAAAGTTAAACTCGTCCATAGCACACTGAAATTTGCAAACACAAGGGCTCCATAAACAGAACGTACACGCAATGTCGTTTCCGATTTTACCAAATGCCAAACAGAAAGCAACAAGCCGCCGTAAGTGATTTTTAAATCAGGTTTATGAACTGGCAACGATTTTGCCAAAACAACAGATAAAACAACCATCAGAAAAGCAGCAATACCAAATACAGCTCTCCATCCGGCATATTCAGAAATGAGTCCGGCTACAGTACGTGCAAGTAAAATACCGATCAGCAAACCACTCATTACCTGCCCTACCACTTTTCCACGCTGATGTTCTTTAGCCAGTGTTGCGGCAAAAGGAACCAGAATCTGGGCCACTACGGATGTGATTCCGATAATTAACGAAGCTACCATAAAAAGATGCAACGTCGGGGAAAACGATGCAATAATTAATGAAACGGCTGTCAATAACAGAATTGAAATAATAAGCCTTTTGCGCTCAAAAAAATCACCAAGAGGAACCAAAAACACCAAACCGGCAGCATAACCAATTTGAGTAACTGTAATTATCATTCCGGCAGCTGTAGTGTTAGAACCAAAAGCACCGGCAATAGTATCGAGTAAGGGTTGTGCCCAGTACAAATTAGCCACAGAAAGTCCGGTAGCAACAGCCAGAATAAATACCAGGCGGGGATTCAGTTCTTCTTTTCCGGTTCTCCCGGAGACATAAAGATTCTTTTTTGATGTTTTCATTGGTACTTCAAATTAACCAAACCCCCGTAATGTTTGTATTTAATTTTTCGGATTAGAGTTGATGCTCTTATTTCTGAACATGGTTCGGAACATTTGTATCTGCCTGAACTACTTTATAAACCTTATCGTTTCGGCGGACTATTTCTTTCACAGGAATAGAACAAACAGAACCTTTTTTCACCTCGTCAACAGGCTCCAGTTCCAGGCGGATTTCAGAAATTGTATCTTCATAAACACCAGTTGACGAACCAATAATAATGATTGAATCGCCTTTTTTCAAACTGTGGGTATCTATTTTCAGTTCTGCTACACCTATATTAGAAAAATAGTTGGTCACTTTCCCGATGTACATTTTTCGCTCGGTGGCCTGGTTGCCGTAATCCTCGGTCCATTCACCCATTTTACTACCCATGTAATAACCTTCCCAGAAACCACGGTTGTATACTCCAGACAAGATCCCATTCCAGCGATCAATATTTTCTTCTGTATAGGTTCCTTCAAAAACCGCATCAACAGCCTCACGATAAACGCTGGCAATACGTTGCACATATTCCGGAGAACGTCCACGTCCTTCAAGTTTCAGTACTCTCACACCTGCATCCAGAATTTTATCTAAAATAGCTATGGTATTCAGATCTTTGGGTGACATAATATATTTTCCGTCCACTTCCAGCTCCAAATCCGATTCGGTATCTTTCACGGTATATTTCCTGCGACAAGGTTGCAGGCAGGCGCCCCGGTTAGCCGATGAATTCAGATTATCCAGACTCAGATAACATTTCCCGGAAACGGCCATACACAAAGCCCCGTGGGCAAAAATTTCTATCTGAACCAATTTTCCTTTAGGACCACGGATATTTTGTTCTTTAATAGCTTCTGTAATGGCTTTTACCTGGTCAATACGCAATTCACGTGCTGTTACCATCACATCAGCAAAATGACTGTAAAATTTTACCGCTTCAATGTTACAGATATTCGCCTGGGTTGACATATGAATTTCCACACCCCGACTATGTGCATACTGGATTACAGATAAATCAGCAGCAATGATCGCCGTAATATCATTGGCTTTGGCCGCATCCACAATCTGGCGCATCAAGTCCAGTTCGTCATCGTAAATTTCCGTATTCAAAGTAATGTAAGAACGAATTCCATGTTCCTTACAAATAGAAGATATTTTTACCAGATCATCCAAAGAAAAGTTTTTGGACGACCGGGAACGCATATTGAGTTTGTCGATGCCAAAGTAAACCGAGTTGGCTCCTCCCTGTATAGCCGCCATTAAAGATTCGTACGAACCCACAGGAGCCATAATTTCCACATCTTGTGCTGTCATAATTTTGTTAAAAAGTGGTGCAAAATTAATAAACAAAAGCACAGATTTTCAAGCAATCGATTGCGCCAAGCATCGAAACAGTTTATTTGATATAATAATTTTTGAGCTCATGAATTATATTACGAGGTGATCCAATTGAATAATTAATAGCTTTGTTTGCTTAACCATAAAGGAATAGGAGAGAACTTAATATGTGTTCAATATTGGGAATTTTAGATGTGACTACCGGAACAGCACAGATTAGGTCTGAAGCACTGGAAATGTCGAAAACCATGCAACATCGCGGACCAGACTGGTCGGGAATTTATATGAATGATCGGGCAATTTTAGTTCACGAACGTTTGTCGATAGTTGATGTGGAACACGGCGCACAACCGTTAAGAAGTGCTGACGGACGTTTGGCACTGGCCGTAAACGGTGAAATTTACAATCACCGTGAACTGGAGAAAAACCTCAACATTGACTATGCATTTCAGACCAAATCAGATTGCGAAGTCATTAATGCTTTATACCTTCAAAAAGGAACTGAATTTTTGGATGATCTGAATGGCATTTTTGCTTTTGTTTTGTACGATAATAAGGATAATTCTTATCTCGTTGGAAGGGACCCCATTGGAATTATTCCTCTGTATTACGGATATGATGAGTTAGGTGTGTTTTATGTAGCATCTGAAATGAAAGCTTTGGTTAATCGCTGTACCCAGATTCACACCTTTCCTCCGGGACATTATTACAGCAGCAAATCAAAAGAGTTCGTACAATATTATCGTCGCGATTGGGAACAATTTGATGCAGTAAAAAACAATGTTACTGACAAAAAATTACTGAAAGAAGCGCTGGAAAAAGCAGTGCATAGCCAGCTGATGTCAGATGTTCCATACGGTGTTTTGCTTTCCGGCGGTCTGGATTCATCCATTATTGCTGCCATCGTAAGTAAATATGCTCAACGGCGCGTAGAGTCTTCGGACCTGAAAGAAGCCTGGTGGCCGCGTGTACACTCTTTTGCTATCGGACTGGAAGGATCGCCCGACTTAAAAGCTTCCAGAAAAGTAGCCGATCATATCGGCTCTGTACACCATGAATTTGTTTATACCGTTCAGGAAGGACTGGATGCTGTAAAAGATGTGATTTATCACCTGGAAACCTACGATGTAACAACTATCCGTGCCGCAACGCCAATGTATTTGATGGCACGAAAAATTAAATCCATAGGGGTAAAAATGGTATTATCCGGTGAAGGTTCAGACGAAATTTTTGGTGGTTATCTTTATTTTCACAAGGCTCCCAACGGACAAGCTTTACACGAAGAAACGGTTCGTAAAATTTCTAAATTACATCTTTACGACTGTTTGCGTGCCAATAAATCGATGGCTGCCTGGGGAGTGGAAGCACGCGTTCCTTTTCTCGACAAAGAATTTATGGACGTAGCCATGCGCATCAATCCGGAAGATAAACTGGTGAAAGAAGGAAAAATGGAAAAACATATCCTAAGAGAAATATTCAGTGATTATTTACCAGAAGAAGTCGCATGGCGACAAAAAGAACAATTTTCTGACGGTGTAGGCTACAACTGGATTGATACTTTGAAAGAGGTAGCTTCAGAACAAGTTTCGGATCTGGAACTGGAAAAAGCTGCATTTAAGTTTCCTCTCAACACCCCCATGACCAAAGAAGCCTATTATTACAGGACTATTTTTGAGAAACATTTTCCGGGCGATCAGTCAGCCAACACTGTTCCTGGTGGCAAATCCGTTGCTTGCAGCACCCCAGAAGCTCTGGCCTGGGACAGCTCCTTAAACAATGTTATTGACCCTTCGGGCCGTTCGGTTCAAATGGTTCATAAAAATTCTTATTGATCTGATTATTGCATGAGCTAAACAAACCGGAGATCATTATTTCCGGTTTTTTTATTTGGTTCATCTCATGAAAAAGCCCGTATTATCATATTGCAAACGTTTGATTAAAAAAATGTTATAATTTCTGAACAAGCTTGATCTCATATACAAAAACATCTATTTTTGTTTACAGCGTATGATCTGTTGTTTTACTCTTAACATCAACAGAAATAACATATGGCAAGGAAAAATAATCAAATCGGAAAGTCATGAGACAACTGAGCAAACCAAAACTGAACTTGGGTGACGATACACTTGATTTTATTGATCTGTATCTCTCTCTGAAACCAAAAGCCGAAAATTTGTTACCCGCCCGTTTTGTGAACTTGCTGAAGCAATTTTATCAGCTTTGTTATCAGGAACCCGACGATCCGGTTTATCAACAAAAAGAAATTGGTCGTCGATTGCTAGAATTGAAAGAAATTTTTCCTTCTTATGTGGATGTTTCGTTAATGCTGTTTCCCCATGAAGAGTCAAAAGCTTTTCAATACCGATCACGATTAAACCGGTTCAAAAGCCGATTGGTCAACCTGATGGATACAGAACTCATCAACGATTCGGAGCAGGAGGAAGCAAAACAGGTTTTGCAGTTTCATGACTTTTCGATGGGAACCCCACCTTTTACTCAGGGAAATGTCAAGTTTCGTTCGAATATACTTCTGGGTGAAGAAACCCTGATTTTGAGACGCTTTCGCGAGATTTTAGGCATTAGCAATGATGTTGAAAAGTCGCAATGGAATTATTTGATGGACGTGCTGGAGCAAATGGTTGGACAAAGTGCTCATTATACAACGGTTGCCGAAAAAAAAGATTTTCTGGAACGCATGACACAAAGCGTTCATTTGAAAGGATTGAACGGATTTATTAAAACCGTGGTAAGCGGTAGCGCTGATACCGCCATTAAAATCATTAAAGAAGAGCTCTTCCATGCCTCTCAGGTAATTGAACTATATTTTGGCGACGCCGACAGTTTATTTGCTAAAGTTCAGGAAAACAAGACCGCCGTTTTTGTGATCAAAGTGCAGTCTTTAATGCATAACCCGTTTACTGATCACAAATGGTTTCCATTCCTGAGCCGCATGATTTTTGTGGACGACACTCCGCTGGCTCTGAGAACCAATACCAGTCTGGTTTTTTCTTTCCACAACAAAATTATCCAGGCACTCAACAAGGTTCACACCAAAAAACTGGGAGCCGTTGCCAACAGTCAGCTGAATCTGCGTTTGATCCTTGAAAAAGTCAGTCTGAATAGTCTGAATACATTCAAAATTAAAATCGGAACCAAAATTCTGGACTATGAAAATGAGCTGACCGAAATTAAAAATGAACAACTGGGAACAACCGATGACCAGGAAAAGAACCTGAATTTATTTAAATTCGATGAATTCTACCGCCAGCTGATCAAGGATAAATATACACTTGAAAAACTTAACAGCTATCTGGATTTGATTATCCGCAGTGCCGATGCCACAGAACAGAAAAAACTTAACAAAGCACTGATTGATACATTTGAAGAAAGATCGCTGAATTATTTTTATTCGGATACCAAAAAAATTCATATTGCCACAATTGTGGAAGGTGGTGGCAGAAACCAAATTAAAACCTACGGAGAATATCTACTGCAACGCAAACTCATGCCGGTAAAAAAAGAAACAAAAGAGCGTTGCCGCATCATTCTCGATATTTTTCCTGATACCTATCAGCGCACACTGAAAAATCATTTTCATAAAAACTTTGGAATCAATCTTTTTCTTGAAAAGTACAAACAACATATTGTAAAAGCGGAAAACGAAGCCGATAATACCGGCCGATTAAAAAACATGCTTATTGATTTGGGTATTCTTGAAAAATACAATACACTAAACGATAAGGAAAAAACCATCATACAGGAATTTATCAGCAACCTGACCAACCTGAAAAAGACTTCTATTTCTGACGATGTGCAAATGATTATTCGTGATGTGCTGTTCGGAAAAGAAGATAAAGTGCTGAAGCCTTATATTTTGTTCAATAAATACGCTTCCTGGGAATACATGGATTTGTTCCCTACCGATCGTTTCGATATCAATCCCTTCGATCTGGAAATAGGAATGACAGAGGAAGGCCGGATTGATTTTGAGCGACTGACCAACAGGCTGGAACGCATGAAAAACACATTCCAGATTTTTGACGAAACCGGTAGTTTATGGGATCGCTTCAGCGAAAACCTTACCATTGTCATTAACGATCCTTCCAATCCGTTTGGCTACTCCGACTTTAACAACGAATCAATGCTGGAATTCCTGAAATTTATCAGCACCAGCAAAATCACATTATTCCTTGATGAAGCCTATAACGACACGGTAAAAATTGAAGATGATTCTGAACCCAAATGGCGCACTATTTCGCGTTATGTGATGAACAATTTTGATCAGAAATACAACAGGCTGAACCTGGTTTCTTCCATTTCAACCACCAAAAACCTGGGCGCTACAGGCGACCGTCTGGGTTCGCTCATTGCCACCCCAGGAAAAAAAGAAGTGATCGAATTTGCGCGTAAAAATAACAATCGGGAATCGGGAAATACAAACTCGTTGTATATGCTGGTAAACATCCTGCAAACCGCACAGCTGGCCAAATCTATAAAAAACGTGCTGGAAGAAAAACAAGCGCGCAACGCTTCACGTCACAAATTCAAAAGCATTATTGAGCAATTTATTATGAACACCTGTAAAGCTCAGTATGCCGATCGCGAAAGAAA
Organism: Bacteroidales bacterium; assembly: GCA_016936505.1. GTDB lineage: Bacteria > Bacteroidota > Bacteroidia > Bacteroidales > F082 > Sulfidibacterium. The sequence continues at coordinate 26,695 of JAFGXS010000002.1, read as the reverse complement.
CAAAAAGAACGAGATTCCCCTGTCTTTTGAAGGGAGCCCGCTACACCTTTTTCTACTGCACGAACTTGAAGTGCTGGACAAGCTTGACATGCTTGAGTTACCCGACGATTTTAAATACAAAGGAGAACCGTTTTTCAGCTACTATCAAAAGCAGCTGGTGAGCGCATTGAATAATTTCCGGATTAACAAAAACTTCAGAAACGAATCGCTGAAACGCCTAAACATTGCTAAAGAAACGGCAGCCGAGTTGCTTTCAGGAGAAAGTGCCGATTACGCACGTGTTGTTCCTTCCGACGGATCTTTCCTGTTTAATATTCAACTCAAACATTTCTTTTCCTACCAGGATCTGGAAAAGTTTGCCAAACGACTCACCGAAGAACGCGGGGTCGCTGTTATTCCTTACCAAAACGGATTTCTGCGTTTCTCACTGGGTGGTTACCTCGATGGCAGCACAGCTTCCTATGATATTTTCAGAAAAGAAGTAAAAAATGCACTGGAGATTGTTCTGAAATACTGGCATAAATTTTACAATGCTAAAAACCACGAAAACAACAAGGGCAGAAGTACGGACGAATTGCTTGATGATCTTTTCAATCTGCCATCAGAGCAGGCTTTTATCGATCAGGTACTCAAAGATTTTTATCTCATCAAAAAACTGAAGAAAAAAACTTTCAAAAGCCTGAATATTGACAACCAGTGGACCATCTATCATGCTCCCCCCAAATTAAGCGGAGTTAGCATTCATACCATTGACAATTCATCTAACGCTGTCATCGAATTTTCAAACGAAATCGGCCGCTGTACCTCACTCGAAGAGTTCATCAACAGCACAGCTTTTACTTCATTGTATGAAAATTTATTGCCCCAGGTTTATCAGCGCATTCCTGCCATAAAACATTTGCCCTTTAATGAGGTATTGGCGAGTTACGGAAAATCGGAACTGATGAAATACATCAGCAACAAACTCAACTACGAGCCTAATACCTATGTTCTGGATGGTCCGGATGAAGATTTCATTATGGCTGAGATTCTGATGGAAATGGAAAAAATTCTTTTCTCATCAGGGAAAACCAAAATTCTGGCATTAAAAAGCAGTGGCGACCATCGTGCCGACGTAGCACGAATGGAGGGCGTCAACCAAATGTTGCGTAAATTCATCAAAGAACTGATGTTGCATTTTAACCTTCCGTTCGATTACGATCCTTCTGCCCCTTCACTTCAGGAGCTCATTATTAAAACCGCCGAACAATTTGAAGAGGTTATTGGAATTGGTATGGATCAAATGAACGTTGAAGCCACATTAAATGAATTTAATGAAACCATTTATGCCGCCTTTGAAGATGAAAATCTAAACCTCGGTAAAAAGCTTTTTGGCGACATCAGCAAAAAAATCAGACAAAAGGTTTTCGATCCGGAAACAATCCCCGAAAAGCGGATCATTTATTTATATCTGCTGACCAAAAAAAGTCATTTGGCTCAAAATCTGAAAGATCTTTTATCAGCTGTTAATCAACAACTGGTTGCGCTCGACGATTCAGAAGCTGAAGCTTTTATCGGTGATTTTCTGTATAAAACCCTTCCGGGTCAATGGAATTTGATTTGGGAAGAAGTAACCGCGATGGCCGGAAGAAAAGTTAATTCAGATGAAATTCACAGCGAAATTCGCAAATTTGTACTTTTCCTTATCCGTTTACTCAACAGCACAAAATCGAACGAACATTACTATCCTTATGTTCATACAGTTATGAAACGTTCGGAGGTTCATTTCCTGCAACAAAATTCTTCCATTAACGAAATGATTCAACACGGATTCAGTGTTTATCAACATTTTGATACACAAAAACATGTGCTATCAAAAAGTAAAAATAATCTACAATGGATACCCAAACTGCTTTCCGAATGTGGTGTTATCGGAACCGAACAAAACGTTCAGACCCACACCCGGATTGCCACCGATTCGAAAAAACGTGAATTTCCATTCCATCGGCTTGACCGAATGGAAAATACACACAAAAACGGAAATCTTACCTCGGGTGCACCCAACGAATATATCAAGGTTTTAGACACGCGGCCAGTGTCCTCTTTCTTTTTGAACCGATTACAGAATTATGTAGCCAGAATGGATAGCGGAGACTTTAGATGTAAAATTTTCAACGGCGGCTTGATGAATGAACTGTTTGTATTTCATAAGTCGTATATGAAATACATGGCCGACAACTTCAGGCTGATGGAAAAAACCGAAACATCCATGGATCAGGTGCTGAATTTTGTCCCTGATACAATTTGTTTTTACGGTTTACCCGAAAAACTGATTTCATTCCCTCAAATCGGGTATTTTGATGTTCCCGGCCCCAAAGGAAACATCAAAACCATTATTACTCCTTTGAGAAAAGAGGTTGATTATTTTGGTGACATCAAAAAACCCCGACTAACCGTGATGAACGAAAAAGTTAAAGAAATGGGGGGTATTCCTGTTCATGGTTCATTGTTTGCTGTAGAAGAAGAAGATGGAGCTGTATTTGTGGTTCAGATCAGTGGAGACAGTGGCGTGGGTAAATCTGAAATGCTGGCCGCCATGATGTTAAAATGGATGAAACAAAACCTCACCGGTGTCCGCTCACTGAAAATGATTGCCGGTGATATGTTGCATGTTTTCCCCGACAAAGAAGGCAATTTATACGGTATTGGAACCGAAGAAGGGGATTTTAGTCGTGTAACTGATTTCGATCCTGATTATATCAAGTACTACTATACTTTGTTTGAAAGTGCGTCCGATTCAAATGTGGAAGATTTAAATTCGAGAAGTACCATCAGTGGTTTGTGCGATGTAACCATGCCGTATAAAATAGACATCATGCTCACCGCCAGTAACTTTGCACGAGAAGAAGCAGGTATTACACGATACGAAAATCCTGAAAACTTTATTCTCTACAGAAATTCGCATGGCGAACGCAAAGAAAAAGCCACCAGTGGCGATAATCCTAACTTTCAGCGTACATTGCAACGTTACAGCAGCGACAAAAATATTGTTGAAATTCTGGATCGCCATGGCGCTTATATTGATGATGTGCTGGATTGGGAATATGATGATTACAGCGGAAAATTCTATCTCTGTTCTTCCTATAAAATGATAGAACTGATCAATCTGGAAGAGGTTGTTAATAAAATATTTACCGAAAAGAAATTCAAGGAGCAGGAACAGGAATGGATCATAGAAAATGTTGATTTTGATATCATCAAAAACCGTTTTGTAGCCAATCTTAATAATGAAGAGGAAACAAAACAAAAGTTAATCGACCGCAACCTGTTTAATACTTTGTTTAATTCACTGGCCAGTACCCCTGCCGGACAACCTTTTGTGGCTGAAGAGGGCGAATTTGAAAGCAAAAAACACCTGATTAATTTCCTGAAAAACAGTGCCGCAAAGAAAATTCAGCTTGGAATACTATCTACAGACCTGGGTAGAAAAGGAAAAGAAATTACAGGTCCCCAGATTGCAGCAGAAGACATGAGGAAATTGATCAGGGAAGTGCGCAACGCCCGACCCGACATCAATGAAAACAAAAACCGGATCAAAAATCTGGTGTATAATACCTACGAAACAGCGTTTAATGGTAACGGAAACAATGCCGAAATTGATCGTTATAATTTCTGGCTGTGGCAAATGGAACAAATGCGTAAAGCTGAACTGGTTCGTATAGATAACCCGAAAGCGGGCATTGATCTTTCCAAAATGGTTAAAAAAATTCAGGTCGAAAGACAGTTTCAGCCTATTTTGGTTACTCCAAATATGAACCGAGAACTTTCAGGAATGAGCGAAACCTATGAGCAATTACTTCATTTGCCTCAAATGGAATTACTGATTCAGGTGTTTGAATCCTACACAGAAAAAGTATTTATTGCGGATCATTATACTGAAGAAACCGCTGTAAATAATATTATTTTACAACTTTTGCTGATGCATCATGTAATCATTAATGAGGATCTGACAAAAGGTATTTTAATGGAAAAAGTAGACAGGGAAACATTGTCTGCGGCCAAAAAGGTTGCCGTGAAACTATTTCACAAAGACTTGAAATAAGAAATCTGGAAGGTCAGTTTTGACCTTCCAGATAAATTTCAAATTCGGTATCGTGATTTTTAATGTGGTGAAGCAGCCAATCGTGAAGAAAGTTTACAATTTCTTCTGCTTTAGGTGGATTATCGCCCATCAAATTTACATTATACAAAGAAACATTGTAAATAAAATCCCTGTGTTGCCGCTTGTGTTCCATAGCATTGGGATAATCTTCTTTATCCATTAGCAACTCTTCGGCTTGAAAATGTCTTAAGCCAGCGTCTGAAAGTTCGGATAAAATTTCAGCAATTTTTTTCCTGGTTCCTTCCTTTGTATTGACTATATCAACAAGTTTATTGTGAATATTAACGAGTCCTTCATGCTCTTTATCCATTGTTTCATTACCCAAAACAAAAACATCGCCCCATTCAATCCTTTTTAAACTATCCATAGAACCTATTTGACTGCAATGGATTCAATTTCAACCATTGCACCCAAAGGAAGTCCTTTCACAGCAAAAGCAGCACGGGCAGGTGGATTTTCTTTATAAACCGAAGCATAAACCTCATTCATAGCTGCAAAATCAGCCATATCACTCAAAAAACAAGTTGATTTAACCACATTTGAATAATCATAACCGGCCTCTTTTAAGATAGCACCAATATTTTTCAATACCTGAGCTGTTTGCTCTTTAATCCCTCCCTCAACAACTTTTCCTGTTGCAGGATTAACAGGAACCTGTCCCGAAATAAACAACATACCATTTATTTCTACAGCCTGGCTATAAGGACCTATTGCTGCGGGTGCCTGATCGGTTTTTATTATTTTTTTCATTGTCCATTAAATTTATGATATCAAAATTATACAAATATTTCCATTAAATAGATATGTTTTACTAACTAACCTTCAATTAAAAGAATTTGCACTTTTGCTTATAGAATTAAAAACTTCAGAACAATATCTTTAATCTCTAGGAGTTTTTACTTTTACAGTAATAAATTATAAAAAGTGAAATTGTATTCTAGAAAAATTCGCTGGAAAATAATACTGGCCATTATCGGTATTTTAATTGTTGGAGCATCTTTATTTTATACCAATTTATTGGTCAACCAGTTTGCACAAACCGAAAGAAATAATGTAAAACTTTGGGCTAAAGCCGTGCACAGGCGTATTAAAATGGTAAACTATACCGATAAACTATTCAAACAGTTACGCGAATCGGAACACCAGAGAGTAACCTTACTGGCAGATGTTTACAGAAGATTTCTAAAAAATAACGATTCTCGCAATCTTGAATTTTACTACAAAATAGTTCAGCAAAACAATAACATTCCGGTAGTTATTACTGATCCTAAAGGCAAAATTACAGCTTCACGAAATTTAATTCCGGGTGAAGATACCATTGAATATCTTACGGGAAATCTGAAAGAATCTTTTTCTGTTTATCCACCCATTACTATTCCTTATCTGAATTATAAACTTTATTACAAAAACTCTCTTTTTTACAACCAGCTGAACGATTTACTGAATGGTTACGTGCAGACTTTTATGTCTGAGGTTACTACAAACGCGGCGAGTGTTCCTGTTATTATTACCGACAGTACACAAAAAAATATATTACAGTTTGGTAATCTGAATGATATAAGGATGAGTAATCCTGTTTATGCTCAAAATGTGCTGAATAAAATGAAGCGGGAACATGATCCCATTGAAATCAATTTTGCCGATCACGAAAAAGCCTACATTTTTTACAAAAACTCTGAATTGTTAACCAAAATGAAATGGTTTCCTTTGGTTCAGTTTCTGGCCATAACCTTTTTTATTTTCATTGCCTACTTACTGTTTAGTGCATCACGCCGATCTGAACAAAACAGGGTTTGGGTGGGAATGGCAAAGGAAACAGCACATCAAATCGGAACACCGCTTTCGTCTATTCTGGCCTGGGTTGAATTACTGAAAATGGATGCAAAAAATCTGGACCAGGCTGCTGATGAAATAACCAAAGATGTAAAACGACTGGAAGTGATTACAGAGCGTTTTTCCAAAATTGGTTCCACCCCCGATTTAAATGAAGAAAACCTGATCCATATTATTCAGGATACTATAGATTATTTAAAGTTACGTTCTCCCAGAAAAGTAGAATATAAACTTGAGTTTCCGGAAACCAGGGAAATTTTACTTCCTTTGAACACGGCTTTATTCAGCTGGGTACTGGAAAATTTATGCAAAAATGCCATTGATGCCATGAGTGGAAAAGGTTCAATCACTATCAGTTTAGCTGAAGAAAATAAACATATTATTGTCGATGTAACCGATACAGGAAAAGGGATTCCAATTACTGAACAAAAAACCATTTTCAATCCCGGGTACACCAGTAAAAAAAGAGGGTGGGGACTGGGACTTTCTTTGGCCAAGCGTATTATTCATGAATATCACAGAGGAAAAATTTTCGTAAAACATTCCTCACCAAAAGGAACAACTTTCCGTATTATTTTGAAAAAAGAACTTTAATGGCCGGTATTTATTATCACATTCCTTTTTGCAGACAAAAGTGCTACTACTGCAACTTTTATGTATTAGCATCCAATAAATATAAAGATGTTTATGCCGATGCTTTGCTGCGTGAAATGGAATTAAGAAAAAATTATATAGAAAACCAACGCGTAGATACACTGTACTTTGGTGGTGGAACTCCCTCTTCTCTTCCAGTAAAGGATATCGTTAAAATTCTGAACAAAACACATAAGCTTTTCGATGTGAACCCGGAAGCAGAAATTACCCTGGAAGCCAATCCTGAAGATTTAACACCGGAATACCTTCAGGAACTGAAAAAATACACTCCTGTGAACCGGTTCAGCATCGGAATTCAAAGTTTTTTTGATGATGATTTGGAATACCTCCACAGAAATCATGACGGGGCAAAAGCCCGGTTGGTTTTGGAAAATGCAAAAAAAGCCGGTTTCAATAATCTAAACATGGATTTGATTTACGGTATTCCTACATTAACTACTGAAAAATGGAATAAGAATCTGGAAATTTTCTTCAGTTATGATATACCTCATTTATCATCCTATGCTCTGACAGTAGAACCTAAAACCACACTGGAAGTATTGATAAATCAGGAAAAGAGAGAAAATACAGACGATGGGCAGCAGGCGCAGCATTTTGAAATTTTATTGGAAAAAACCGGAAACAAGGGTTATGTACATTATGAAATTTCCAATTTTGCCAAACCCGGTCATTATTCCAAACACAATTCCATTTACTGGATGGGAGGTCATTATCTTGGTTTGGGCCCGTCGGCACATTCATTCAACGGAACTTCACGACAGTGGAATGTTCATAACATGAAACAATACATCGAATCAGATGCAGTGGATAAAATCGTTTTGGAAAAAGAAATTCTTACTCCCGAGCAACGATACAATGAATATGTAATGACTTCACTGCGCACCAACTGGGGTTGCGATATAGAACATATCCGTAACGGGCTGGGGCAAAAATACGTAGACCATTTTTTAAAACAGGTTCAAAAGCCCATTGAAAATGAAATGGTGGTTCAAAAAGGCAGTACTTTTCTTATCACTCACAAAGGAAAATTCTTTTCCGATGGTATTGCTTCCGACTTGTTTATTGTAACTTAACTAACTATTAATTAAAGTTAAAGTCTTTGTTTTCAATGAAAAATCATTGAAAATAATTTAATTTTGAACCTTCATTTAAAAACAAAAAATCATGGCTGAAATAACATTAAAAGGCAATAAAATACATACTGTCGGAAATCTTCCTGCAAAGGGTGAAGATGCACCCAATTTCACTTTGGTAAAAACCGATTTAAGTGAATCAAGTTTATCAGATTACAAAGGAAAAAAAGTAGTATTGAACATTTTCCCCAGTCTGGATACTGCAACATGTGCTGCTTCTGTTCGCCGTTTTAACGCTGAAGCTTCCAATCTGGAAAACACCGTAGTTTTATGTATTTCAAAAGATTTGCCTTTTGCTCAGGCTCGTTTTTGCGGTGCTGAAGGTCTGGACAATGTGATCACTCTTTCCGACTTCCGTACCGGACAATTCGGAAAAAAATACCAGGTTGAAATGACCGATGGTCCTCTGGCCGGACTGGAATCCAGAGCGGTTGTTATTGTAGATGAAACAGGAAAAGTTATTTATACACAACAGGTTCCTGAAATTGTGGACGAACCTGATTACGAATCAGCTTTAGAAGCTTTAAAATAATTGAAACGAAACATCAAATAAAAAGGCGGATGTTAATCACCCGCCTTTTCTTTTTTACTTTTCTACTTCTTTACCTTTTACTGTTCTTACTTTTTTCTGGAAATTGTAAATATCATCCTTTTTAACCATTAATACGGCCTTATCACTTGAGGGTTCAATAAAATAAATCAACGTATCATATGCCACTTTTCCATAACCATCGCTCCATACCTGAGCAGAAATCTGGTATCGTTTTTTATCGTTCAAAACGAAATTTAAAGCCCGGTTCTTACCATTTTCAAAAGCTACCTGCAGACTGTTTCTGGCACTGTCTTCTGCAACGCCAGGTGTATTTTTAGGAATAATAATAAGTTCAACATAATGACCGTTTTCCAGCCGGATTGTTCCACGGGCAACTTTGGTTTCTTCGTAAGTAAGATCGCGTTTAAGAATGATTTTCTTGGAAGTATAAAACTGAACTTTATTCACATTTACATGATGTTTCATTAAATTTTCCCTGATACTCTGTGTAAAGTAAATATTCTTTGAGCACGACGAAAGAAAAAATACAACAACAAAAAGAGGTAAAATAAATTTCAGTTTCATACTTAATTAAATAAGTTTAAGCTTTTTAGATATTTCCAACATACGCTCGATAGGCTTGCGGGCCAATTCGATTGTTTCGGGTTCTAAAGATACAGAAGGCTTTTCATTTTTCAAAGCAAGATACAGCTTTTCCATTGTATTTAATTTCATGTAAGGACAATCGTTGCATGAACAGGTATCATCTGAAGGCACTACATAGAATTTTTTGTCCGGAGAATCCAGATACATCTGATGTAAAATTCCACTTTCAGTAGCTACAATGTATTCCCGGGCATCGTCATTTTTAGTATAGTTCAACAATCCTGTTGTGGAACCCACATAATCGGCAGCTTCTAAAATCTGAGCCTGGCATTCAGGGTGAGCAATAATTTTAGCTTTTGGATGTTCATCTTTCAACTTAAAAATAGCTTCCGTTGTTAATATATCATGAACTTCGCAGGCGCCTTCCCACAATACCATGTTTCTTCCGGTTACCCGGTTTACATAACCACCCAAATTTCTGTCCGGCGCAAAAATTATTTTTTGATCCTTGGGAAATGAATTAACAATTTCGACTGCATTGCCTGAAGTACAAATCACATCAGACACTGTTTTAATGGCTGCTGACGTATTAATATATGATACAACAATATGCTCAGGGTATTTAGCTTTAAAGGCCCTAAAATCGTCATAAGGGCATGAATCGGCCAAAGAACACCCCGCCTGCAAATCGGGCAGCAGAACTTTTGTTTTCGGATTCAAAATTTTTGCGGTCTCCGCCATAAAATGAACACCAGCAAAAACAATGATATTTACATCGGCTTCTGCAGCTTTTTGCGAAAGCCCCAAACTATCGCCCACATAATCGGCTATATCCTGTATTTCATCTACCTGGTAATAGTGCGCCAGGATCAATGCATTTTTTTCTTTTTTTAGTTTTATAATTTCTTCCCTGTAATTCATTTTTTTTCTTTTTAACAATTATCCTATATATTAACTTTTTTAAAAAAGATTTAATGTTATTAATATATACTTGTTGAAACTGGTGATTAAATTTTGATTAAAAATTTGGATAATTAAAAGTATGTTCTTTATTAACAAATTATAGACAACTATTCACTCTTTATATATTTGTATTTCAATTAATTTAGAAGGTTATAAACATTCTGTTAATAACCTTTACCATTGAAATTTTATTGTTTAATTAATCAACTTTTTGTGTTCATATACTTTTAATTTCTTTTCAAAACTTGGTCTTAAAATTTGAATTTTTTAATTTCAAAAATTTACGTGTTCATAACCCTTGAGTTATTAAAAAATAATGAACAAAAATACACAGATATTAACAATTGAATATGGATAATATTTATAAAGTTGAAATTAAATTACTTACAAAATTCCAGAGCTTTATTATGAATTTTAAAGACTTTAGTTTTCAAAGGATTGGGGTAGGCTGGTATTTTTCCGTAATTTTGTTCTTCAAATTTTATTAACAATGAGCGAATCAAATAACATTGTTCCGGTAGCATCAGACCATGCAGGATTTTGGATGAAAGAATTTATTAAACAACAGCTGATGGGTGCAGGTTTTGAAATAAAAGATTTAGGAACGTATTCTGCTGAAAGTGTGGATTATCCTGATTTTATTCACCCGTTAGCCAAAGCGGTGAATGATGGTGTTTATGAACGAGGAATTATTGCCTGTGGAAGTGGACAAGGAGCAATGATGACAGCCAATAAATACGCTAATGTAAGAGCCGGATTATGCTGGGATAATGAGCAGGCAAAGTTGATTCGACTGCACAACAATGCCAATATTATTTCCATTCCGGGAAGATTTGTTTCTTTATCTGATGCCTGGGAGATGGTCCAAACCTTTTTAAACACAGCTTTTGAAGGAGGTCGTCATTTGGCCAGAGTTGATAAAATCGGAAAAACATTATAATTGAAACCTGACGGATAGTGAAAATTTCTCCTGAACATAAAACTTTTCTCAAACAGGCCGAAAAGATAGCTTTTGATGAAACGCATCGCGAAAAGATCCGTTTCAATATATCTCGTTATGATCAGGCTGTTGAAAAAGGAAAAAATATATACAAAAACCTTGATTTAGCTCGTAGCAGAGCCGGTTTTTTAAAGTATAAAATAATTAATGATCTGGACAAGTATCTGATTCAGTTTGAAGATCATTTTACTAAAAACGGGGGAAAAATAATTTGGGCAAAAGATGCTAAAGAAGCTGTTCGTGAAATTCTGAAAATTACTGAAACGCATCAAATTAAAAAAGTGGTTAAATCCAAATCAATGACCACTGAAGAAATAGAATTAAATGAAGCTCTTACCAGGAATAAAATTGAATCGCTGGAAACCGATTTGGGTGAATTTATTGTGCAGCAGGCCGGACAAAAGCCTTATCATATAGTAACTCCGGCAATGCACATGTCGAAAACCGATGTGGCTGAGTTGTATCATGAGAAATTTCAGACAGACGAACATTTAACTCCTGAAGAACTGACGTTATATACCAGGAAATTGCTTCGTGAGAAATTTCAGAAAGCAGATATGGGAGTGAGCGGAGCTAATTTTTTAATCGCTGACATTGGCGCTATTGCATTGACTGAGAACGAAGGTAATGCTATGTTATCCATGTCTTTTCCAAAAGTTCATGTGGCTATTGCTGGAATTGAGAAAATTATTCCCCGACTGGAGGACCTTGATTTATTCTGGCCTTTGCTGGCTACACACGGAACAGGCCAAAATATGACGGTCTATAATTCAATTATCAGTGGTCCGGCAAAGGATGGAGAAAAAGACGGTCCTGAAGCAATGTATGTTATTATTTTAGACAATGGCCGTTCAAGGCTGTTGGCTCAGGAGCGCCAGCGTCAGGCCTTATCCTGTATTCGTTGCGGAGCTTGTTTGAACGCTTGCCCCGTATATAAAAATATTGGTGGTCATACATACAATACAACCTATAGCGGACCTATTGGTTCAGTAATTACTCCCTATCTTCAAGATCAGAAAACGTATAAGCATTTGAGTTTTGCTTCTTCTTTGTGTGGAAAATGTACAGAAGTTTGTCCGGTTAAAATTCCCATTCATGAATTACTTCTTGTGAACCGGAACGATGCCATGGAAAAGGGTTATTACACTTACTTTGAAAAGAAAACCAACGATGTTTCTACTAAAGCTTTACAGAGCAGAAAAATGTTGGATATGGTAAATGGTAAAACCAAAAACTGGGCAGCTTCTTTGTTTGTTGAAAAAGTGTGGGGACCCAGACGCGACTTACCTGAATTTGCTGAAAAATCTTTCAGTAAACAATGGAAAGAGAAACACAAAGAGTAAAATTATTTTCCCTTTTTTAGTGTAAAAGAGAAGGTTGTTCCTTTTCCCAGCTGGCTGCGAACGCTAATACTTTGTCGGTGCGCTTCAATAATGTGTTTTACAATAGCCAGCCCTAATCCGGTACCGCCTTTATCGCGTGAGCGACTTTTATCGGTTCTGAAAAAACGCTCAAACACCCTTGAAATACTGCCTTCTGGAATTCCGATACCATTGTCACTTACTTCTATCAGATAGTTATCATGAAAATCGTAAAATGAAATAACAATCCGGCCTTCCTCTTCCTGATTTCCGTATTTAATGGCATTATCTACCAGGTTAATCAATACCTGTTTTATTCTTTTCCGGTCGGCTCTTACTTTGATGATTTTGGTAGGAGCCTCTTTTACGATAATCCTGCTGTTGTTTTGCTCTGCTTTTACTTCCAGAAATTCAGCGGTTTCTCTGCAAAGCTTATTGATATCGAAAACATCTTCATGTAGTTTCAGTTCTCCGGATTCGAACCTGGAAATTTCTTCCAGATCTTCAACAATAGCAATCATTCTGTTGACACTTTTTTCTGTTTTTTCCAGAAATTTACGGTTGATATTTTCGTCTTCCAGTCCTCCGTCCAACAGCGATAAAACATATCCCTGAATGTTAAAAATGGGTGTTTTCAGTTCATGTGAAACATTACCCAGAAATTCACGGCGGTAATCTGCCATTTTTTGAAGTTCGTCAATCTTTTTTTGTTGCTCATCGCGCCATTCCAGTACCATTTGGTTAACCAAATCCAGTACATCATCATTTTGTGAGTTTTTGTATCTGCGTTTATGCAAACGGCCTGCTTTTCCAATGGTTTTATAAATCACTTTCAGGCGTTCATAAATAAACTGCTGGAGTGAATAATTGATCAACAGGTATGAAAGAAGAAAAATAATCAGAATGCCAATAACCATTGGCCAGGCAATGAAATGACTGAAGTAAACGGAAAAAAACACATACATTGCTGCAAAAATCAATGTAATAATCAGCGCATTGAGCAAAGCAATGTTTCTGGGACTATAGTTCATGAATGTTTCTATTCTTCAAATTTATAACCTACACCTTTTATGGTTTTGATGTTGGTTAACCCGATTTTTTCACGGATTTTTCTGATGTGAACATCAATGGTACGGTCGCCTACTATAACATCGTCGCCCCATACGTCATGAAAAATGTCTTCTCTTCGGAAAACCTTATTGGGTTTGGATGCCAGTAAATACAGAATATCAAATTCTTTTTTAGGCAAATTCATTTTATTTTCTCCTTTGATGATGGTGTATTCCATCGGATCAATAATCAGATCCTTAATCTGAACAGACTTTGAAGGTTCATTACTTATTTTGGATCTGCGCAATAATGCCTGCACCCGTTTCACCAAAACTTTGGGTTTTACCGGCTTGGTAACGTAGTCGTCGGCACCGGCTTCAAATCCTGCAATTTGTGAATAATCTTCTCCTCTGGCTGTAAGAAAAACAATTAATGTTTCATCCAGCGCACTAATTCTACGGATGTTTTCAACAGCGGTAATTCCATCCATTCCCGGCATCATTACATCCATTAAAATCAAATGAGGTTTGTATTCTTTGGCTTTTTCAATTGCTTCTGAGCCATTCATTGCGGTTACAACCTGAAAACCTTCTTTGGTCAGATTGTAGGATAAGAACTCGATAATGTCTTCTTCGTCGTCGGCCAGAAGAATTTTATAGTCACTGAATTCCATTATATATTAATTAGGTATATTCAGACTGCAAACTTATTATTTCGGATCGCGCAAATCTTTTCCTGTTGTTAAATTTAGATTAAATTTTTGATCCGTCAGCTGTTGAGTTGTTATTCTTTCCATTTGATTCCGCAACCGGCACTGGGAGTTTGTTCTTTAGAAATGCTTTTCCCTGTAATTAAGAGTTCAAGAGCTTCACGTAAATATTCTCCTGTAACAGGAAGATCATTTCCCGGGCGTGCTCCGTCAAGTTGTCCTCGGTAAACACAGCGATCGGAAGCATCAAACAAATCAAAATCGGGTGTGCAGGCAGCTTCATACGCTTTGGCAACTTCTTGTGTTTCGTCGTACAAATAAGGGAAAGGAAACTTCAGTTCTTCGGCCCATTCTTTCATTTTATCCGGATGGTCTTCGGGAAAAGCCTCTACATCGTTCGGGTTGATTACCGCCATGCCGATGCCCCTGGTTTTATAATCGTTACCGATGCGAACCAATTCGTGAATTACATGTTTTACATAAGGACAATGATTGCAGATAAAAACAATCAGAGTGCCATTTTCTCCTTTAATATCCTCATAGGTTAAAGCTTTTCCACTGACCGCATCTGGCAGTGAAAAATCCGGAGCCTTAAACCCCAGCGAAACAGGCTTGGTGAATGTTAATGCCATAGTTCTGCTAAATTACAGATTATTTTTATCAAGAAAACTGATGTTCCGTTTCAGCCCCTTTAGTCCGGTTCGTTCCACAGCCGAATTTTTGAAAAGAACTTTAAAGGTGGCTTTGTCGAGATTAATCCAGTCTTCCCGGTTCATATTTTTCAACTGTTCGGTGGGCCGAAAGAGTTTTTCGTTGTGTGTGGGAACCTTTCTGTTCCAGGGACAAACATCCTGACAGATGTCGCAACCGAAGATCCATTTCAACATTTTTTCAGGTTGAATATTATCATGCAAATTATCACCCCTGTATTCAATGGTTAAATACGAAATACATTTTCTTGAATCCAGCTCAAAAGGCTGCAATGCATTTGTGGGACAAGCCTGAATACATTTGGTGCAACTACCACAGAAATTCACCGTGGTTTCTTCATCAACACTTAAATCCAGATCAATAACCAGGTGTCCGATAAAAAGGTAAGATCCCAGTTTCCGGTTGATAAGCATTGTATTTTTTCCAACGAAACCCAGCCCGCTTTTGCGTGCTAATGCACGATCCATCAACGGAGCAGAATCAGTAAAAGCGCTGGCTTTTCGTTCTCCGGTTCTTTCTTCAATTTTGTTGAGCAGTAATTTTAACTTGTCTTTGATAACATAATGATAGTCTTTTCCGTAGGCGTATTTGGCTATTTTATAAGGTGCCTTTTCAAGAGAATTGTCCTCGGGATTGTAGTTAAATAAAACTGTAATGACAGACCGTGCTTCAGGAACCAGTTTTCGCACATCGTATCTTTTTTCACGGTTGCGTTCCAGGTAAGTCATCTCGCCCTGCATGCCTTTTTCAAGCCATTGCTCCATCCGTTGGGCGTCATCTGTCAGTTCTTCAGCGTTGGAAATACCACAGGCAGAAAATCCCAATGCCAGGGCTTCGGTTTTGATCCATTCGCTTAGAGTTTCATTATACAACCGGAAAAACGGCATGTTTCAGCATTTAATTTAAAGCAAAAGTAAGGGTTTCAGTTTATTTTGTGGTATTAAAATATTCCCTGAGACTGCCTGCCAGGTCGTAAATACCCCACGACCGGTTATTTATTTCAGCTTGTTTTGATTTGAGAAGCTTTAGAAAAATACGAATTCCATAAGGCTCGTTCCCGTTTCCATGAACAAGAACAATACTGCCGTTGACCGGATTTTGACCTTTAGCCAGCCAGGCATCGCTTCCTAAAGTAATAAGTCCGTAATCAGATATAATTTCTACCAGTTTGGTATCGGAAATTAAGCCCGGAAAACGAAAAAACAAGGAAGGGGTCAGACCGTTTTCCAACATCAGTACTTCGTTATTCAACACCTCGTTTTTAATGTTTGTGTTTTTCATTAAAAGGAAATTGGACTGTAAAGGAAGTGATTTAATATATCGGTGACTGTACGAATGATTAACCCAGGTGATGACTAGTTTTTTATTTTTCTGCATTTCCATAAGCCACTCAAGGTCCTGTTCGTGTTTTTTGATCCAGAACCCCGTTACGGATAAACATATCGGAACTGGTTTTTCCTCTTTTCCGAAAGTGTTGATCAGATTGGTGAACAGTATTTTTTCCAGTGGTTTGGTTGAGGGACAAAGATCGGCCGAAAGCACAATCCCTTTTTCCAAAGGAAAGGTTTTTGTTATACCCGCATCCTGAAGACCGGTTTCGTGTTTTTGAACCGCTTTTATGGCTTTAACATAGGTTGAACCGGGAAACATTTCGAATATTCGGTTCATACCGGATTGAAAACCGGAAACAAGCTTTTCATCAATAATGAAGGTATTAAGTTTTTCAGGATCGGCTACAAGTAAAAATTTTTTGCCGTAACGATTGAATTGTCTTAGACTGACAAGTTGTTGTTTTTCAACAGTAACTATACCTACATGAAGTTTATAATCGGAGACAATACCCGGATTGGGTATTTTAGAAATCTCCTGACCCGAGAGGTTGCCGAAGATCAATATCATCAGCAGAATGGACCTGATCATTTATGTGCTGTTAAACTAAAACAAATTGCCCTGGGTGGGGTCTTTATCTATTTTCAGATGTTCGTAAGCGCGGGCAGTGGCTTCACGTCCGCGGGGAGTGCGCATAATGTAGCCTTCCTGAATCAGAAAGGGTTCGTAAACCTCTTCAATGGTTCCCGAATCCTCACCAACAGCTGTAGCAATTGTAGAGATTCCTACCGGACCTCCTTTGAATTTTTCGATGATGGTAGATAAAATTCTGTTGTCCATTTCATCCAGCCCGAATTGATCTACATTTAAAGCTTCCAGTGCGTGTTGTGAGATGGCCAGGTCAATATTTCCATTGCCTTTGATTTGGGCAAAATCGCGAACACGGCGTAGAAGTAAATTGGCAATACGCGGAGTTCCTCTGCTTCGTCCTGCTATTTCTGAAGCTGCCGTTTCATCAATTTCAACCTTAAGAATGGAGGCAGAACGTTTGATGATTCCTGATAAGGTAGGGGTATCGTAATAGGATAGTCTGGAAGTAATACCGAATCGGGAGCGCAGGGGAGCTGTAAGTAAACCTGATCGGGTGGTGGCACCAATTAACGTGAACGGGTTCAGACCGATTTGAACCGAACGGGCATTGGGGCCGGTTTCAATCATGATGTCAATTTTGAAATCTTCCATGGCCGAATACAGATACTCTTCCACCACGGGGCTTAATCGGTGTATTTCATCTATAAACAGCACATCATTTTCTTCCAGGTTGGTTAGTAGTCCGGCCAGGTCGCCGGGTTTGTCCAGTACCGGACCTGATGATGTAATGATGTTTACGCCCAGTTCGTGAGAAATAATATGCGACAGAGTGGTTTTGCCCAGTCCGGGAGGGCCGTGCAACAACACATGATCCAGGGCTTCACCACGTTCCTTTGCTGCCTGGACAAAGATTTTCAGGTTTTCTACAACCTTTTTTTGTCCGGCAAAACTTTCAAACAACCCGGGACGCAGTACCTTTTCAATTTCCAGTTCTGCCCCGCTTAGTGATTCTCCCGTTGGATCAAGATTTTCGTTCATAGACCGTTTGTGATTCTATTTTTAGTTAGAACTGACCAAAGTTACTATTTCTTGCAATGGTACAGGAAACATTAAATGTAAAGAAGCCATAAAAATAAAAAATCAACGATTTTCAGATTGTTTCTTCCCCTTTTTAAAAGCGGTATTCCAACTCGTAAAATGTGGTCAATCAAATCTTTTTCTTTGATTCGGTCGTAAATAATGAGATCAAATTTATAGGGTAACATTAAATCATCCAGATCTATTGAAAGATCTAAAACATCATTTAAAGTAAGATTATCTCCTTTAATTGTTAAATCAATATCAGAACCTCTGTTATAGTTCCCTTTTGCTCTTGATCCAAATAAAATGACCTCAGAAACCTTATGTTTTTTTTAAAAAAAAAAACATGAAGGATATTATTTAAATCATTATCGCTAATACCGGTATTGATTTTTTTAATCATCAAACAAATTGGATTGTTTTCCGCTTATTTCCTCTTCCAGTCTGTTTTGTAAATTTTCCAATAAGAAAAAATATTCAGCTCTTATATTATTGATTATATCTTCAGCAGCTTGTTCGTTGTAAGTGTGACTGGTAAGGTTTCTGCATTTTGATCCATTTATTTTTGAATTTACAATGTAAAGATAGTCTATTTTTTATGGAATAAATTTACTCTTTTTACGCTGGAACCAGAAAAAGTTTGTTTTTTCCCACCTTCATAAGCATAGCTTTAAGGAAATTTTAATTTTTGGAAAGTGCTAAAACTGTAATTTTGTAGAGTAATCAAGAAATCATTATAAAATTAAATATCATGTCAGTACAAAATTTTGTAGCATACAATCCTACCCGTCTTCATTTTGGTGAAAACGTAGTTGATACATTAGGTTCCGTTGTAAAACAATATGGTAAGAAGGTGTTGTTGGTTTACGGAAAAGGCTCGGTAAAAAAATACGGATATTACGATAAAGTAGTCAATCAGCTTCAACAGGCCGGACTGGAGATTTTTGAGTATTCAGGGATTAAACCCAACCCGATTATTGAAGATGTAAGACTAGCTACGGCTTTGGGTAAGGAAAAAAATGTTGATGTGATTGTGGCTTTGGGTGGCGGTAGCGTTGTGGACTCGTCCAAAATTATAGGCCTGGGTATTGCCGGTGATGTTGACCCCTGGGAATTTATGACCTGGAGCGCAAAACCGGAAAAAACCATTCCTTTGGTTGCTGTATTAACATTGGCAGCTACAGGAACCGAGATGAACGGTGCTGCCGTGGTTCAGAACCACGAAACCGGTCATAAAAGCGGTTTTGTCCACCCCTTGAATTTTCCTAAAGATTCGTTCCTTGATCCGGCATTTACGGTTTCTGTTCCGGCCGATTATACAGCCTACGGTATTGTGGATCTGATTGCCCATTCACTTGAAGCCTTTTATGGTGCCGGAGAACCTTCTGTTGTTGACAGAATTACTACCGATATTATTAAAGATGCTATGGAATGGGGACCGAAACTGATGAATGATTTGAGTAATGTGGAATTGCGTGCCAATATTATGCTTGATGCCACATTAGCGTTGAATGGTTTAACTAATTACGGAAAAGTAAGTGGTGATTGGGGCGTACATGGATTGGGACACGAATTGTCATTGCTTTATGATCTGGCACACGGCGCAACCTTAAGTATGGCTTATCCTGCATGGTTGCGTTTACACAAAGATCGTATTCCGAACAGAATTCAAAAGATGGGACAGCTGTTGTTTAACACCAACGATGTGGACGATGCTATTAATCAACTGGAAGCCTTTTTTGAAAAAATTCAGTCGCCTGTAAGGATTTCCAAAGGCGGAAAAGAAACAAATAAATCAGAGGTGCTGAACCAGTGGAACAGAAATCAGGTTTCGGGTATGAACCATAAATTATCTAATACCGACCATGAAAAGCTGGTGGAACTGATGTATTAGGAATATTGAACAAGGAATAACGAATGCTGATTTACGAAGTAAGGTTTTGTTCTTAAATCTTAAATCGGTGTTCCTTGTTCTAAAATCAAATGGTTAAAAATAGCCTTCTCTTTTTTTCTGTTCCATGCTACCGTCCTGATCGAAGTCAATAACACGGGTAGTGCGTTCACTTTTGGTTGCGGTCATCATTTCTTCCACAATCTTTTCAATAGTGTCGGCTTCCGATTCTACGGCTCCGGTAAGCGGATAACAGCCCAGGGTTCGGAACCGTACCATTTTCATTTCAGCTTTATCCCGCAGTTCATTAGGCATGCGTTCGTCATCAACCATAATCAGATTGCCGTCCACATTAACAACGGGACGTTCCTTAGCATAATAAAGCGGAACAATCGGGATATTTTCTAAACGAATGTATTGCCAGATGTCCAGTTCGGTCCAGTTGCTGATAGGGAATACCCGAATACTTTCTCCTTTATGAACCCGGGTGTTGTAGATGTCCCATAATTCAGGACGCTGGTTTTTCGGATCCCATTGATGATAACGGTCGCGGAAAGAGAAGATGCGTTCTTTGGCGCGGCTCTTTTCTTCATCTCTGCGGGCTCCGCCAAAAGCGGCATCAAACTTATATTTATCCAATCCCTGCAACAAAGCCTGAGTTTTCATGATGTCGGTATGCACTTTGGAACCGTGAGTAAAAGGACCAATACCGGCTTCAAAGCCTTCCATATTGGAATGCACAATTAAATCCCAATTGTTTTCTTTGGCATACTGATCGCGGAACTCAATCATTTCCCTGAACTTCCATTTGCTGTCGATGTGCATCAACGGAAAAGGAACTTTGCCGGGGAAAAAGGCTTTTTCAGCCAGTCGCACCATGACAGAAGAGTCTTTTCCGATAGAATAAAGCATGACCGGATTTTCAAACTCAGCCGCAACTTCACGTATGATGTGAATAGCTTCTGCTTCCAGTTCTCTGAGGTTGTTTATGGAGTAAGTATGCATAATTTTGTTTTCGAAGAGGCAAAAATACAATTTACGTAAAGAAAGAGCTAAAAAATTCCCTGTTGCAATAAGGTTCTTATAATAAGGGCAACACCAAATATAATCAGGCCGATACCCGCAATGCGGTTAACAAGGATTAAAAAGCGCTCGGTAATATAATGTTTAATTCGTGAGGCCAGAAATACTTTGGTCAGGTCGGAAAGGAAAACAACAAATAAGGTGGCCGAGAAAAATACTATCATATTTCGTGTATCGGCCATAAAAGGAGCTGCAACACCCAAAACCACTGTCGGCCAGAATAGCCAGACAAAGGGGTTGGCGATATTCAGCAAAAAACCTTTCAGCAGAAACATAAGGGCATGAGGTTCGTTAATGTTGATCTGGTCGTTGTCTTCGCTGCCTGTAACCTGAATTTTATGTCGAAAGCTGGCAATACCGAAAATGATTAAAATCACCCCGCCCAACACCCCCAATATTTGATGTTTGTGCATGTTGTTCATGATGGCGTGTGCTCCCAAAATGGAAAGGGTAACAACGGTAAGATCATTAAAAAATACGCCCAGCGCAAGAAAGAAGCCCTTTTTAAAACCACGGTGTAAACCCGTTTGAATGAGTGCAAAAAAAGCGGGTCCAAACCCAAAAAATACAGCCAAAGTCAAACCCAGTATCAGTCCCTCAATTAACGAATTCATTATCTTTTTTTGGTGATTATAAATTTTGTTTTTTCAGGAAGTTTTCCCACTCGTCGATGCGTTCGTTTTTCAGCACTCTCGGGAATTTATTGGCGCTTCCTGTTTTTCCTTTCATTTCCATGTAGTTCAGGAAAGTCTTGGGAGAAACTACTTTGGCAAAAACATGGGCAACAGCTTCCATGCGTTCTACACGGTAATCATCATTCAGGTCTTTCAGGTGATTGTCAATGATCTGTGCAGCCTCATCCTGATTCAACTCATCATCGGTTCCCAAATACCACATATGGGCAAAACGTCCTTTGTAGCGGTAGGCATATACGGTAAATTCGTTGATACGAACGCCCAGATCGTTTTGTAACAGTTCAATAGCGCGGTTCATGTTTTCCTGTGAAAGGTGTTCGCCGCAAATGCTCAGAAAATGTTTGGTGCGCCCGGTAATAACAATTTCAGCATGTTTTTTGTCGATAATCTTTACCGTGTCTCCGATCAGATAGCGCCAGGCTCCGGCATTGGTAGAAAGCAGCAGGGCATAATTTACGTTTTCTTCTGCATCGGCAAGTGAGAACACCTGTGGGTTTTCTGTCAAATTACCCTCGTTGTCGAAATTATCGTCGTTAAAAGGAACAAATTCAAAGAAAATACCATTGTCTACGATCATATCCATACCCACCTGGTTATTCCTGTTTTGAAAGGCAATATAACCTTCAGAGGCCAGATAAGATTCATTGAAAACAATTTCTTTTCCAAGCAATTGTTCAAAGTTTTTCAAATAAGGCTGAATGGCTACCCCGCTGTGCACATAAGCACCGAGGTTTGGCCATAAATCGTGGATGTTGTTGAGGTTGTAGGTTTCAATGATTTTTTCCAGTAAAATCTGAACCCAGGCCGGAACTCCTACAATAACACCAATATCCCATTCAGGAGCTTTGCGGACAATTTCTTCCAGTTTGGTATTCCAGTCTGAGGTGCGCGAAATTTTCTTTCCCGGTTTGTAGAAATGTTGAAACCAGAAAGGAATACCGGCTGCAGTAATTCCGGAAAGGTCTCCTTCGTAATAGGTTCCATTGAATTGCAAATGGGTGCTTCCGCCAATCATGAGCATCCCCTTTTCATAGAAATCCATAGGAAAATCGTAGCGTACCATACGCACGATCTGTCTGATGCTGGCACGCTTGATGCCGCGCAGCATATCGGCAGTTACAGGAATGTATTTACTGGAGGCTTCAGAAGTTCCTGAACTTAAAGCAAAATAATCCACTTTACCGGGCCAGGTTACATAAGGTTCTCCATTTAGTAACCGATACCACCAGTTTTTGTACATTGATGAATAATCGTGAACAGGTACTTTTTCCTGAAAAGTGCGGATCACATCGTCAGAATTCAGAATTTCCGTGAAATTATATTCCTCTCCGAAAGCCGTAAACTGGGCTTTTCGCAACAGACGCAGGAGTTGTTTTTCCTGAGCCTTTTCAAGCGACAACCTTTTTTGTTTCAGTTCTACGGGTCTGTTTCTTAATGTGTAAGCGCTTTTTATGAGACTACCCAGAAGTGGCATAAATGAGATTTAAATGTGTGGCAAATATAAAATAAAGTAAGGACATAGGGCAGTCCCGGCTTTAGTGTTTGTTATCGCCTGAACCGAAAGGCAATAGCATATTTCGGATTGTTTTTGAAGCGTGCTGTGTTATCCTATTTTTTTTACAACAGGATTGAATGCTTTGGAGGCAATCAGTACTTTATCGCCGGGCTTCAAAAGTTCTTTTTCGTTTCTGACCACGACAACCTTTGCCAGCTCGTTGCCGATCAGAACCGTAATCAGGCACATAAAATCCTGTGGTTCCACAGCTACTACCTCACCGGTAAGCTGTAATTTTCCACTGATTTCTTTACGGGTGAAAACCTCGACCGGTTTTCCCTGACGAATTATCTTTCCATCATCAAGGTGGTACAGTGTGTCGGCCATTTTCAGTATTTCTGAAACATCGTGACTGATGAGTAAAGTTGTTAGTTCGTACTGCTGATGAACTTTTAGAATATATTCCTGAAGTTTAATGCGCATTTCATGATCCAGTGCAGAAAGCGGCTCGTCCAACAAAAGAATTTCCGGTTTCTGAACCAGCGCACGGGCCAAAGCTACGCGTTGCTTTTGCCCGCCTGAAATCGTATCAGGTTTTCTGTCTGCCAAAACACCCAGTTCCATTAGTCCGATTAATTCATCTATAATGCTTTTTGATTGACCTTTCTCCAGTCCATATTCCAGATTTTCCAAAACTGTCATGTTGGGAAACAAAGCGTAATCCTGAAAAACAAATCCCACTTTTCTTTTTTGAGGCTTTAAATGAAACTTATCGTCCGTTTTGAGCCATGTT
This sequence comes from Bacteroidales bacterium, assembly GCA_016936505.1. Taxonomy (GTDB): domain Bacteria; phylum Bacteroidota; class Bacteroidia; order Bacteroidales; family F082; genus Sulfidibacterium. Next base: position 3,045 of record JAFGXS010000002.1, on the reverse strand, counting down.
TTCCCATTGACAACAATTTGTCCCCGGTCAGGTTGCATAATTCCGGAAATAATCTTAAAAAGTGTCGTTTTTCCCGATCCGGATTTCCCGTAAATGCAAACAAAACTTCTTTTTGGGAAATTTATATCAACTGATAGCTGCATTTCTCCGGAAGGGGCTCTTAATTTCTTATGGACAGACAACTCAATCATGTGCGGAATTTTTGCAGATAACCTCCGTTGATGAGGTAAACAGTGAGCAGAATAACAAAAGTGATAGCAAACAAAACCATAGAGTAAGCATTGGCTACAGAATAATGCAGCGATTCCACCTCATCGAAAATAGCAATGGAAGCTACTCTTGTTTTGTCAGGAATATTGCCCCCAATCATCAGGACTACACCAAATTCGCCAATTGTATGAGCAAAGGCTAAAACAATTCCGGTAAGTAATGACGGGCGAATGTTGGGGAGCAAAACCCTGAACAACGTTTGAGCTTTTGATTTACCCAACACATAAGAAGCGTCTTTCAACGAATCAGGAAGTTTTGCAAAACCCGACTGAATGGGGTGAACCATAAAAGGTAAACTATAGATGACCGAGGCCAGTACCAGGCCACCAAAGGAAAAAACCAGCTTGATGTTGAACCATTCCTGTAGCCAGTGCCCGAGAAAATTTGACGGACTGAATACCACCAGTAAGTAAAAGCCCAAAACGGTTGGCGGAAGTACTAATGGCATACTAACCAGCGTTTCTATTATTGGCTTGGTGCGTGATTTTGATTCGTTGAGCCAGTACGCCAGGGGCACAGAAATAATCAGCAATAGAGCGGTAACAATTACAGCCAGTTCGAAGGTTAATATGAGCGGACTCCAATCCATTATGCGGTTAACATTATTTCGTTGGTTTTAATTAAAGCCACAGCCTCTGTTCCCCTTTTTAATCCTAAATTCTTCACCGCCCGTGTGGTTATCACGGAAACAATTTTTCCGGCATTTGTGTCCAGAATTATTTTTGACAAAAGTTCACCTGATTGGATTTCAGAAATCTTTCCTTCCAGCCTGTTTTGTAAACTGACGTTAAATTCTTTGCCTGTGCCGATGACCACTTCGGTTTCTTTGAAAATAACCGATACCTGATTCCCGGTTGAGAGATAGGATGCTGTTTTGGGTGTATCTATAACAATGACTGAAAAAACAGCTCCCGACACGTCCAAATGTACCAGCGACAAACTGCCGTTTACTGTAATATTTGTTATGATTCCTTTTAAGCTGTTCATAATTAAGGAACCGAATATCCGTATTTTTTCAACACACCCCGACCTTCATGAGAAAAAAGAAAGTGCTGAAACTGCCGGGCCTCTTTTTGTTTGGAACGGTTAGTCTTCAGCAAAAGAATACCTTGCGCAATGGGTTGATACAAATTTGTATCAACAGCGATCCAGGTTCCTTTGTTTTTCATTTCGGGAGACTTTACTACTGATTCTGCTGTAAAACCCAATTCTGCTGATCCTGAAACAATAAATTGATTGGTTTGTGCTATACTTTCTCCAAACACCAGTTTATCATTCATTTTTTCCCAAAGTCCTGTTTTTTTCAACGTTTCTTCGGCAGCTACACCATAAGGAGCTGTTTTGGGGTTGGCCATTGCGACGTGGTAAATATCGTTTTGCGACAGTGTTTCCAACGATAAATTGTTTCTGTTTGTTGCGCTCCACAATACTAATTTACCGTAAGCATAAACTTGTGGCTTTTCTATACCAAGGCCTTCAGCAAATAGTTTATCAGGATATTTCATGTCTGCTGAAACGAAAATATCGAAGGGAGCTCCTTCTGTAATTTGTGCTGTTAGCTTTCCGGAAGAACTGATAATCATGTTGCATTCAATGCCGGTTGTTTTCGTAAAATTTTGAAGCATTTCTTTCATGGCAAATTGCATATTGGCTGCTGTTGCCACGGTTAGTGTTTCTTTATCATACTGATGACAACCGGTTCCAACCAAGAAAAGAATCAGGATAAAAGACCAGCCTAATTTTTGGTTGCTTGATTTATTCATGGATGAAATTAAATTTGGCTGATTTCAATCTTTTTTTGAGCTCCGGATCGGGAAGGAAGTGCACTTTGATTTCTTTGATGGCCTGTTTGTTGAGTTTTGCCGGTTCATCCACACCATCGGTTTTGACACTCAGACTGAAGATTCCCAAACCGTCGAGTTTTACGTTGTGGCCATTCAATAGTTCTTCGGTAATGATTAGTTTAAAGCCTTCTATAGCTGCTGCCATATCGGCAGTACTTAATGTGCTTCTTTGAGACAATGTTTCGGCAATGTGCCTGAAATCAACCTGTTTTCTTCGGGTTATTCTTCCGTAATATTTGTATTTACCACCGCCTTTTACACCAGGCTCTGCATGATAGACAGGAACTATTTTAATCATAAGCAGAAAATTTGTTGTCTTTATTGATACAATGATTGTTTTATCAGCATCAAATTTAAAAATAATACCTGTGGTTTTGGAAAATAACAGCTATGAAAATTAAAAATGACAGCTATGGTTTTATCAAAACATGAGCATGAAGTTTTAATTTATAATGATGAATTATACAATTGAGGAGTATGATTTGTCATTTTTGTAAAGCCAGTATTTATGTCACAGGCAGATAATGTCGCCATTTAGTAGTTCGTTCTTCAATCAAAAGATTTTCACAAGCCGGCAGTTTGCATTTGGCTGTTAGCACTTGGCAATGTTCCCCTGTTCCGATTCAAGTCTTTAGGCAGATAAAAGGGGGCAGACTTGGACAGTTACTTATCTGCACAAGTCAACACCCCACAACCTAACGCTAAGACTTGCGCAATAAAGGTTGGCTTCCTCAAAAGTCGTCCCTATTGCGAGCTAAGTGGGAAGTATCGCGTGAAGCGCGAAGCAATCTCATATTGGAAAATGCCCGGATATCAATACAGATTGCTTCTTCATGCTAACGCGCCAACCCGCCTGGATTCATCGCAATGACGTGTTTTTTATTGGTTAACTGTTTATAATTCACAAAAGGAGATTTTTCCTCGCTTCGCT
>JAFGXS010000022.1 GCA_016936505.1 Bacteroidales bacterium | reverse complement strand
TAAAGTACTTTGGCGGCTGGACGAACCAGTTTACTTATAAGCAATGGGATTTTTCGTTTTTGTTCCAGTTTGTAAAACAACGGCAAAGTAACTACAATGCGTTAATGCTGAATCCGGGAACAATGAATAACCAGCCCGTGGAAGTGCTGGATGTTTGGTCGGATTCCAATCCCGATGGCCGGTATATGGCCTATACCTCCGGCGCTGATGCCCAGAAGAACAAACTGCTGAGGTATTTCAAAAACAGTACATCCACCATTAGCGATGCTTCTTTTGTCCGGTTAAAAAACGTACAGCTCAGCTATCGTTTACCGGTTTACAAAAAAGTACAGGATATAAGACTATATGTACAGGGACAAAACCTGCTGACCTTCTCTGATTATTTTGGGCTTGACCCGGAATTTTTCTCGACCGGTTTTTTGCCACCTTTAAGAACATGGTCTTTTGGCATACAACTTAACTTTTAAAAACATAGAATCATGAAATATATATATTTATTGTTTTGCATTGGTGCATTTCTGCTGACAGCCTGCGAAGAATTGGTTGAAGTAGACGCCCCGACTAACCAACTGGGCACGGAGCAGGTATTTGAAAGCCTGGAAACCGCAAATGCGGCACTGGCAGGCTTATATGCCGAATTGCGCGATGGATCAGTTATTACAGGTGCCGGATATTATACCGCCGGTACCTTACTGGCTTCTTACACCGACGAATTGGATTGCTACGCCAATGACCAGGACGGGATACTGGATATTTACAGAAACCAGCAACAGGAAACCAATACGGTTATTTCAAATATATGGAATACCGCCTACGGGCAGGTCTATTATGCCAATTCCATTATTTATGGAGCAGCACATTCAACAAAACTTTCTGATACCGAAAAGAATCAAATTACGGGGGAAGCCCTGCTTATCCGTTCCCTCATTTATTTTTATCTGCAACAGTTTTTTGGCGATATTCCTTATACCAGTAGTTTGGATTATGAATACAATCGTAATCTAACTAAATCAGATGCTACGGCAGTATTGGAACAACTGGAAAACGATGTAACAGAAGCCGCTTCGCTTTTAGAGGATGAATACCGTGATTCAGAACGCATTTACCTAAACCGAAAGGCAGCGCAACTGCTACTGGCCCGTATTTACCTGCTCAGGGAAGAATGGGAACTTGCCGAACAAATGGTAGGTACGATTATAGAATCGCCCTTATACGAGTTTGAGGAGGATATCAGCGAAGTATTTCATAAAACAGGCAAACATATTCTTTGGCAATTGGAACCGGAAAACGATGGAGATGCCACCGAAGAAGCCTCTTTTTACTATTTTACTGATGCGGCTCCCAGCGCTTATACCCTGACACCGGACCTGGTCAATTCCTTTGATAATAACGACCTGCGTAGACAGAAATGGATGGCCGAAGTATCTTTTGATGAAAAATCGTGGTACCGGCCGTTTAAATACAAGAACAAGGATAACGGGGCGAATGAAAATGAATACTCTGTTGTTTTCCGCCTGGCAGAACCCTGTTTTATTATGGCCGAAGCGCTGATTAGACAAAACCGGCAGAATGAAGCTTTACCTTATTTGAATGCTACCCGCGAAAGGGCCGGGCTGACTGCGCTTACCTCATTGTCTGGCGAGGATTTCATCAATGAACTGCTGGCAGAAAAGCGCCGCGAATTCTTTACCGAGTTTGGACACCGTTTCCTTGACCTGAAACGCATGGGACACCTCGATGAGTTAAGCGAGGTAAAAGCTAACTGGGAAGATTATATGCAGGTATGGCCCTTACCCCAAAACGAATTATTATTAAATCCGAACCTAAATCCTCAAAACACAAGTTATTAACGCATGAAAGCTGCAATTTTTTTCATATTCCCGGTTCTGTTGATTCTGACAGGCCGGGAATTAACTGCACAAAGCAGACACGACAGTCTGTCCCGGATTGCTAATGAAGCATCACATAATATTAGCGGTACTGTAATGTCCGAAGACGGCAACTGGCTGACCATACGCAAGCGTAGTTGGATGCCCGTGTGGAATAGAAGTGATATGAAGAAAGACACCCTAATCTTGTTCGACCTCCGTGATCTTGTGAACCACAGTATTGCGGGATACAGGCAAAACGTATGGAAGGTGGTGTTTATTGACAACCACCACTTATTGTTACAATATGAACGGCAAACCGAGCTGCTTGACCTGGGCAATCAATCCCGTACTTTCTATAAAGGTGTAAAAAGCATACAATCCCTAAACGATAACGGGAATTTCCTGCTGCATTACAATAAGGAGCACAACAACAGGTTTGAACTCCGCAATAACAGAGGGGATTTGATTAATGCGGCAAATCATGTGACCCGGTTTTATCTCAATGAAAACAACCATGTTTATACCATTATAAACAATGGAGAAAACAGGTATGCAATCCTGCGGTTAAAAGGAGAAACGACAGAAAAAGTGTATGAAACACCACATAAAATTGTATCCCTGGAGATTGCCTTAGGAGAACAGGGGATGATGGTATGTGAACAAGTACCTGAGAATGATTGTCAGGAATTCGTTTATCTGGATTTTAGCAATAAAATAACTTACCCTTTAAAAGAAATTTTACCCTTAAACTTTCAAAAGGGATCTATTGAGGTAATACCAGGGAGTAGCAGCTATTTCTTAAAACTTAGAATGCCACGCAAAAAAGGAAGCGGCTCCCCGGTTGATATCTGGTACGGAAACGAAAAAGGACTGAGACAGAAATTCTTTCCAAACAGAGACAGTTGTTTTGTGTGGGAACCTGAGAAAAAAAGGGTGCAGCGAATCGGAGACGATCAACTCATCAAAAATGCCAACATCGGGAGTAGTCGTTATTTCCTGAGTCTTGACCCATATTACTTTCAAGACTATCCCCAACCTCCCCGGTATAAGGTAAACGTTTACGACCGGCAGAAAGATTGTTATACACTAATGGATACTACATCCCGGAATCTTTACACCTCACCCGACGGCCGGTATGCTCTGTACAAAAAAAAACAAGCATGGTCTGCATATCATATCCCCACCGGCACTAAAAGAACGATCGTCAACAGTAAGTTAAATACCCCCTATTTTGTAACAGGTACTGAGACTGTACTGTTCGAAGGCGAAGGAGGACTGTGGCGTTACAACCT
>JAFGXS010000021.1 GCA_016936505.1 Bacteroidales bacterium | reverse complement strand
CTATTTGACGCGGGTTTCATTGCCCCCAGCTTAAGCTGGGGGTTAAATTTGAAGAAAGAAAAACTGGCTTTAGCCATTAATAATAAGCAATTCATTTTCAATAGAAATCTCAATTTGATTCATTAACTTATTTCTAAATAAAATTTAACCGGACAACAATGTTTAAATATCTGTAAAAAGATAATGCTATTGCAACAGGCTGTTTGATGTTTTTCAGGTTCAGAGATTCAGATATTTATTTACAATGGTCAATAAGTCATCTTTTTTGATGGGTTTTGAGATGTAATCGTTGCAACCGGCATTGAGTGCCTTTTCTCTGTCTCCGAGTAATGAAAATGCGGTTTGAGCAATAATAATTATTTTGCTGTTGAAGGATCTGATTTGTTTGCTTGCATCGTAGCCGTTCATTACTGGCATTTTAATATCCATCAGTATTAATTTGGCATCCGGATTTTCCTGAACCTGCTTAATCGTTTCAATTCCTGTTTTACTCCTGATTATTTCACCAGCAACTGTTTTTAACAGTGCCGATAAATATTGAAATCCGGCCTCATCATCTTCAGCAATAATGATTTTAAGTTTTACGCTTGAATTATATTCAGCTCTGACATTGTTTTGTGGGGTAGTTTGTATTTCTATTCCAGAATAGTAATCATCTTTTATTGTAAAATAGAAGGTAGAGCCCTTCCCTTCTTCCGATTCGAGCCAAATATTTCCACCGAGCATTTCAACATATGCTTTTACAATGGTAAGGCCTAAACCAGATCCTTCAAATGCCCTCTTATCGTTAATATCGGCTTGTTCAAAACGCTTGAAAATTGCCTGATGTCGGTTTGCCGGAATTCCTATTCCGGTGTCGCGAATATAAAAACTGATTGTATTTAGCGATCTGGAACACCCTACTTCAACGCTTCCCGAATCGGTATACTTAATGGCATTTTTAATCAGATTTGTAAGAATAGAATCAAACTTGCTTGTATCGGTTTTTATTACTCCCATTTCAGGTGCAAGGTTACAATTTAAGATAAGTTCGATACCTTTTTCTTTGGCTTCAGGCTCAAAAAAATAAAAAAGGGTGTGTACTTTTTCAAGAATATTTATTTGGTTGAAGACCAGAGTCATTTGTCCGGTTTCAATTTTTGAGATATCGATTAAGTCGTTGACTGTATTCAACATCCGCTGCCCGCTTTTTTGTATGATAGATATGAAATTCTGCTTTTCTTCTCCTGTAAAGCAGGGATCATTTAGAAGATCAGTAAATCCAAGAATCCCATTCATCGGGGTTCTTATTTCGTGGCTCATATTGGCTAAAAAGGCAGTTTTTAAGCGATCGCTTTCTTCGGCTTTTTCTTTGGCGGCAAAGAATTCTTTTGTTCGTTCTTTTACTTTTCTCTCAAGGGTTTCGTTTGTCTCGGAAATTTCAATGTTTTGCTTGTCGAGTTGTTGATTTAAAAAGAAATCCCGTCGTTTATAAAATTCAATATTGTAAGCAGCAAACATTCCGATTAAATTGGCCGATACAAAGAAAAAATCAGCACCAATAATCATTTCTGTTGTCATTGCAGAAAAAAAATGTGCTGCAACATTAAAAAGGAGAAGCGTAATCCAACCTGCCAGAGTAGCCATAATAAAACGCAGCGTAATAAAAAAATACCCGGCAGCAAAAATCAACATCATTCCGGCATAATAAATATAATTTTCGGGAGCTTTTATAATCATTATGGTTATTCCCAAACCTCCTACTATATAACAAACAAAAATTAGTTGCTGCCATACATTTTTAAAACATTTACAGTAGGATAGAAGAAAAACCAGGGCAAGTAAAGGAACTACAATTGCAAAACGTATAAAATGAAAAAGGGTTTTATATTCGTTAATAATCAAGGAATCGAGAAAACTAAAAGCCGCATAAAGAATGCTTACTACAATAAACGAAAGCCTGAATTGCGATAATGAATCATTGAAATATCTCTCGCGAAAGATTTTCTCATTATCATCCTTAAAAGAAATTAAATAGGGATTGATAACCATATTCTGGTCAATTTCTTTTATCGATTTTCTCATACTTGTACTAAGAGTGTTTCCCGAATGAAAAATGAATCACAAGGGTTTAAGTTAAGTTAAAATTCCTTAAGTCAACAATAAATTAATTGAAACTATCCAAAAGTGTTACAAAATAATAAGGCAGAATGCAGACACCGATAATAACCTTAAAAATGACCTCTTCCTTTGTACAATACATCAAGCCTGTGATAAAAAAGGAATAACTAATCAAGAGAAAACCATGAATTCATTAACTCGCCATCGTCTTTATAATTTTTATGAACGAAATCGTTTTTTCGATTGATGGAGATATACTCTTTTTGGTACACTTCAATATTGGTAACAATATCGCTGAGCGCTTCGATCATCAGGTCTACTTCAGCATCGGTCATTGTAGGGTGCAACGACCACCGAACCCAACCCGGTTTGTCCGAAAGATCGCCGTGATTGATTTTATCCGTTATTTCTTCTGATTTTTCGTATGAAACTTCCAAAAGAAAATGTCCGTAAGTTCCTGCACAGGCACAGCCGCCGCGGGTTTGAATACCATATTTGTCATTCAACAACCTCACCAGCAGGTTGTAGTGTATTCCTTCAACATAAAAAGAAATTACACCCAGGCGATCACGGACATTATCGGCCAGAATTTTCAGCCCGGGTATTTTATCCAGTCCCGCAAATGCTCTCCTGAGCTGTTCTTCTTCGCGTTTGCGAATGTTTTCCACACCCATCTGGTCCTTTAATTCGAAACACAGGGCGGCGCGAATCGACTGCAAAAAACCAGGGGTTCCACCATCTTCGCGGGCTTCAATATCATCAACGTACTTGTATTTTCCCCAGGGGTTGGTCCAGTCAACGGTTCCACCGCCTGGTTGGTCCGGAACTTCGTTTTTATACATTGAAGCATCGAAAACGATTACTCCCGAGGCACCCGGTCCCCCTAAAAATTTATGTGGCGAAAACATCACGGCATCCAGTTTTTCCAACGGGTCTTCGGGGTGCATGTTTATATCGTCGTAAGGTGCCGAAGCCGCAAAATCGATAAAACAAACACCACCGTATTCGTGCATCACGCGTGCCATTCCGTGGAAAGGAGTGCGTACACCTGTAACATTCGAGCAGGCAGTAAATGCACCAATTTTAAAGGGTCGGTCTTTGTATTCTTCCAGGGCTTTGCGAAGATTATTTGTGTCGACAAGCAGTCCTTCTCCCGGTTCCACCATTACTACATCGGCGCTGGTTTCGTACCACGAGGTCTGGTTCGAGTGGTGTTCCATATGGGTAATAAAAACCACCGGGCGTTCGCGTTCGATCAGGCAATTTTTTCCCGAGACTTTTCCGCAATATTTCAATCCAAGAATACGCTGAAATTTATTGATTACGGCAGTCATCCCAAATCCGGCAGTGATGATAACG
>JAFGXS010000020.1 GCA_016936505.1 Bacteroidales bacterium | reverse complement strand
ATAACATTTCAAGAAATCTTTCAAAGATTGCTGAACTACGGGTTGTTGCCATCTATCAAACAGAAAATACTAATCTGGAAAAAATCAAGAACCACCTGAACGTTGAATATATCCTGGATGGAACAATTCATCAGAAAAGTAGAAACGATCAGTTAATATTAAAGCTAATTAATTCCAGAAACAATCGCCTTGAGTGGTCTGAATCGTTTACACTTTTTGACCAGGATAATTTCCCGACTGAAAGTGAGATTACCTTAGCCATTGCCCGGGAGTTAAATATCGATGTTAAAGAGGAAGAAAGATTGCTAATAGGAAAAAGACTTACCATTAATCCCAACGCTAATGATTTTTATGAAATGGGGCGCTATGCACATTTAGAATACCTGCTGAATAATGTAAAGAAAGATGCGCTCGAAAAAGCTGAATATTACTATAAAAAATCACTCCTGCACGATCCTAATTTTGCCGAATCATATGCTGGACTTGCCCGGGTTGCATACGACAGAACTACTTGGTCAGACGTTTTTAAATTGACTTATCTGGACACAGTAATGTCCCTGGCAAATAAAGCACTATCACTCGATAGTACTTTAGCTGATGCTTACATAATTCGTGGCGATTATTACAGAGAAAAAATACCTTCTCAAGCCGTTTGTGAATATGAACAAGCACTCCGTTACGACCCGAATAACTGGCAGGCATATTCTGGCTTAGCCAGATATTACCTGGTTCGGGACAACATTAAGTCGGTAGAATATTTTTTTGAATCCGCAAAACGATACAGAGGACCTGAATATGAACTGGTATTGAATTGGTTAGCTTTTCAGTTTAGAATTTATGGCTTATTTGAACAGGCTGAGTATTTTAATAAACTTAAACTCGAATGGGACAACGATTCAATACAATACTATTTGGGTATGGCTGCAATCGAGCACTACCAGGAACATTATGAAAAAGCAAATGAGTTCGCACTAAAAGCTTATGCAACTGATTCAAATGATATCAATATAAACGGGTTATTAGGGTTCAATTTTATTCTTTTAAAAGATTATAAGAACGCAATTTACCATTATCAGAAGACTTTGGATTTGACCGCAACAATGAATTATAAACAGAACAATGAGCACCATCGATTAGGATATGTTTACCTGCTAAGAGGTAATATCAGTAAAGCCAACGAGTATTTTAACCTGCAAATTAGAGCCTGCGATACTCTATTGTCCAGAAACAATCAAGATATCCCAGCGCAATATGATCTGGCAGCTACTTACTCCATTCTTGGACAAAAAGATAAAGCCTACGAAAATCTGAGAATGTTTAATAAAGAAGAATCGATCCAATGGTTTTTATATTTCTATATGAAAAATGACCCTCTACTGGAAACCATCAGAAATGAACCCGAATTTCAGCAGATTTTAAAGGAAGTAAAACAAAAGGCAACTGCAACAAGGGATAAACTAAAAACCTGGGTTGATCAGCAAAAAAATATTTAGTTAGTTTATGTTTCTGATGCCCTCATTTTCGTTTCTGACAAATAAATTCAAGTGCTGACAAATAGATTCAATCATTGATTCTAAATGATAATCAATGACTAACTGATTCTTATTATAGTATCTGTTCTTTTCTGATATTGAACTCAACAAAAACATTCATCTTTTAAAAATCAATATCATGAAAAAATTAAGATTCTTTTTTTTTATCTCCCTGCTATTTATATTTTCAGCAGGGTGTTCTGATTTTGTAACAGATTCATCAGATTTTACTCCGAATGATGAATTAATGCTCATGAGTAAAAAAGTTCCTGTCCCGTTTTCAGCTACATTCAGTGTTTGGCTAACAGAAGAACCTGTGCCAATAGATGGACGCTTCGAACAAGCGGAATATGGAAGTAGCGTTGCTCCACACCCAACACACATGGGAGTCACCGAATTTTACAGCGAAGAAGTGATTTACCTGTCTGAAGGTACCGGCTATCTTCCCTGGGAAGAAGTTGATCCCTGGAATGCAGTGGCGCATGTTACCTTAACCGCAGCCAATGGCGATCAAATGAATGTGGAGGTAAATTACATCCTTGATCCAACCGGATTTCCACTTTTTTATTGCGAAGGAACCGGAACAGTTGATGGCGGAACCGGACGCTTTGAGAATGCAAGCGGCGAACTTTCTTTCTCGGCTGATTTTAATGTGGCCGAATTGAAAGGTAATCACTACTATTCAGGAGAAATAATATATTAATGTTCGGAGTAGTAAATCTGACAAATTCTCACTTTTTACCTCCCTTTCTTCAGACCACCTCTTATTGCGAGGTGGTTTTTCAATTTCAGACAAAAAAGAAAGGGTAGCCCACCGACCACCCCTCAACTGGAATTAATGATAAAAAATAAGGGTATTACAAACATACAAAACACTGAAAATAACATAGGAATAATAAATAGCTAGTTATTAACATTTTATCGTGAATAGCGTTATTTAATGCCATTCAAAACAAAAAACGGGGCCAATGATAGAAATTGAACGAAAATAAAAGCGTCATAAAAAGATCAAACCTGTATT
>JAFGXS010000019.1 GCA_016936505.1 Bacteroidales bacterium | reverse complement strand
TTTGATTACCCCAGGATTTTTGGGAAAATGGATGTTGATGAGTGCGTCACGATGGGTTATGAGGTGATGCTCTTTGATGAAGTATTCCGGTAAATTTTCCTGAATGTTCTGTGCCGTCTGACTTAAAAGCTGATGGATAATTTTGCTGAAACCACGGGTTCCCAACCCGGAATTCTTCAGTTTTTCGGTAGTCCGGTAAATGCCTTCCAGACGATTTCCGGCCACATTATTTTGTTCCGGGTCATAATCTTCCACTTCGGGATGTACCAGGTTGAAATGGTTTTTGAAAACAGACGGTTTCCCGAAAATCAGGTATTCTTTTCCCGGTTCAAACCGGTTCTTTACCCACTGCAATCCTTTAAACCAGGCCAGTTGTATAGAACCGGTTTCGTCATTCAGGTTAGCGATGATATATTTCGTTCGTTTTTCTCCCACCGATTGCATATCGGTGATGGTTCCTTTCAAAAGAAAATAAGCGGCATCGTTATTGACTTCACGAATTTTATAAATCCTGCTTTTGTCCACATACCGAAAAGGAAAATGATACAGCAAGTCACCATAAGTGAACAGCTGGAATTCCTTTTGGAGCAGCTCAGCCTTTCGTGGACCGACGCCTTTGAGATAAGTAAGCGGTGTTTTAAAAGTGTCGTGCATGATACAAATGTAAGAAACAAAGAGCGCCGTGTGGAATGAATAATGAAAAAATGAAGAATGAAAAATTTGACGGAGGATTGAGTATTGAAGCCAGAAAGGCACCGAGCGAAGAGCTTAGGGTAAATCTAATAGCGACTAAGGCTTTTGTATTTGAAAAGAAAGGAAAAATAAGTTGGATGAGTGTACTATTGTCGGACAATTGTATAATCACTTTTCTGAAACAAAGAAAGGCTGTCGTTTCGGACAGCCTTTCTTTGTTTCTTCGGTTAGTATTGCCAGAGGAATTGTTCGTAGTTGAACATCTCCTGTTGTATTCGTTTGGATTCCAGCAGAGCGTTCACACCACTGGCATATTGCGAGATGCGGCGGTCGTACTGATTTTGTTCCTTGTAAATATAGCTTTGGAACAACCTTTTAATGAAGATATCATCAAAGCTCAGGCGCATGGCTGAATTCTCAGGGTTAAAAGAGAGTGCTCTGGCCAGAACCTTGCGCGATTGAGGATAGGATATCCAGAATAATGGTGTGGGTACTTGTTGACCGTCGTGTTCGGTCATCATAACCGGACAAAGTGCCTCAATACGAACCAACATTTGCGAACGTTGTTTGTCAAAATACCAGTCTTCCTTAATACGAAGACGCATTACTTTAGTCGGGTCAAACTGAGTAACAATCGTTGTATCGTATTCATCGTATGGCGGATAAGGACGTTTCATCACCCTGTGAATGGTATCAGTCTGCCTGTTAATGATTTCCTGATAGGTAATGGGAACCAGTAATTCATCAGTTGATGAAATATCGTAAGCGGTAATTTTTCCCTGTTTCAGGGCATCCATAATTACTGTGATAAATGACTTCCAGTTTTGATGTGGATGAATTGGGAAATAGAATTTTTGATTCATTTTCTGACGAAAGTCAATTTCCCTCCAGATTCTTTTCGACCACATTACATCTGCTTTGCGAACAGTGGGCAGTGGCAGCGGATTAACGTTAATGGTACCCTGATCAGGATAGAGACCATCCTGTGGTGTTTCGGCAGTAATTTGTGCCGAAACCATCAAAGGCCCTGTTATGAGTAAAAGCAGTAAAGTAAACAGTGTTATTTTTTTCATGACCTAGTATCTTAACAGGTTATTTTATTTCCAAAGTTATAGGGTTCAAACTTCTGATAGTTCCGTCCGGACCTTTGGCTTCAATATTTTCAAAGAAGAACTTCTGGTTGGGACGAGCATTTCTGATCAGTTTTTGAATCTCCGGTGTGAACCGGTTTCCGTTTACATTTTGCGGAATCCAGTCGCCGTTGATGATCGTAGCAAATGTGTAAGATGTTACGACAAAATACAAATCAAACTCAAAGTCCTTCATGGTAGGGATAATAGCTCCGGCAGCCAGGAATGTGTTTCTGTCGATGCCTCCGTTGGTTAACCCGGCAATTTGTGCAGCAGGATCGGGCACCCGTTTTACCCGGAAGGGGCTTTTGCCTAACAAAACAGTTTTTCCGTTAACAACAGCGGTGGCAGAAACATAAACCATATTTCCGGGAACTGGTTTGTCAATTTTTACTACCCAGTTTCCGTCTTTTCTGTACAGCTGACCATCTGAAATAGTAGGCCTGATTTGATCATCAGCAAATCCGGGTGCTGTAATAGAAACCGGGTTCTCCAGTCCGATGTAAAATACATTCATTTTCAGCGGGGCAACAGTAAGTGAAGGTGGAGCTACAAGATAATGGAAGCTAAACGGATATTTAGTTTTTTCGTTTGTGCCCGGGTTCACCATTTCGATGGTTCCGGTATAATTATGTTCTCCTGGTTTTCCGGCAGGAAATTTAAGATTTACAATTCCTCCTTGTCCCTGAATCAATTGCGCACGGTTTACATTATTATCTGTTATGGGAGTATTGCCGGCCAGAATTCGTACCTTGGGATTTGTTTTTTTGTCGTAGGCAGCAGCTATAACTTGGGCCTCGTAATTATTTCCTTCTAATATGTAAGTATTATTAGTATAAACGATGGGTGTAATATTACTGAATTTAAAATCCTTTTCAGTTACAGAACTATACAAATAGTTTAGCGCATCAAATTCAGCTACTTTGGTTTCTGAAATAATTTTATTGATCAGGGTAATATCAGCAGCCAGAATAGTGAGGTAGAAATTGTGTGTTTCCCAATCCTGTTTCTGACCATCGGCATTGCGGTAGATAATTTTTTTATTTCCCAGGTAATTGGTAATCAACCCCACTTTTGTAGTAGAATCCGGAAGCCCCATTGTGGTGATTACAGAATCTCTGTAAACAGCCATGCGTTTACTCAGTTTATAAGCTTCTCCATTTTTGAGTTGTTCATTACCGATTAAATATTCTGTCGGGTCGTTGTACCTGTTTTTGTTGGGAACAATGGATAAATCCAACACCTTTTTCGAAACCATTTCTCCCGAGTTCAGAGGGGAGGGTACTAAAGTGTCGCGGTAATATTTCTTAATAACAGTTGCAGAATCTTCCTGCTGGGTTACTTCGACAAGCCGCATTTTTATGTGATCGAGATATGTAAGGAAAGCATCGGTTTGATTACGTAAGGCTTTTGCCTTTTCCCAGTTTGGCCCCACTTTTTCAGGTTGTAGCATATATTGTTGCTGGAACCGATCGTAGGTAGATGCAACTTTTTCGGTCAAACTTTCGTTGGTGTTTACCATGCTTTGGTTTACCACAAGAAAGGCATTCAGGACTTCCTTTGATACATTTAATGCCAGAAGGGCATAAAGTACCAGGTACATCATGGAAATCATTTTTTGCCTTGGGGTCTCTTTGTATCCTGCCATGGATTATTTTCTTTTTGTCAAATAATGTTCTTAAATGAATTACGACTGCACATTCATTGCAGTAAGCATATTGCCGTAAACTGTATTCAGGCGTCCCATTTGCTTGGTAAGTGTTTCCATTTCGTTGGTGAATTCGCCAGAAAGTTCAGTTGACTTTTGCAAGCTTTGGTACAACTGATCTACGGTTTCTTTCATCTTGGATGAATTTTCCATTACAGCACTGGAATCTTTCAGCTGTACTTCATATAAGGCATTTAAAGCTGAAAGGTTTTCGGTTACTTTTCTTAATTCATTATTGTAAGCTGCACTTTCGTTGCTGGTAAAGTCAAAAGATTCAACAGATGCAGCCAGAGCTTCTGCAGATTTGTGATAGCTTTCAGACATGCTTTTTGCAGATTGGATAGCCTCCTGAACAGTGCTTGAAAATTCTTCTGTGGAGTCCATATTGTTTTTCAAAGCGTCAGCAGCCTGTACATAAGCATTGTTTAGTACTTTGGTACTTTCGTTTACCGAACTCATGCTTTCTGCATGTTGACCCAATGATTGAGCATCTCTTTCAATGACTTCTCCCAAACTTCCGGCTGATTGTGCTGCACTTCTAAGTTGGGTAGAAAATTCTTTGGATGCAGAAGCGGTTTCTGTTACATCGGAAAGCTGTCCAGCTGTTTGAGATAGTTTTTCTAAACCTTTACCCAACTGATCAATTACATCCTGTTCGATTCCTGCTTTTTTGAACATATCATCTAATTCTTTAACCGAAGTAGAACTCTTGGCTGTGGCTTCAGGAAGTTTTTGTCCTTCAACAGGATGATACATACCGGCCAGTTCAGGATATACCAGACTCCAGTCGGGATCAACGTGAGGGGGTTCAAATGAAGATAAAAAGAACACGATGGCCTCGGTTCCCAAACCAACTGCGAGGGCTAAATCAGCACCCATGTAATGGTTAATTTTAAACAAAGCTCCGATGAGCACAATAGCTGCACCGATGCCGTAAACTTTGGCCATTACGTTTCTATAACTTCTTGTACGGGTAAAATCAAAAAATGCCATGATAATATTTTTTCAATTTTTAATGATAAACTCTTGATGCTCTGTTTGGATTATCTCCTTTATTGCGACCCAAATAGGGTTGGATACAACGGAAACCAATATAGGATTTGGCGGTATCCTGATATTCATATGTACGGGTTGTAATTTGCAAATAATATGCAATATCTTTCCATGATCCGCCTTTAATTACTTTTCGTTTCATTGCAGGAGGGTCACTGTCTTTTGCATTATAAGTGTAATTTGGGTTCATATCCCAGCTCACATTGTATGAAGCAGGATCATAAGCACTGTTGGTCCATTCGGCTACGTTTCCTGCCATATCATAAAGATCGAAATCATTCGGAGGATAATGGCCAACGACTACTGTTCTTAAACCTCCGTCGGCAACGTAATTTCCTCTAAGTGGTTTAAAATTAGCCAGGAAACAGCCTTTTGCATTACGAGTTGAAGGACCGCCCCATGGATAAGGGTTGAGGTTGTTGCCACCACTGGCAGCCCATTCCCATTCGGCTTCGGTTGGAAGACGGAATTCAGAAAGAGCAACACCACCCTTTTTTTGGCGTATGGCATTGTTTAATAGTTCGGTTCTCCAAACACAAAATGCTCTGGCCTGTTTCCAGTTTACCCCAACAACAGGATAGTGGTCATAAGCGGGATGCCAGAAATATTTCTCTGTCAAGGGATCGTTAAATGAGTAAGTATAATCAGCAATCCAGCAAAGGGTGTCAGGGTATACGTTAATGGTTTCATTGTGAACAAACACTGATCGATCCTGACGTGAACGGTTTGCAAAACTAGCATTTTTTGCATCACCGGGTTGCGAAAAGTCTTTTCGTGCGGCAGCATGTAGATCAACCCAGTAATAAGTGTACATTAACTTACGGCTGTCAATTTCTTTTCTTCTGAAATAGCGTTCGTTTTCCGGTAAATAAAGTGCTTCCAGCGCATCTCTGATGTCCTGGTCTTTGCTGTTCCAGTCAATTTTAGCTTTCCAGTTCAAACGGGGTGGATCGTAAACCTCACCTGTTTTGGCGTTCCGTTCAATGAGGTAAACAGAGGGGCGAACGGCACCTAATAATGTTCGGGCAATAGAATCGCGAACCCAGTCGACAAACTGCCGGTATTCATCATTGGTTATCTCGGTTTGATCCATAAAAAATGCAGAAACGGACACCGTTTTGGGTTGAATTAAATGACTGTGGGTTAAATCTTCAGTACCGGCACCCATGGTAAAACTTCCCTGAGGAATAAAAACCATTCCATACGGGTCGGGTTGGTAAAAAGGCTTGTTGCTTTTTCGGGTACCCACCAGTTCACCGGTTCCCGAGTTGCTACAACTGGCCAGAAAGATTATCGCGAATAAATAGATTAATCCATTTCGTTTCATCTGTTTTCTGTTTTTATTTTGTGAAAGGTTTTGCCTTTCTTTATTTAGCCGGAAGCGTTCCGGACAAATATGTTTCATTGTTATTACTAACGAAACGGCATACAAACATACTGAAAGGTTTAAATATTCTACTCCTCTAATTCTTAAAATCAGACTTTTTTTCTAAAAAATCAGATTTTTTGTGATGATGTATAAGGAAAGTATGTAGTGCTCATTTCGTTTATTGTCTGCAAATTTAAAATCTTTTCTCACTCTTATCCGCTATAAATAGCGGGTATTCTTATACCGGGTATTTATTTTTTCTGTTTTAATTTTAAAACTGTAACTAACGCTAATTTCGTGACTTCCGGATAAACCTACAGGTAAAAGCGGCAGGTCATATGAATAGCCAATATGAATAGCATCAATTTTAAATCCAACGATCATTCCGACGGATTCCTGAAAGCGATAGTTTAGTCCTCCCCAGAATTTACTTTTGTATGTAACGATAGTGGAGAGGTTATATTGTGTTGAAGCAATATCGGATTGAATCAGAAAAGAAGGGCTGACGGTAAAATTTGGATGATTGGGCAATTTTTTTTCTATTCCGGCGGTCAGATAAAAAGTTCTGTCGTTTTTAAAGCGGATAACTCCGGAAGAAGTACTCAGGTTTTTTCCGTTGCTTTGAAACAGGTTCGTAACAGAAAGCCCTGCATAGAAGTTCTTCTTTGATTGGTAAAACAAACCAAAGTTGGCATCAATCAGCATATCGCCTTGTTTTGAACTCAGTAATGCCGGATCGTTGGGGTCAACAGGGTCGAATTTGGTAAAATCAATGCTTCTGTTGGTCAGGTTCAAACCGGCTCCTATACCGAGAGTTCCTGAGTTCATTTCGTGATGATAACTATAGGCCAATTGTAATCCAATATTAGATTCGAACCCGAGTTTATCCTGAATAATTGAGGCTCCCAGACCGCCTTTTAAAAGTTGTACCGGTGCACTGATATGAATAAGAAAATCCTGTGGTGCAATTTTATTTCCGTTGGCGTCAGTAAAACCAACCCATTGTTGCCGGGCAATTCCGCCAACATTAATTTTCTGATCTATTCCGGCAAAGCCTGCGTTGATAAACATAAATGAGCCATTATACTGAGTAAATTGCGGAGCCTGTTGAGCTATAACCACAGAACTGAGTAAGAACCCGATTATGATGAGTAAATATTTTATTCCCTTATACGGTACCAAAGGCATTCAAATTTAATAAGCTAAAGTAAAAAAAATCCTCAAGCTGATATAGTAACGGAATGAATCTAAAATACGTATCTGAAACATTAATAATTGTCTCTGAAATCTTTTTGTTTGTTTAACTTCAGACCTTTTAGTAAATCAGATTTTAACTGAAGTGTAAAATTCCAACTTTTTCTGTAGCCAAGAGGAATCCACGAAAAAGACATGTTCCAGCAATGCAGGTCTCGGGCAATTTGCATTTGTGTAAAAGAAAGCTGTTTATTGGTAAAGTCCCATCCTGAACTGGCACTGACTTTCCATTTGGGAGTGATACTGATCTGACCACCGAATGTGAGGGTTTGAATCAAATTCTTTTTTGCAGTAACAGTCCAGTCTCTATAGCTTTTTAGATTACTGTACTGGAAGTTATACGCAAAGTTTATCGACCAAGGGATGTTCCAATCTACATTGTAATTGTTTTGCATTCCTCCCATGATTACCTGGTTTTGCAGATTAGGATTTTGTTGATCATTTTCCTGTTCTTGTTGCTTTTGATTTGTTTTTTTCTTTTTCTTGAAATCTTTTTCGCTAAGCGAGAAATTTAAGCTGACACTCCATATGGAGGAAGGCATACGGAAAAGTTTTTTGTTGACTTCCCACTCTGTTTTGTTGATATCATTTCCTGATGAATCAACAGCATAGATATCAAGATATCCGTTGTATTGTAGATTTAAGCCTTTCCACAAGGTAGTTCTTCCTGAAAGCGTTATTGGCGACATTGGTAATGAATCGGCAGCCAGATTATAGCTGCCCATGATAGTAAAATCCTGAATCAGCGGTAAGGTTTTTAAACCGGTAACCGTATCTTTTCTGGAGGGCACTTTTATTTCCAGGTTATTTTTAATACTGAAAGTTATACTCCCCGATTTTTGCAGTGGAGGAGCCCCATACAGAAAATTCTCATATCGAGAGTAGGTAACAACTTCATTTTTACTTTCGTCTATATATTCTCCTGTATATCCCCACTTCGAACTACCAAAATCAGGAACATAAGAAAAACCGACAGAAGGCGTGATTACGTGTCTGATGGCTCGTATCGGACCTTTTTTAAACTGTACCATTCCATATAGTTTAGTACTGAGTGAGGTACTGATACTGTAATCAATAATGTTATTGAAACCCTGCACAGTATCGGTAACCACGCGTCCGTAGGTTATAGAATCTTGAGAAATAGAATCGGTAACCCAGAATTTATTTAGTCTTTGTGCATAAATACGATCATTAATATTGATTGATGTTGTAAGTGTAAAGTATTTAAAGAGTTTAACTGGTATCGAGATAGGAATGTTTTGAACAATACCGTTTCGCATTCTTTGGTTTAATGTTTCAAGCTGGAAAAAAGTAGAATCAATCCCAGAAATTGTATTTGACATTTTTAAATTGTATCCTATACTGAGTTTATCCAATATTCCTTCAGAAGTACTGTTTTTTTTCTGGAAAGGATAAAAAGTGTTTACAGAAAAATTTAAACTGGGTAGTGTTACATTAACAACATGGTTTAAAGTGTTTTGGTTCTGACTAGCTGCAATGGTTAAAAAATATTTCCCATTCCAGTTTTTTTGGTAAGAAATACTTGAATTGAGCTGGTTTGATAAATAATCGTTTACGTTAACAGTATTATTTTTTACAAAATTCTTACTCATGATGTTAACATTAGCTGAAAATGAACTGTTTGGGTGTGCCTTGGTGTCCTGGCTGTATGTCCAGTTTATACTGAAGTCTCTCGAATTAGTATAATCAGCGTCACCTGGAGCTCTTATAATGTTTTTAGCTATTCCAAGAGCCAGTGATCCATTATATTTATATCTTTTCTTATAAGTGAGCACAGGAGCTATTTTCCAGCTTCCTCCGGTATAAATATCACCGGTTGTTTTTAAAGTGAGATGATCATTAATGTACCAAAAGTAACCACCGCCCTGAAGATAAAAACCCATAGTTGCAGATTCGCCATACGACGGCATTATCAAACCTGATTTTCGAGTAGGATTATTGGGAAAAATACCAAAAGGCAAAGCCAGCGGTAAAGGTATTCCTTCAATCTGCATGTAAATGGGTCCTGTAACTATCAGCTTATCGGGAATGACTCTGGCCCGGCCAAAGCGAAATTCATAATCAGGTGGATCATTGTCGCAGGTGGTGTAATAACCACCCTTAATGTTAATACTGTTATCTGGCATTCGCTTTACCTTGGATCCCTGCAAAAAACCATCGTCCTGTTTGGTGCGAACATCCCGAATAATTCCCTTTTTTGTTGTAAAATCGTATTCAAGTGTTTTAGATTCAAACGATTCATTTCCCTGTTTGAACACGGGTGTTCCTACCATTTTACCTGTCGAATCCTGAACTCCTTTTGCAAACAAAGTATTTGTGTTGAAATTCACGGAAATATAAGCAGCCTTGACATTAATATCTCCGTAAGTAATGTCGGCATTGCCATAGAGGTAAACTATCTTGTTTTTCAAATCCTGTACGATGGAATCGTCGGCATGCCTGATCAGATCGTGTTCCAGATTTATGGGTTGAGATACAGAATCGTTTGGCGTTTTTACATTTGATAAACTGTCGGTTACAGCCAGAGTGTCGGAACTCGTCTCAAGTAAACGTGACTCAAAATCAGCAGCAGGTAAAGCATAGACTGTAGATACGGTCAATAACAATAACCAAACGGATGTTAATAATTTAAAGGAAAGTCCCGGTTTGAACAAAATCTTTCTTTTACTTTTGTTAATAATCTGAGTGCTGATGATAATGCTTGCAAATATAGTTCCATTCTTTCAATGTCGCTTTCGTAAAACAGGGCTTTTATTAATAGTTGTTGGTTTATTATTTCCAATAACATCAATGGCTCAAAAAGGTTCAAAAATATCAACAATAGTTATAGATGCCGGTCATGGTGGAAAGGACCCCGGAGCATCGGGAAAACATTCAAGAGAAAAAGATATAACATTAAAAGTAGCCTTAAAATTAGGTCGCTATATCAGTCAAAACCTGAAAGATGTAAAAGTTATTTATACCCGAAAAACAGATGTGTTTATTCCTTTGTATAAGAGGGCAGAGATAGCTAACGACAATCATGCAGATGTTTTTATTTCTATTCATTGTAATTCAAATCCAAGCACAAAGGCATATGGTGCGGAATCGTATGTTATAGGTTTGTTTAAAACCAAGGATAATTTGATGGTGGCAGAGAAAGAAAATGAAGC
Organism: Bacteroidales bacterium; assembly: GCA_016936505.1. Lineage (GTDB taxonomy): Bacteria > Bacteroidota > Bacteroidia > Bacteroidales > F082 > Sulfidibacterium. The sequence goes on along the minus strand of JAFGXS010000019.1, from coordinate 13,094 downwards.
GATAAGATATGAAGACAACGCAAAAGAACGATACGGAAGTTTTGATTTGAATTCTCCGCAGTCGTACATCAATTTGTCTTTATTTCAGAACCTTCATTTGAGTCAAAGTTTACAGTTAGCACATGACATTGAAGGGGAATTTAAGTCGAATGCAGATAGAAAGGCCAGAGGGGTTTATCAGGCTGGTTTTTTGGTTCTTTGGCAAACCACTATGCCCAGCGTATTGGTTGAGTTGGGTTTTCTAACTAATCCAAAAGAAGAAAAGTACCTGCTTTCTAATAAAGGTCAGTCTGAGCTTGCTTATTCAATTTATCTGGCGTTTAAAAAGTTTAAAACCACTTTTGAAAGAGAGAATAACGTTAAACCCCCAGCGATAGCAAGTCGTACTAATGATGTAGTGCAGCCAAAACAGAGGCTTGAATACCGTGTTCAGTTTTATGCGTCAATTGACAAGGTGAAGGATGTAAACAAGAAATTCAAAGGGGTTTCAAGTGTTTCTTATTACCAATCTGGTAAATATTATAAGTACACAGCGGGTCATTTTAATAAAATAAATGAAGCGGTAAACTATAGGAATTTAATACGCAAGAAAGGATTTAAGGATGCATTCGTTGTTGTTTTTCTTGATAGGAAGAGAATAAGTTTTAAAGAGGCGCAGAAATATTTACCTGGAAAATAACAGCTACAGTTTGTTCAATGATGAAAAGCTTCTGAGCCAAGGATTAACCACAAATTAAAGTCAAGATTTCAGTTTCAGCATTTAAATTTCGTACTTTTGTTTGAGTTGTTTTAAAATCATAATCGTGAAAAAGTCTACTGTATTATACATTGGCGTAACATTTGTTTTAGCTGTTTTTGTTTTTATCTGGGGATATAATTTCCTGAAGGGTAGGGATTTGTTTAAAAAGCAATATGTTTTTTATGTTCGCTATCATAATGTTAGCGGGTTGATGGATGCTAATCCGGTAACTTTAAACGGAATGCAGATAGGACAGGTGAAAAATATCCAGTTTACTCCTGATTATTCCGGAGATATTATGGTTGAGCTTATATTAAATAAATATTTTCCGATACCAAAGGACACAAAAGCCAAAATTACAAATGCTTCAATTTTAGGAGGTCAATCCGTTGAACTGGTTTTGGGAAAAGACAAAACATTAGCTGTAACCAACGATACGTTACAGGGTGAGGTTCAGGTTACGCTTACAGAACAGGTAAATTCGGCACTGGCTCCTATGAAAGCCAAAGCGGAACAAATACTTACCAATGCCGATAGCCTGATCTCGGCTTTGAATGATGCATTGGGAAAAAAAGGAAATAATTCTTTAAAAAACTCATTGAATGATCTGCAAGGTACCTTTCATAATCTCAATAAGGCTACTGCAAATCTTGATAATTTGGTTCAGACTAACTCCCAAAAAATTAACAGAATACTTACTAATCTGGATACATTATCCTTGACCCTGAAAGATAATCATGGTCAAATTCAGCAAATCATTCAGAATACAAGTAAGGTTACACAATCGTTAGCCGATGCTCATTTAGCAGAGGTGATAAACAATACTAACAAAGCGGTAGATCAGATTCAGCAAATGCTGACAGAAATAAATGATGGTAAAGGTACTGTAGGATCTTTAATGACTAACGATAGCATTTACCGTGAGGTGAATAATTCTTTGGTACAACTTAAAAAACTTCTGAAAGACATCAGAGAGAATCCAAAGCGTTACGTTAAATTTTCTGTTTTTTAACAGTAAGTAAATAAAAGCAGTTAATTGCTGATCGTTTCAGATGTTGAGATGTTTTGCAATTGCTGTTTATCTTCCTGTTTTGGAATCTTTCTGAAAATATCCTCTTTGTTTTTAGGCCTTATATCTGCTTTCCAGTTAAATCCTCGAAGTTTCTTAACGTCTCCGGGCAGTTTTTCTTTAGGATAAAGTGTTTCTGACGGTTTATCGATATAATTAATGCCTACAATCTGGTTTTCTTTTACGTGGATGTGCATGAACCCTGATTCGGCTTTGTTGATGCCAATTAATTTTTTATGATCATCCCGTGCCCAGTAAACCGATTGTGCATTGCCGTCTACAACAATCAGATAGATTCTGTTATTTCTGAAATAGGCAACCATATCCCGGCCTTTAATTTGATTAAAATAGTCTGTACTATCCTGATCAATAATAAAGGCATTGTGAGCCATAGTCATTGAATCAACCTGGTTTTTGGAGATGTTGATAAAAATGGTATCAGCACTCAACTGGTTTTTTCCTGACCAAAGTACAGGATTGGTGAACAGACGCATAGTTGAATCTTTCATCGTGTAACTCAGCGAATCGCATACGCCCTGAAGGTCGGTTCTGTAAAACCTTACATCATGATATGCCAGCAGTTTTTTTGCATCCCTTTTCTTATCAAAATAAAGCCATAGCGTATCAGCATGCATGTATAGCGAATCTTCAGAATCATAAGTAATGGCCTGTGCTTTCCTGGTGATGAACATCTTTCCCTGATTATCCCACATTTGTGCTGTTTCGCCACGAACAATAAGTTGACGCGATGTGTCAGAAACATAAATGTTTCCGTAAGCCTTGGCTTCGGTTGTGTTGTTGTTGTAAAAAAGACTGTCGGCAATAAGGGTCTGACTTTTACTTTGAATCTCGGGATGATTGTATAACCTTGATATTTCATTGCGGGTATCGTACCACCCGCTTGTTCCGATCAACGTGGTTTCTTTACCTTTAATCGTGGTAGGACCCTGAAAAACAGCAACTCCGTTATTTGAGTTGTAGATTAATGTGTCTGAATATGTTTCCTGATCAGGACTCTTTAAACGAACATTCTTTCTGAAATGAAAGATATGCGTTTTGGTATTGTAATAACCTGTGGTGCTTTTTAAAACATTGGTATCAGAAAATATGGTTCCTCCTGCATCGTAATAAGCAATCTGGGTTTGTCGGTTATAAATGAGATGAGAGGTAGTCAGCTTTGCTTTCGGATCCTGTAAAGTTACCTTTCCAAAGAGTTCGGCGACTTTTGTTTTTCCGTTGTAATGGATCCTATCTCCATAAATGTTTAAGGTATCGTTTACATTAATATGAACATTTCCAAAGCCATCGAAGTTTCGGTCTTTATCATTAAGGTAAGCACTATCTGACATAAACAAAGTAGAATCCTGTCTCAACCTTACATGGCCGATAAGTCGTTGAATGTTTTTGCCGAGACGGGCATTATAGTTATATGAATCAGCATGTTCTACAGTAATCTGACTCGATTTCTGGGCCGATATACTAATGGGAAACAGGTTCACTGTAGACAGTAAAACTAAAAAAAGAAAAGGTTTAAAGGAAACTGTTCTCAAGGCTTAAACTTTTTGCAAAAGTAGTCTGATTTCTTCAATTGTTGAATTTTGAAATTTTATTACTTCTGTTGTATGAACCTAAGAAAGTTTTGAGTACTGTCTTCCAAAAGATCAAGTACGAGTTCAAACCCCTGATTTCCTCCATAATACGGGTCGGGTACTTCGCTGTGCGTAGGGTTGGTCAAAAAGTCAGTCATGAGAAAGATCTTTTTCAAATGCTCTGGTTTTCTGGCTCTGTCTTTCAAATCGCGAAGGTTGGCTTGATCCATGGCAATAATATAGTCAAACTCATCAAAATCCTTTGCTGTAACCGGTCTGGAAATAGATGTAAGATTGTAGCCTCTTTTTTGTGCATGTTGCTGCATACGCCTGTCGGCCGGTTCACCCTGATGCCAACCAGAAATACCTGCCGAATCAACATCAAACTTTTCTGAAAAGCCTTCTTTTTCGATCAGTGCATTAAAAACAGCTTCAGCACTGGGTGAGCGACAAATATTTCCCAGGCAGACAAACAAAACTTTTTGTTTCATAATTACCATTTCAATTCGTGAATAACAAAGCCCGACACCTTGTATTTGTGGATGGTTTCCAGTTTTGATTTTTCGGCTTCCGGATAGGTATAAAATCCGTTTTCGATAATCTCACCCTGGTCTACTTTGGGCCATTCAGGGTAGCGCTCACGTATAATTTTATTGAATCTTTCCTGGATCTGATATTGAACCAGTTGTTTCTTCACCGGACTAAAAAATACATGATACTGTTTTTTCCCATCTCCGTTTAAATCGCAATAGCAGGAACCATAAACATAATAAAATGTTCTTTGACGCATGGGTTCAACCCGGGTATTGTAGGTAAAAATGCCCTGATCATCGTAATCAACCCTGGCTTTTGTTGTGTCTCTGCGGGTTATACCATCGTTGCGATAAACCTTGGTTATAGGTTTATAATCTTTTGATAGGCCGGAAATAATCACATCCAGATCTCCATCCAGATCATAATCTCCAAAGTGACCATCGCTGGTAAATAAACCTATCAGATTAGCGTGAATATTGGTAAAACCTTTACTTCTGTCGTTTCTGAAAATAATGGAAACCGGTCCTCCCGCTGATTCTCCGGTAACCAGTAAATCAGGATCACCGTCGTGATCCATATCTCCCCAGTCAACAGAACCGGTTCTTACTCCGGTTAATCCTGGAAGCTGACGGCTGAAGAAACCATTACCGTCATTAGTGTAAATACGGGTTTGTACACTTCCGTTTTGGGTCTGACCACATGCCACAAAATCTAAATCCCCATCCAGATCATAATCGGCCCAGGCAATGTCGCTGAGGCTTATTCCCGGATAATCGGTCGGAAGCGGTACAAATTTATTGTTGTTGTTTAAGAATATCTGAGTGATGTATTTTCCTGATTTAAGTGTGCCGCTTACAATCAGATCCAAATCTCCGTCCTCGTCAATATCTGCCCATTTTGCTGTTCCAAAATGCACCCCAGGTAAAGGGGCGTTAATATCGGTGAACTTATTGTTGCGGTCATTGCGGTAGATTTTAGTAACCGGTCCGTTTTTTGTTTCTCCGGTGAGCAACAAATCGTAATCTCCGTCTCTGTCGTAATCTCCCCATTCTACAGAACCGTCGATTAAGCCTGGAATTCCGGTTTTGATCAGTGTGAAATGTGTACTTCCCAGATTATTTCTGTATAAATTGGCAGTGGGTTTTCCTGAATTGTCTTCGCCAATGATAAAAAGATCTTTGTCCCCATCCTGATCGTAATCGGCCCAATCAAAATCTCCCCGCTGCACATTTACAATATTGGTGGGAACCTCAGTAAAATGGTTGTGTCTGTCGTTTCGGTAAAGCTTTGTGCTAACAATAGGTTTATTTGTGTTGTAAAAGGTTCCGATAACAAGAATATCTGAGTCGCCGTCGTTATCATAATCAACCCAGTTAGAAGCGCTTTCACTTACTCCGGTTAGTCTGGCTTTGATATCAGTAAAAGTTTGAGCTTTGACGCCTATTGTCATCAAAACGAATAATAGAATCCAGATTTTTCTGATCATGTATTTTTTAAAAGAATTCTTCAAATATCAAAAATATGGAATATTCCTGAATGCTTCAGGTGTTCTTTTATTTTTGTTCAAGATAGCTTAAAAGAAGAGTTAATTGTATTTGCATTTCATAAAAGCAACCTGTTCCCTGAAGCATGGTTTCTGGTGATTGAATAAAGGTCCCTCCGGGTATCAGATCATTTTTGGCAAATTTCAAGAGTGCTTCAACAGATTGTGGTAATGTTTCCAGGTGGAACTGAAGGCCTGTCCATTTATTGTTCATGATGAATCCCTGAAGTTTGGTTGCTTCTGATGAAAAAAGGGGGATTGCCCCTTTTGGAAGTTCAAAAGTGTCGCCATGCCAATGAAAAACTAAACTTTTATCTGCAAATAAATCCAACAACTCATGGTTCCCATTAGCATGCTTTTGAATGGGAAACCAGCCGATTTCTTTTTCTTGGTTTCTAAAAACAGTTGCACCTAAAGCGTTTGCAAGTAACTGTGAACCGAGACAAAACCCCAGTATTTTCTTTTTTTTTTCGGATACACAGGTTGAGAAATTCTTTTTCTTCTCTGAGCCATGGATACTTTTTTTCATCATGAACACTCATAGGTCCTCCCATAATAATTAAAAGGTCAAAGCTGCTGAGTTTTGGAAGTTCAAAGGGTTCAAAAAAGCGGGTATAACTTATTGGGAAAGATCTTTCCTGAGCTATATTTTCAATAGATCCGGCATTTTCGAAGTGTACATGTTGGAAAATATGAATTCGCATCGACTTGTTTTTATGCCGATAAAATTAATGGAAAAGAATTACTTAATCTCTTTTCATTTTCCATCTTTTGTGCGACCAGAGCCAATCGTCGGGATGCTTCTTGATGACACTTTCCAGCTTTTTCGCGTACATTTTGGTAAGCTCACCTTTTTCGAATTTTGCAGGTTTTTCGCATAGTATCGATAATTCAAGTTCGTAATATCCTCGTTTCACTCTTTGAATATCAATATAAATTACAGGCATGTCCAGTGCTGTAGCATATTTTTCCGGACCTTGTAAGAAAGCCGTATCCTGACCTAAGAAATCTGTCCAAATAGCTTTTCTGGAACTCCCGGGGCTTTGATCTGCAACCAGAAAAAACAGAGTTGGTTTTCCATTTTGTTTCCTAAAAATTTCTGCAGTTTTATAAATTGAAACAAGAGAGCCGCCTGTACGGGCGCGTGTTTTACGAATATAGCGATCAATGTATGGGTTACTTAAAGGCTTATATAGCATTACTAAATCATCATACACCAACTGAGACGGTACAGACAGTGCTCCCCACTCCCAATTACCATAATGACCCAAAACTAAAATCAGGCTTTTGTTTTGTTTGTAAAACTGGTTCGCTATTTCAGGATTTATGATTTTATACCTTTTGAGAGCTTGTTTTTCTGACATTGTGAAAGCTTTGATTCCTTCAATGAAAATATCAGTCAGGTTTTTATAGGCCCCCCGGATTACTCTTTTGTATTGCTCTTCAGTCCATTCCGGGAAACTATTGCGGAGGTTGGACTCGATAACAGTTTTTCGATAACGAATTACACGATAAAACAAAAATCGCATGAAGTCAGAAAAAATATACAACAGTTTAAATGGGATCAGACCCACCAAAACCATAAAAACAATGAATATTCCTGCTGTAATTAAATTCATAGTGCAAACTTAAGATTTCTTTTAAAGTCAGATTTCTAAAACTTTATTAAACTTTTAATCATAAAAAATGAGGTTCTAAATGTTAGTTTTTTTTCTTTTTAGATAGACCTCAATTCGTTCTTCATCTTTTCTTCCGTCAAGTAAATGGCGAATGACTAACCAGGGTGCATGCCACATCATTCGTGGGCCCGAGAAACGCATTACATTTTTTATGGCTTCCTGTTTTTTGGGGGCATAACAATGAACTGTGCAGTTTTTGCATGTGGGTTTATCCGGTGAGAAAGGACATTTTTCAATTCTCTGGTTTGCATAATTCAGTAAGTCATTGCAATCGGGACAAATTATTTCACCCGTAGTTTGGTGATGGTGATGGCAGTAAATCAGCATCATCTTACGGACAGTCCTTTTTTCTCTTATTGTACGTTTGCTTTCTTGCATTACAATGTTTTGCGAACGCAAAGATAATAACTTGAAGTTTTCAGTGTTTTTTACAATTATTCAGACGTTATTTGTTTTTGTAATTTTGCACATTAAAAAATATAATGATGAAAAAATTAATCATATTAATATTTGCATTGTTGATATCAACAGGTTCAGCATTTGCACAATGCCAGAAAAAGTTGGATAAGAAACAAAAAAGCAATTTGAAAAAGGAATTAAAACAAACTACCGATAAGGCAAAAAAGGCCGGAACAAAAGCCTGGAAAGAAACAAAAAACGGTGTTTCAAATACATCAGAGAAACTGGGAAATGCTGTTCAGAAAACAACAAAAGATATAAAGAAAGAGGCACCTAAGGATTGGGAAAAGATCAAGAAAGAAGTCAATAAAGATGTAGACAAGGTAAAGAAGAAGCTCGATAAAAAGGAAAATAAACCGGAGAAAAAGTAGACTAATAGAAGCAGAATAACATGGAAAAAGAAGTGTTGTTTGGAAAAACATTGAGCGAACTTCAGGAAGTAGTCTCCTCTTTAAGTTTACCCAAATACACAGCCGGACAAATGGCTCAGTGGCTGTATCAAAAAGAGGTGACCTCGATTGATGAAATGACAAACCTTTCCAAGAATGCCCGAACAAGTCTTTCAGAAAAATATCAGGTTGGACCTGAAGATCCTGTAAGTGTTCAGGTTTCATCAGATGGCACCAAAAAATACTTATTTAAAACTCCTGAAGGTGGCTATATTGAATCAGCATACATTCCTGAGAAGAAAAGAAGTACACTTTGTGTTTCATCTCAGGTGGGCTGTAAGATGCGATGCTTGTTTTGTATGACAGGAAAGCAGGGCTTTCAGGCTCAGCTTACTGTCGGTGAAATTTTGAACCAAATCAGCCGACTTCCCGAAAGGCAAAACCTGACCAATTTGGTTTACATGGGAATGGGTGAACCGATGGACAATCTGGATGCTGTATTGAAAAGTCTTGAAATTCTTACTTCTGACTGGGGTTATGGATGGAGTCCAAAGAAAATTACGGTTTCCACCATTGGATTGGTTCCGGAAATGCACCGTTATCTTGAAAATACTGACTGTCATCTGGCTGTTAGCCTTCATTCACCTTTTGAAAAAGAAAGAAGGATGTTAATGCCGATTAGTCAGAAATATTCCATTGAAGATATTTTGTCGGCTTTGAAAAAGCATACATTTGACCGTCAGCGCAGAGTTTCATTTGAGTACATTGTTTTTTCGGGTCAAAATGATACCAAAGCGCATGTTAAGGAATTGGCCAGAATATTGAATGGTCTGAAATGCCGTGTTAATCTGATACGTTTTCATACTATTCCAAATACGCCATTGCCGGGAACAACTGAAGAAAGTATTCAGCAATTTAAAGAAGCGCTACTGGCAAAAGGAATCATGACAACCATCAGAGCCTCCAGAGGTCAGGATATTGATGCTGCTTGTGGTTTACTGAGTACCCGTGAAATGAAAAATACATTTCAGACCAATACATTGAAAATAAGTCCGAATCAATAATAAACAGTATATGAAAAAATCATTTGCCAGTGATAACTGGTCAGGAGCCTGCCCTGAAATTATGCAAGCTTTACAGGAAGTAAATCAGGGACATATGGCTGCTTACGGTGAAGAAAATGAAGCTGCCACGGCAGCTGCTGTACAGAATTTTAAGGCTCATTTTGGAGAGAGCGCTGCAACTTTCTTTGTTTATAATGGAACTGCTGCCAATGTGTTGGCAACAAGCCACATTATGCGACCATATCAGGCGATTGTTTCAGCTCATTCAGCTCATATGAACGAAGATGAATGCGGTGCACCGGAAAAGATTTCAGGAAGTAAAATTTTGGGAATTGAAACTGAAGACGGTAAAATTAAACCCGAACAGGTTAAACCTTTTTTGCACAGCATTGGTTTTCAACATCACTCACAACCTAAGGTAATTTCCATTTCTCAGGTAACCGAAAAAGGGACAGTTTATACTCCTGATGAAGTAAAAGCGTTAGCAGATTTTGCACATTCTAATAACATGTATCTGCACATGGATGGCGCGCGAATTAGCAATGCTGCAGTGGCTTTAAATATGGATTTTCATCAGTTTACTGTTGATGTAGGTGTTGATGTTCTTTCATTTGGAGGAACCAAAAACGGTTTAATGTTTGGCGAAGCTGTGGTTTTTCTTAATTCTGAGTTAGCCAAAGATTTTGAATATCATCGTAAACAAAACATGCAATTGCATTCTAAAATGAGGTTTATCGCTGCTCAGTTCAATTGCTATCTGACCGATGGTTTATGGAAACAGAATGCTGGCCACGCCAATGAAATGGCCCGGTTATTGGGAGAAAAATTATCTGAATTAGGAATTATTATTACACGACCGGTTGCGGCAAACGGTGTTTTTGCCATCATTCCCGAGTCAAAGATTCCTGCAATTAATAAGGAATATTCTTTCCATGTCTGGGATGTAAATACGTCTGAAGTTCGTTTGATGTGTGCCTGGGACACAACCCCTGAAGATGTTGAAGGTTTTGTAGAAACCGTGAAAAGATTTTTGTAGAATCTTTGTTTCTGTTTTAAAGATTTAGAGCTTCCGCTGTGTTTTCGGGAAACCATTTCCGTAACAGGCCGGAAGCCTTTTCTTTTATATCTGGTGTTAAATATTTTTGCGCATTGGTAAAAGCATATGAAAGAAAAGCAATATCGTCGCTAAACCCGAGAAAAGGGATAAAGTCTGAAATCATGTCTGTTGGCAAAATAAAATATCCCAGTGCGGTCATGATGGTAATGCGAATTTTTAAAGGAGTTTTTCCTGAAGTAAGGAGAAAGTATAAAGACAGAATTTCATACAGAACCTGCTTTCCGAGTTTGGAGGCGGTTTTTTCAATTTTTTTCCAAAATCGGTCAGGGTTATAATGTTTGCTATATTTTTTTGAACTAATAAATTGCATTAACGATATGGATATTTCTTTGTTTTAGAAGGAATGATAATCTCGTGAAGTTCGTGTAATTCTAAAGCTTCAAGAAATACACCCATGTTTTTTGTTTTTTGAATGTCCTGACGAAAAACCCCCACAATTTGCTGAACGTTTCGGAGTTTGTTTATCCTTTCAGTAAGCAAGTCCTCCGGAATAGTTCCTTTTATTAATAACAAATAGTCAAACTGCTTTAGTTCCTTTTTTAAAAAACCGGTTTCTGCCCGGTTGGCCATCAAATAATAATAAACCTGAAGGTTGTCATCAAAATAAAAATACCAGGAAAACCCGTTTTCATCCTGATCAATGGCAAAGTTTTCGTATTTCCTGAGCCCGGTCTCCCACAGCTCATTGATAAAATGACTTAAGCGATAGTCAGCCAGATGTCCGACAATTCCTAACAAATTAAATTCGTCAGACAAAATATTTCCTGATACCTGTAATTTCTTTGCCATGATTTTTAGTTGCATTGCAAAGATAAAGAATAATATAGGGATTCAGGAAGTAAAAAACTGGTTCCAGGTTTTTTCAGCTGCTAGGGTTTCAGCTCCTTTGATGGAATAATCAGTTGCCTGGTCGATGGTTTCGTTGTCAATAATAACGGCAACGGTGTATTGTTTGTGACCGTGGATGTTTTCTTCATTTAGTAATGAAAATTCCAGATTTCTTTTTTCTTTTTGTGCCCATTCAATCAGTTTGCTTTTGTAACTGATTTCAGTAGTTACCAATGCTTCAATATCAAAATGCATTCGCAATATGTGGCTTATAAGTATCTTTCTGGTCTTTCTGTAGCCATTGTCAAGATAAATGGCCCCTATAAAAGCCTCAAATGCGTTCCCACCTGCCGATTTCATCATTTGCATGTCTGAGGCAGAAGTGTTTATAAACTGATCGAGTCCGATTTTTTGAGCCAGTTTATTAAGAGAAGAACGGCTTACAATTTTAGAACGCATTTCAGTTAAGAAACCTTCATCTTTTGTGGGAAATCTTCTGTAAAGATAATCGCTAACAACTGTGTTCAGAATTGAATCTCCAAGATACTCCAGTCTTTCGTTGTTGATGCGTTGGCCGTTTTTGTGAATAATGCTGGCTGATTTGTGTCGAAGGGCCTGTTGATATAAAAAAATATTTCCGGGATAAAACCCGAAAATATTTTTTATAGTTTTTCTTAATTTTTGCTCAGTAGAAAACTGATATTTCAAAAAATTCCTGACAGACAAAACCGTAGTGTTTATCGATTGAATTTTTTGAAAATAATAGAAGCATTGTGTCCGCCAAATCCAAACGTATTACTCAGAGCTGCTTTAACTTCTCTCTTAACGGCTTTGCCATAGGTGAAGTTTAACCGGTTATCAATCTCCGGATCGTCAGTTTGGTGGTTGATAGTTGGAGGAACAATATCATTTTTAACAGCCAGAAGAGTGGCTATAGCTTCAATAGCACCGGCTCCTCCCAGCAGATGGCCGGTCATGGATTTGGTAGAATTGATATTGATATTATAGGCGTGTTCTCCAAATAGTTTTACAATAGCTTTTGGTTCTACAACGTCTCCGATTGGAGTTGAGGTTCCGTGTGTGTTGATGTGGTCAATGTCTTCAGGGTTCAGATCGCCGTCTTCCAAAGCAGCTTTCATACACAAATATGCACCATAACCTTCAGGGTGAGGTGCTGTCATGTGATAAGCATCGCCTGAAAGTCCGCTTCCTGCAACTTCAGCATAGATTTTTGCTCCACGAGCTAAAGCGTGTTCGAGTTCCTCAAATACGAGTGCACCGGCACCTTCTCCAATTACAAAACCATCACGGTCTTTGTCGAATGGCCTGGATGCTGTTTGAGGATCGTCATTACGGGTAGATATGGCATGCAAAGCATTAAAACCACCAACGCCTTCAGTGGTAATAGCTGCTTCTGAACCTCCGGAAACAAAGGCAATGGCTTTACCCATTCTGATGTAGTTGAATGCGTCGGCCAGAGCATTTGCAGATGATGCGCAAGCTGATACGGTAGCAAAATTTGGTCCCCTGAATCCATATTTTATTGAAATATGACCAGCTGCAATATCAGCGATCATTTTAGGAATAAAAAATGGATTGTAACGGGGTGTACCGTCACCGGTAACAAAGTTTTTCACTTCGTCATGGAAACTCTGTAATCCGCCAATGCCTGAAGACCAAATAACTCCAACACGATCTTTATCTATTTCTTCGCTATCAATTCCAGAATCTTCAACTGCCTGAATTGCGGATGCAAACCCGTATTGAGCATATCGATCGAATTTTCTGGCTTCTTTGCGGTCAAGATATTGACCAACGTCAAAATTTTTTACTTCGCAGGCGAATTGGGTTTTGAACTTTGAGGTATCAAAATAAGTAATGGGACCCGCGCCACTTTTGCCAAGCAGCAATGAGTCCCAAAACTCTGTTGCAGTGTTTCCAATGGGAGTGATTGCGCCAATACCGGTTACAACAACTCTCTTTAACTGCATAAATTTTTCTTTTTATTGATGATCTTCAATGTACTTTACAGCATCACCAACTGTTTCAATTTTTTCTGCTTCTTCATCAGGAATTGAAAGATT
>JAFGXS010000018.1 GCA_016936505.1 Bacteroidales bacterium | reverse complement strand
GAGTTTGCAATTTTCATCCGAAGTCTTAACGGTTTTTAGCAGTCCCTTTTTCTCGCTGTAAAGGCTAACCGTATATTCCTCCTGCGACAAATCAACCGGGCTAAACCCTTTTTCCTTAAACTTCTCTTTCCTGGGTTTAAGTACGGCCTTACCTTTTGCCTGCTGCTCATCTAACCTCATTACTGTAATTTCGGTGCTGGCAGGGTTAGGCGCTATAACAAACGAAAACATGTAACCCACAGCAAAAGTGTAAGTTGTATTAAGTGTTCCACACGACGATGTATTGGTATTTAAAACAAAGGTTGCATTACCCGATGGATTTAAGGTTAAATACAAATTGGCCGCCACCGAAGAGCAATACTGGCTCCACGAACTTATACCCGAACCACTTTGCAGCGACCAGCTAAACGACGATGCCGGGGTATAAAAAACAGTTGTGCTAACCTGGCTACCTGACTGAACAAAATTAACCGTATTAAGCGTGTGGCTTGTGCCGTTTTGGGTCCATGTACCGGTAGGCCAACCCATTGCATTAACTGTTTTGTGGGGTAAATCAATATTCCCACATTCCGTTACCAATCGGGCACCAACCCAGGTGGAACCTTCGCCGGTACACGAAACAGTACATATGGAGTCATTCTGACCGGAAGATATATATAAATAAGATCCACAACTCCAGATGATTGAGTCTTCCGTGGGAATGTTCTCAAGAGTAAAAGTTGTTCCGTTAGGACAAACTGTGGAAGAGCCAAAAATGCCTCCACCTACAGCTTCCAAAACCGCGGCATAAGCGTTGACACGTCCATACCCGTAAGTGTTATCAAATCCTGAAGTTCCCATATCAGTAGCTGTTTGTTGTATAATTGACCGCACCTCACTTTCAGTTAACGAAGGATTTACAGATAACATCAACGCTGCAATACCCGAAACTTGTGGACAAGCAGCAGAAGTGCCATTAAAATTGTCGTAATAATTGCCGCTAACATATCCATCACTACCCTCTCTGTCTATTGTTCGAACATCACCAGGACTTCCGCCTGTTGGAGCAACTAAATCCATTGAATTTCCTCTACAACTGTAGTCCCATATATTACCATTTTTATCTATTGCACCAACCGTAATCACGCCATCAACATTTGCTGGGAAACGGACAGTAAGATGGTTATAGGGGCTTAAATCATTTCCAGATGAAAAAACGACAACACAGCCTAAGTGATTTGTTCCTTGAATTCTCCCCTGTGTCCTTGCTCGCCCAATAGCGAACGAGACTGCATCATTATTAGCCGACGGATCAATATAATTCCAAGAATTACTAATAATATCTGCTTCTGCATCATCCCAGGCAAAATCTATCGCATTTACAATATCTTGAGCATCTTCTGAATAATAAACCTCTCCTAAAACAGTAAACCAGTCATTAAAAATGTTTATCGGAACAATATCTACTTCGGGAGCTACTCCTCTTACTCCTAATGAATTGTGGGTTGCTCCAATAATTCCTGCACAACACTGACCATGCCCAACATGACTGCCGGGAGGATCATTCTGATTCGGAGCTCCTTGTGTGTCAGGATTTGCCAATGAGAATTGAGGGGTAAATCCCTGCAATACCCTATTCCCCAAATCTTCATGATCTTCAACACCATCATCAATTACCGCAACAGTAACCGGGCAACCTCCATCAGTAATACCCCATGCCTCAGGCGCATTTATATCAATACCGTAGGTCCCGCCAAATTGCCCTGTATTATTCAAATAATATTGTTCGCTATACTTTGGGTCGTTAATCTGTGATTTTTCCCTTGGGGCGATAAAATTTGGATGGCAATACTCCACCAGTCCACTTTCATAAATGAAGTTCGAATATTGAAGTATCTTTTCCCAATCTTCTGTTTCCAAAACATAGGTATTATACTTTGTCCGGTTTTTAACAGATACTTTATTATTAACCACCTTAATAATATCATCTATTGAAATATTTGTTTTGGGTTGAACAAGAATTTCTCCTGTAAGAAAGAAAGGCAAATCGCCTAATTGATAAACCGGCATTGCATTCAAAAATTCCTTGTATTCTTTTAACTTTTTTGTATTAAGGAGGGAATCATTGCCAACAACGATCCCCAAATTTCTTTTCATTTTTGTTACTTCTTTTAAATTCTGCTCACCTTTAATTATCCGTGCATTCTCCAAAGACAGCTCTTTTTGCATTTTTACTACAAAAGCATTAGCATACGGCTTTAGATAGTGCTTCTTACCAGCCGACCAATAATAGTCATTTTGAGCAAACACAAACGATGCTAATAAAATGATGATGAAGGTTAGATTTATTTTTTTCATGGTTTGTAATTTTATTTGTAACTAATGATTTTTGTAATAAAATATGACACATTTGATGGAGTTATAATGTTTGCAGGACAAAATAGAGGAGGATTAGATGAATTAAATAAAATTTCCTTTTCTTCATTTGTTAGTTCCCTGTACTCAAAATACAACCATGTATTGGTATTTTGCGGAACAGAGTCCGGAATTCCAATTTTTGAAAAGTATGGAACTCCAATAGCATTTTTGTAAGTTATTAATTCATTTTCATCTCCAGGATAAGAAAAGCTTCCTGATAACCCAATTCCTTTTGGGTTTTCTACCTCAATCAGAACAATTTCTCCATAACATCCACTGGTAACTTCAATAATTTTACCTTTTGCATGATTCGGAGGTAGGTCTTCGTCTTTTTGGCAGCCTGCACTTAATAAGGCAAAGAGCAGGAAGATTGTGCTTAATTTAAAAATTTTTGGTTTCATCTTTTTCAGTTTTTAGCTTCAAGCCACAAGCTTCGAGCTGGTTTACTTAAATTATTTGTTTGTAATCAGGGTAACGGTAGTTACCGGGCGTGAGAGCAATTAAGAGAGTTCATGCGCTTAGCGCTTTACATCAGTTTAACTGAATTAAATTTTAGATTGTGTTGTTTCGGGCGAGTTCCATATTTTGGGTTTTTAGAATTAGTTCTGTGCGTAAGATGGTTCAAATTAGAAAAAGGTTGCGTAAGTAGCAAATATTTCAAACTTTTGTTTGGATTGTACAACCTTTTCCAAAGTTTCAGACTTTGGAAAAGGTTAAAGAACAAAACTTAAAAAAAAGAACCGTTCTCTTTTAAAAGAACGGTCCTCTATATTTATTAATTAAATTTCTCTGCTATAGTGCTTTGAAAAAATCGTTTCCCTTGTCGTCTACAATAATAAAGGCAGGGAAATTCTCCACTTTAATTTTACGGACAGCTTCCATTCCCAGTTCCGGAAAGTCAACCACTTCAACCGATTTAATACTGTTTTTGGCTAAAATTGCCGCCGGACCACCGATTGAACCCAGATAGAATCCGCCGTGTTTTTTACACGCATCAGTTACCGCCTGCGAACGGTTTCCTTTGGCCAGCATAATCATCGATCCGCCATGGTCCTGGAATTCATCCACGTAAGGATCCATCCTGCCCGCTGTAGTTGG
>JAFGXS010000017.1 GCA_016936505.1 Bacteroidales bacterium | reverse complement strand
CCGGTTGAAAAAACAGATGGGGCAATGATTGCCCGGCTGGCACCACTCCTGTGTTTTTGCTTTCTGTGGATGGCTCCGCAGTTGATGTCTGGCCAGGTAAAAGCACCCTTGGCTTTGTCGGGTGCCGAAATGCAAGTGGCTCTAGTGGTTGATGTGGCCAGTGGGGATACCCTTTACCGTTTCCACGAATCGAAGCGGGTGACGCCCGCCTCTTTGACCAAGCTCTTTACCACGGTGGCGGCCATGGATTTGCTGGGGGTGGATTACCGTTTCCAAACCCAGTGCTTCCTCAATAAAGATAAAAAACAGTTGGTGATCCAAGGTGGTGGCGACCCTTCTTTGGGCTCCTCCTTTTTTGACTCGCAGCGTTGCGACCGTTTCATCGGCTTGATTGTCGAAAAACTCAAAACTTCAGGCGTGGATGTCTTGACGGGCGGCATCGTCATCGATCTATCTTTCTTTGGCAGTGTCACCACCCCCTCGGCCCGCTTGTGGGAAGATATGGCCAACTACTACGGTGCCACTCCCTCTTCATTGACGGTTGGCGATAATACCTTTCGGTTGTATCTTGATTCGCCCGCCAAAGTGGGAGGGGTGTGTACCATCACCCATATGGAACCGGCATGGGGAGCTTTGCCGCGTTCGCAAGTGGTGGCTTCGGCTGGCACTGCCGACAGTGCTTACATTTATGGTGTGGCGGGTTGCGACAACTGGTATGTGAGTGGTTCCATCCCTGCCGGGAGGAAAGAGTTTGTGGTTAAGGGCGCCTTGCCTGAGCCACACCGCTGGTTTGGCCAGCAGCTGGTGGCGGCTTTGAAACGGGCGGGAATTGAGGCGGATGGGTTTCAGTCCTGTTACAACCCAGTGGCTGTTGACGGTGAACCCTTGGTGGTGTTCCCTTCTCCGCCGCTGAATCAGCTCTGCCGGGTTGTGAACAAACAGAGCCAAAACCTCTATGCCGACCATCTCTTCCTCACTCTTGGCCGAACCATTGGTAAGCCCCATTGGGATGGTGGGGCAGAGGTACTGAAACGTTACTGCCGCGATTCGGTTGGTGTGGAAACGCTTTCGGTTTACGATGGTTCTGGTTTGTCGCCCTTCAACAACTTTTCGGCAGCCGATGTGGTGGCGCTGCTGCGGCATGCTGCCAAACGGCCATTTTTTGATGCCTTTTATGGTTCGCTGCCCATCTCCGGTGTGGATGGCACCATCCGCAATCTGTGGCGCGACGATTTCTCCAAGGGACGCATCCATGCCAAGAGCGGCTCCATGAACGGCGTGTTGGGGTATGCCGGCTATATTCAAGCTGCCGACAACCGGTTGCTGGCCTTCTGCATCGTGGTAAACCACCACGCAGAAAAAAACAGCACCGTGCGGGGCGCTATTGAGCAGTGGGTAAGGCAGTTTTTTGTGGATTTGTAGAGACGGTGTAAAAGATTAGTAAAAATTAAGTATGCAAAATAGTTGTAGGTATAATGATGAGTCAACTGCAAAAAATAATTGAAGAATTACTCGTGATTTATATTGGATTGCGATTTAATATCTTTAGTCAGAAAATTATAGTTTCATTTGCTGATCAAATTATTTATAGTGAAAAAAATCCAGACTCTTTGTTCATTGATATCTCTCTTTCATCAAAAAGTAAGAATGAAGTGATTCATCATCTATATTACTATATTGAACTAAACAAGAATCAAATAGACCCAATTAGAGTATTAAGTGTTCTTTGTGTTCTTAAAACGCAAAGAAAAATTAATCTTGAAAGCATCATAATATTAATGAATGGATTAAATATCGAACTTGACTTCAACGGATTTGAGAAAAATGAAATATACAGACTTGAGGATCAATATTATTTAGTATCGAATAAATACGTAATGCAAACAATGGAAGAATTAGAAGCTGAAATATCTTCTTTTCTCAATAACTACAGCATGAAAACAGAAATACTAAGTATATTTAAGTAATAAAATAATACTATCTATAAGTTAGGCACAAGCTTAAATTTAGTACAAGCAACCTTCTATAAAAAACAATAATGAGCAATATTTTCAATTTATTTCTAAAATACAATCCTGATTTCCTTGAAAAAATTGACTTATTCTCAGAAGAATTGAAGGAAAAAATATTGAATAAATTAAAGAAAGCTACTACAGAAACTGCATTTCTATCACTCGTAAGTGAAATAAATTTTGGGTTACTCTTTACGGAATTGGGGTTTTATCTTCAATATGAAAAAATATCCTTTGATACAAAAACTCCTGATTGGACAATTCTAATTGATGAAAGGAAAGCCATCTGTGAAGTCTATCGCTTAGGGCAAAGTGGAAAAGACCAAATAATTACAAATCTCAATGATAAACTGAAAAGGGGATTTGAAGAAATTAAGTATGGTTATAAGATTAAATTTAGTCATTGCGAAGATTTTATTAGTTCAAACGATAATGATATTAAAAATATGCTGTCCGATTTAGAAAATTGGTTAAGTAATACTCGAGAAATTGGAGATGTCATTACAATTGGAAATAAAATAGAATTTGAGATAACCTCCTTAAATCAAAATGCCAAATTAACCTACACGACTTCAGCGCCTATAGATTATAAACTACATAAACTAGTCCAAAGCGAATATTTGAAAAGTGATAATAGGATCACAGAGAAATTATTAAAATATTCAACCGGCATATCACAATTAAAACTACCTTATTTTTTATGCATAGAAAGTGATTGTAAAAATGGTTTTAATTTTGAAGAGTTTATTAGTTATTTTCAATGTTCATTTTGTGTATGTAGCGAAGATGATATTTTAAACAACATTGAAAATGAATTTGAATGTTCTGGATTAGGTTGTCTTTATGACCATCCTACTGTTAGTGGGATCATTATAAAAATTGGGAATGATTATCGAAAAATATTGAATCCGTTAAAGAATCAATTGATTTATAATCAGGATAATTATCCGATTTTTAGCAAAATGAATATGATAAATAATGCCAATTCCTAATACGTCTTATACCGCATAGTTGACCCGAACGCAACACAGATTGCGCAGCATGCGGCCATCCGATAGGCATTATGCAAAAAAACACACTGCAAGACATTTGTACCATAATTTGTTCTTTTGGGACAAGTAAAAAGAATATGGGACAAAATGCACCACGTTTTGACTTGGGGTATTTCCACTTTTTCGATAAAAAGTGACAATAATTCTTGCCGCGGAATTGTTGCTTTACATTTGGAAGCCCTGGTAGTCAGGGTTTTGATGTGAGAATTGATTGTAATTAGTAGATAAACGTTATTAGAATGAGGGGAATCAGACGAAAATATTTAGAACGTTGAGATCTTTTAAAATAAGATTTTCAAGAAAAATCGAAAATGGCAAATCGTTGGGGCATATCTAAAAATGTTGTAGTGTTTGTTAAAGAAAGAGATAAGTGCTGTGTGTATTGTGGAATTTCGTTTGCTAATTCCGTTGCAACACACAAGACAAGACCGACTTGGGAACACATTATAAATGATGCTAAAATCAATGGAGCCGACAATATCGCACTTTGTTGTGGTTCATGTAATGCCAGTAAAGTTGATATTTCGGTGTAATTGTGCCACCTGTTTCGGTGATGTTGTGCCACAAAAAAAGAATGACTTCGTGGCTAAAATTATTACTTT
>JAFGXS010000016.1 GCA_016936505.1 Bacteroidales bacterium | reverse complement strand
GGCTCTGAACCCACAAAAACTGAACGAAGTCACCATCGGTAATTATCCAAGAAAGATTGATGAATACCTGGCTATGGGGAAACCCACTGTCGCTACAAAAACCAGGGCCATGGAAGTTTTTCAGGACTACGTTTATCTTGCTGAGACCAAAGAAGAATATGTTGAATTGATTGACAAAGCGCTTACTGAGAACACCTCGAAAATTGAAAAGGAAAGAGAAAAAGTAGCCAGAAGCCATACCTGGGATGCCAATGCCGAGGAAATCTACAAACAAATAGAAATGATTGAAAATCAATAAACCTATGGGCTTAAAGGAAAAAATAAAATCAAACGAACGACTGAAAAAGTTTGCACTTTGGATGTTAATGCCCAAAAATCAGGCCAGGCCAAGATTGTGGGTAAAATTGATTCTTAATCCATTCAAACATAAAAAAGGAAAAGGCTCACTCATTCGGCGTCGTACAAGAATGGATGTGCTTCCTTTCAATGAATTTTCGTTGGGAGCGCAATCAACCATTGAAGACTTCAGCACCATTAACAATGGTGTGGGGCCGGTATTTATCGGTGATCGTACCCGGATTGGGATGAGCAATGTGTTGATTGGTCCCGTTACTGTCGGAAATGATGTAATGTTTGCCCAGAATATTGTTTTATCAGGCCTGAACCATGGTTATGCAGACATCAGCCTTCCACCCAGCAAGCAACCGGTGGAAACCAAACCCATTGTTGTTGAAGATGAAGTTTGGATTGGAGCTAATGCTGTAGTTACAGCCGGGGTTACGATTGGAAAACACTCCATTGTTGCAGCAGGTTGTGTGGTTGTGAAAGATGTTCCTCCCTACTCAATTGTCGCCGGTAATCCTGGAAAAATCCTAAAACAATACAATAAGGAAACGGGTAAATGGGAAAGAGTTTAACACATGTAACAATTTTAATATATTAGCTTCGGTCAAAAAAAGCTTTCACCAATTAATAACAGATGAACAAAATAAAAACTTTTCTGAGCTATTTTAAGGACTTTATCAAGTTTGGGGAATATCGTTATATACTAACTTCAGCTAAATATATTCTACTTCATAAAACTACATCTAAAACCAGAATCTACAGAAGTTCATTGGGTACATTTCTGGTTCGCAAAGGAACACTTGACTTTCAATTTGCTAACCATGCCTACGAATGGAATGTGAAACAATTTGTTTTGAAACATTATCAGGATTATGATGTTTTCCTCGACATTGGAGCCAATATGGGAACTTACAGTATTTTACTGGCGGGATTGGGAAAGAAAGCTTTTGCCTTTGAACCGCTGGGTTCCAATTATAATGCTATCCGAATCAATCTGATATTAAACAATCTGGAAGAAAAAGTTAAAGTATTTAACCTGGCTCTAGGTGATAAAAAACAGGAAGCAGAATTTGCCTTCGATAAAACAAATACCGGAGCTTCCCATAAAGTAGGTGTTAGCCTGGAAATGTATCCTGAAGATCAGGAAGAAATTTTTAAAGCTACGATTGTTCCGCTGGATGAAATAGCAAAAGAACTGAACATTGATAAAAATACCAAAGTGTTCATGAAAATTGATGTAGAAGGAATGGAAGAGCAGGTATTGAAGGGAGGACAGGAATTTATAAAAAACCATCCTAATCTAATGATTGTAATGGAATCGGTTCATAGTGGTAAAGAAAAACTGAGTCAGATACTGAATGAGATTGCTCCTTTTGATATCCTTGAAGTTGACGACCTGAACATGGGGGCTGTGAGAAAATAAACTTAATATAATTGATATGCTCGCACTAAAAATCATATTCTGGACTTTGCTTTTTATTGTATTCTATTCCTATCTCGGATATGGAATTTTGGTTTTCTTTTTGGTAAAGATCAAGAAAGCTTTCTCTGGAAAAAAACAACCCAACACGGATTACGAGCCGGAAGTCACACTGTTTGTAGCGGCATATAATGAAAAAGACTATGTTGATGTCAAAGTGGAAAATTCTTTCAGTCTGGAATACCCGAAAGAAAAAGTACACCAGGTTTGGGTAACAGACGGTTCTAATGACGGAACACCTGATATTCTAAGCAAATATTCTGACCGTGGCGTTGAAGTATATCATGAAGATAAAAGAGGCGGAAAAATCGGGGCTATGA
Source organism: Bacteroidales bacterium (assembly GCA_016936505.1). GTDB lineage: Bacteria > Bacteroidota > Bacteroidia > Bacteroidales > F082 > Sulfidibacterium. The sequence goes on along the minus strand of JAFGXS010000016.1, from coordinate 50,061 downwards.
ACCGCGGAATGCAATTTGTAAAAACTCCAATTGTAATTTTTTCTGACGGGAATACTATGTTGGGGAAAGAATCTATCCGCCGCATTGTGAACCTGTTTTCCGACCCAAAAGTTGGTTGTGTTTCCGGTGAAAAAAGAATCTTTAATAAAGAAAAAGACACTGCTGCCGGTACTGAAGGAATTTACTGGAAATATGAATCCAAGGTAAAAAAATGGGACGCTGAATTATATTCAGTTGTAGGAGCCGCAGGTGAATTATTTGCCATCAGAACTGAATTGTTTGAAGAAGTTGAGAAGGATACATTGCTCGATGACTTCATCATTTCTTTGCGCGTTGCCATGAAAGGATATACCATTCAATACGATCCGGAAGCCTACGCTATTGAAAGTGCCTCTGCTAATGTGAAAGAAGAGCTGAAACGTAAAATCAGGATTGCAGCCGGAGGAATTCAATCCATTGTCAGGTTGAGTCCTTTGCTGAATATCTTCAAATACGGAATATTGAGTTTCCAATACGTTTCTCACAGAGTTCTCAGATGGACAGTAGCGGCCTGGTCACTGCCAATCATCTTTCTGGTGAACTTATGGCTGGCTTCAATGGAAGGCTGGACAAACTTTGGAAATCTTTACACCCTTTTGTTTTACGGCCAAATACTCTTTTATTTGATGGCTTTATCCGGATGGTTTCTGGAAAACAAGAAAATCAGTATCAAAATTTTATTTATCCCCTACTATTTCTTGGTTATGAACTATGCTGTATTTGCCGGATTGGGCAGATACTGGAAAGGACAGCAAACAGTAAACTGGGAACGTGCAAAAAGAGGAAGCTAACAGCCATGAAAAGATTACTTCCATATGGCTTGCTTTTTTTACTTTTTCTAAGTTTGGAAAATGTTAGGGCACAAACCTGTACGGTTACTATTGACTCTTCAACTCCGTATATTGATGCTGCTGCCTACACAAATGTAATGCCGGGAGATACGGTTTGTCTTAAAGCCGGGAATTGGGACTATATTTATCTGAAAGATTTTCATGGAACAGTAGATAAACCTATCACTTTTATCAATAGTGATGGAGCTGTAGTAATCAAAGCAGTAACTCTTCCAACAAATTATGTCGGGATTAAAATCGGTGGTTGTTCACATATAATTTTTCGTGGCAACGGTGTTTCAAATATTCAATATGGTTTCCAGGTGGATACGGTTGCCGCAGGCGCCGGCATGGGAATTGACGATTTCAGTACTAATATTGAAATATCGCATGTAGAAATCGCCCATACTGCGATTGGCGGTGTTTATGCCAAAACCGATCCTACCTGTACTAATTTTGGCGCTACACGCGATAAATTCACCATGTACGATTTTTCATTCCACCACTGCTATGTACATGATGTACCGAATGAAGGCCTTTACATTGGAAACTCACATTTCGACGGGCTTTACTTATCCGGTTGCGATACGACAGTGTATCCACAAGTTTTAAAGGGAGTTAAAATTTACAACAATATTATCGAACACACTGGTTACGATGGAATTCAGGTAAGCTCAGCAGATTCGGATTGTTCCATTCACGACAACACTATTATGTACGACTCTCAGGCTGAGATTCCGTCACAGATGTCAGGAATTATTATTGGGGGAGGCAGCAAATGTAATACCTACAACAATAAAATCATCAATGGCAAAGGTGATGGAATTGATGTTTTCGGATTGGGAGATTACAGTATTTTTAATAATCTCATTGTCAATGCTGGAAAAGATTATCTCCCGGACCAACCCAACGAAATGAAACAGGGAATTTATGTTGGAACCGATAGCACACTTACTGATGCATGGTTAGGAATTTACAATAATACTATCATCAGTCCTAAAAGTTTTGGGGTTACAATATCAAACAGTAAGCTATTGCTAACCAAAATAATAAACAACCTGATTACAACTCCGGGACAATATGACAACTGGGGCGCTCGTTCGTTCATCAACTTAAATATTGACAGTACAAATGCACAGATCTTAACCAATTACACAACCAACGATACTGCGACAGCTAGATTTGTTTACCCGGACACAATGAATTACGAATTAAAACCCAATTCCCCTGCTGTAGATTTTGGTACAAATCTGACATCCCAGGGTATAACTTTCGACATATTGAATCAACCACGCCCCTATCACAATTATTTTGACGCCGGAGCCTATGAATGTCAGGATCCTTCCGTCGGAATAAGATTAGAAAGAGCCCCTGATGTTAACCAATTATTATTATATCCAAATCCTGTCAACAGCAATCTTAAGGTTAAATTAACAGTCCGTAACACACAACAAATTACTGCTCGTTTAACTGACATGTTTGGACGAACATTATCCATGCAAAAGAAATCATTCATTTCAGGTGAAATTCAGGAGTTTAGTTTTAATGTGAATTTACTTCCCAAGGGAACTTATTTCATTATCATCAATTCTAAACAAGGCTTAAGTAGCAGGGCTTTTATTGTTAAACCATAACTCGATGATAAATCGATTAAAAAATATTACCCCCCCTGTTATTGGAAATCTGATCAAAAAAACCTGGCTCAGATTAAGAGGGCTTTATTATACAGGTGATAAATTTGAGTGCCCTGTTTGTGAGCATAAGTTTCGTACATTTTTGCCTGGTGGTTTTGATTTACCTGTTATTCTGGAAAAACAGATTATTGGAGGAGGATACAGAAAAAATGACATTTGTCCTTTGTGTCAAAGTACCGATCGCGACAGATTAATTTATGTTTTTCTCAAAAATAAAACCAATCTTCTGATAACTCAAAATATGCTGTTGCATGTCGCCCCCGAACCGACCTTGTACAAAAGATTTAAACGAAACAAAAACATCCAATATTTCCCTGTAACCAAGTATCAGGAGGGACTCTACTACGAAAACAAGTTACCCTCGGCAGACTTACTTGACTTATCATTTGAAGGAGAAACTTTTGATTGGGTCATTTGCAATCATGTATTAGAACATATTGAAGACGATGCCAAAGCCATGTCTGAAATTTACAGAGTATTGAAACCTGGTGGAAAAGCACTCTTACAGGTTCCCATTTCTTTCATCTTAGATAAAACTTATGAAAACCCTGAGATCACAACAAAAGAAGGAAGGGAAGTACATTTCGGACAATTTGATCATGTTAGAATATACGGTAATGATTATGTTCAGCGACTTGCTACAGCCGGTTTTCTTGTTGAAGTAATTGAGCAGGAAAAAGAGCTGAGTACCATTCAAAACCTAAAGAAATTTGCTTTAAATCCAAAAGAAAAATTGTTTCTTTGTACACGGCCTGATTATAAAAGTCATGCACTATGATGAACAAACTCTTTTTAAACATAGTATTACTTGTTTCTATTTTTATTCCAAAAACAATTTTGTTTTTACATCAACTACAAATAAAAATATGGGACAAAACATTATTACTGTGGATCTTTCTTTTTTTCTCATTTGCTCTATTAGCCTTTTTCTTTCTTAACAGACGAAAACAGTTCAATCATAAAATATCTGATAAAATCAGCGAAAAAAATAGTCTTTCCGAAAAAATTGAGCAACTCAAATCCAATAAAAACATTATTGCTTCGGATCGGAAAAATGAAATAAAAAAACAACTTATTGAAATTGAAACAAATATTAAAGGGCTAAAATCAGCACTTAAAGATGCCAAGGAAGGTGCGGTTCGGAACAGCGAACTTTTATCCAATATCAGTTACACACTCCGAACTAATTTGAATGATATTATGGGATTCTCGAATCTGCTGGAGAACGAGTTCGCCAGACAAGAAGAAAAAGAGTTATACGACTTCAGCAAGAATATAAGAAGTAGCGGGCAATCTTTATTGCACCTTTTAAACAATATGATAGACATCAGCCGCATAGAAGCCGGAGATTTTATAATTGCGCCAAAAAACTGCAAAATTAGTACTGTTATTTCGGATCTTATTAAGATATTTGAACCTGAAGCAACCCGTAAAGGGCTTAAAATATCGTTTGAACCGGTTACAGTTCCCCGCTTTTCTACAGACATTGAAGCCATTAAACACATTTTATCAAACCTGTTGGATAACGCTGTAAAATTTACTGATAAAGGGTTCATTAAAATATCGTGCGATAAAGAAGCAGACAAAGTTCTTATATCCATTAAAGACACAGGAGTAGGTATTGATAAAGCTTTTATTTCTGAAATTTTTGACCCCTTCTCACAAACGCTACCCGGATTCTCTAAATCGTCCTATAAAGGAACCGGGCTTGGACTTCCCCTTGTGAAACAAATGGTTGACTTACTCAACGGGCAGATTTCAATGCATTCAGAAAAAATGGCGGGAACAACTGTAACGCTATCATTCCCTCAATCTCAGCCGGTTCTTGAAGCAACAAATAAAGAGATCAAACCTTCGGCAAAAGAAGGTGAAATAACAAAGGTTCCATCATTAAAGAAATCAATTGCTAAAATGTTGATTATTGATGGTGATCCGTTCAATAAATTACTGATAAAAAAAATGATCCCATCTGTTGAGTTGATCACGCAAGTTCCGAATGAAAATGATCTTAGAGAAATTCTCACCAAAGACGGAACCTGGGACGTAATTCTTTTAGATATTGATTTCCAAAAGATTGATTATGGAATTGGCCTGGTTAACAAATATCGTGTACTTTTTAAAAGTCTTGAACACGTTCCTTTCATTGCTCTTCAATCTGTTCCTGACGAAACCAAAGAGCAACAGTGTCTTAATGAAGGCTTTGCAAGTGTTCTGGAAAAACCGATTTCCAAAGAAAGATTGATCAATATTTTAAATAAATCACTGTAAAAAACATCATATAATTTTATATTTTTGAAAAAAGGATCAAGATGAATGAGATTTTTCAGAAAAAGTTAAACGTACTCATTGTTGAAGACAATGACCTTAATGCCCGTTTTGCCGAAGTCATTCTGAAAAAATACGATTTCAATATTGACTTTGCTACCAATGGAAGTATCGCGATAGAGCGTTTCCTGAACAACAATTACGATCTAATTTTAATGGATATCCAGATGCCGTTGATGAACGGACTTGAAGCAACCCGCCACATACGTAACTACGAAAAGCAGCTATCAACTGAGAAACCTGTCGTAATTATTGCTGTAACTGCATTTGCTTTAGAACACGATAGAGAGAACTGCATTGACAGTGGAATGGATGATTATCTGACTAAACCTTACACCCCCACTGACCTGACCAATACCATCAAAAAATACTTTTAACCACATAGTTTATCATAAGATAAATAATGGTCCTTGTCCAAATCTTGTGAAAAACTTGTTAAAAATGTTAACCGTTAATTGACGGGAAATTTATACTTTTACTCATCTGTTTTATTAGATTAAACTGAAATATATTAATTATGAGATTTATTATTTCCAGCACCACCTTGCTGAAAAGCCTGCAAAAAATCAGCGGAGTGATGAGTTCCAGTAACACGCTTCCCATTTTAGAGGATTTTTTGTTTGAACTCTCTGAAGACAAGAAACTTAAAATAACGGCATCCGATCTGGAAACAACTATCACAGCTGTTGTTCAGGTTGAAATGGCTGAGAACCCGGGAAAGGTTACCATTCCTGCCAAAATGTTACTCGAAATCATGAAAACATTTCCTGATATTCCGGTAACCCTTTCTGTGAACCAAAACACACAGGAAATTGAATTACTTGCCGGTGAAGGAAAATATAAACTCATTGGTCACAAAAGTGATGAGTTTCCTCAGGTACCCCAAATGGAAAGTACAGAAGCGATTAAACTGAATGCTTCAATTTTAGTTAATGCTTTCAACAAAACACTTTTTGCAACCGGAAATGATGAATTAAGACCTGTAATGTCGGGTGTTCTTTGTGAAATTAAAGAAGATCATATCAATTTTGTTTCGACAGATGCGCACAAACTGGTTCGCTACCGTCGTTACGATGTAAAACAAAATAAAAATGCGGCATTTATTTTACCTAAAAAGCCCCTAAATCATCTGAAAAATATCATTCCTGATGATCCTGATATTGAAGTTAATTTTGAGTATAACCCAACCAATGCACAAATCTCTTTTGATGACATTACATTGGTTTGCCGTTTGATTGATGGAAAATATCCAAATTACGAAGCAGTAATTCCTTCACAAAATCCTTATAAACTGATTGTGAACAGAAAAAGCCTTCTGAACACTTTACGTCGTGTTTCAATTTTCGGAAGCAAATCTACTCATCAGGTTCGTTTTAAAATTAATGGTCAGGAGTTAACCCTCACTGCTGAAGATATTGATTACTCAAGTGAAGCCAAAGAAAGACTCAGCTGTAATTATTCAGGAGAAGACATTGAAATTGGTTTTAATTCCAAATTTTTACAGGAAATCTTAAATACTTTGGAATCTGAAAATATAGATATGGAACTTTCTGCCCCGAACCGTGCAGGAATTATTGTCCCCGATAGCAATACAGAAGAAGCAGAAGATATTCTTATGCTGATTATGCCTGTTATGTTGACGAACTAGTTCAAAAAAAATAATCACAAAAAAAAAGGAAGCCAAATGGCTTCCTTTTTTTATATCAAAGAATTTCACTTCCTCAAAATGCTATAAGCACACCGGGCTACAACAACAGGTTCTTCCTGATGTTTCTGAAATAGTTTCACATCGGCCAGAATAATTCGCTTACCGGATTTCACCAACGTTCCTTCTCCATAAATAGCTTCCCCTTCCTTGGCTCCATACAAATAATCGATGCGCATATCAACCGTATTTACCTGGTCCTGTTTTCGTGCCAGGCTCAATGCAACCAAACCACCTGTTGTATCCGCAATACTGGCAAGAATTCCTCCATGCCATAATTTCCTTCTGAAATCACCCACAAAGTTTTCCTGAAAAGGCACACAAACTTTTGTATAACCTTCTTTCAGTTCATTGATTTCCACACCCAACAATTTATTCACGGGCATAACCTCGGCAATCACTTTTTTTAACTCATCCATATTTCTTGGAGACTTCAGGTTTTCTTCATCCATTTTTTTAATTTTTCGGTTCATTCAGTTTTGATATGCAAATTTGAGAAAATATTCAGAGAACTTCAATATAAAAACAAAATAGATGTCCCTATTTTAGCATAAATCTAGCTTTTAACAATTCTTATTTCTTTCGTACATTTGGCTCGCAAACAAAATTAAGTATGAATCCTGACAGCATCCAAAAAGTCAAACAGTCTCAATCGGCGGATAGTGTTTTTTCTATTTTGCTACCTTCATGGAATAACTTATCCTATTTAAAGCTGTGTATCAACAGCATAAGGAAGAACTCAGGCCTGAAACATCAGATTATAGTACTAATCAATGAAGGAAAAGACGGAAGTTTGGAATGGATTAAGGAGCAAAAAGACATCGATTATGTTTATGCACCTTCAAACCTGGGAATTTGTTATGGTTTGAATGCCTGTCGCTCACTGGTTGATACGGATTACATCCTTTACCTTAACGATGATATGTATGTTCTGCCGGGTTGGGATGAGCTACTGAAAAAAGAAGCCGATGAAATCGGACACCATTCCTTTATGATTTCATCAACGATGATCGAACCAACAAATATTGGAAGTCCCTGTATTATAGTTAAAGATTTTGGCGACAATCCTGAGAATTTCAGAGAAGAAGAGCTTCTACAACATTATAAAGAACTTGAAAAAGAAGACTGGAATGGCAGTACCTGGCCTCCTGTTCTCATGCCCCTTGCTATGTGGGATTTGGTTGGGGGAATGAGTGCCGAATTTACACCGGGGATGTATTCGGACCCTGACTTATCAATGAAGTTCTGGCAGGCCGGAGTTCGTTATTTTAAAGGATTGGGTCAAAGCCGGGTATATCACTTTGGCTCCAAATCAACCAAGAGAATCAAAAAGAACAAAGGCAGAGACCGTTTTTTGCAGAAGTATGGTATTACTTCCAGAACCTTTACAAAACATATACTTAAAAGAGGAACTCCTTTTGATGGTCCGTTGCCGGAATCACCAAAACTGAAAGCCGGAGATATCTTTCTTAACAGACTGAAATTATTCCACTTATTAATTACAGGAAGAATTTCACTTTAAATATTTAACTGCATGACAAAGGAATTTAATTTCGACATAATTGTTTCCCGTGAAGGAACAGATACAATAAAATATGACTTCAGAAAAGAATACTTTGGGTCAGAAGATGTAATCCCTATGTGGGTTGCAGATATGGATTTTTCCACACCAAAATGTATTACTGATGCTATTCAACAAAGAGCACAACATCCCATTTACGGTTACACAAAAGTAACCGAAGATTATCTGGAATCAATTGTTAACTGGCAAAAGACACGCCATCAATGGGAAATTGAGAAAGATTGGGTTGCCTTTTCTCCTGGGATTGTTCCTGCAGTTAATTTTGCAATTCAGGCCTACACTCAGGAAGGTGACGGAATTATAGTTCAGCCACCGGTATATTTTCCATTTTTCAGTGCTGTAAAAGATAACAACAGAACACTACTGGAAAATCAGTTAAAATATGAGAATGGTTCATATTCTATTGATTTTGATGACCTTGAAAAAAAGGCAAAAAAGGCAAAAATGCTTATTCTTTCAAGTCCGCATAATCCGGTTGGGCGTTGCTTCACAAAAGATGAGTTAGAAAAAATGGGAGAAATCTGTCTCAAAAATAATGTCATTATTCTGTCGGATGAAATCCACAACGATTTAATCCTTCCGGGATATGAGCACATCACTACAGCAAGGGTTTCAAAAGAAATTTCAGACATAACCATTACCTGTATTGCTCCTACCAAAACATTCAATATTGCAGGACTTAGCAGTTCATCAGTCATCATTCCCAATGAAAAGCTAAGAAAAACATTTACTGATTATATGAATAAGCTTCACATCACAAGAGGCAATTTATTCGGATATGTTGCTGCTACAGCAGGATATCAAAAAGGGGCTCCATGGGTAGATGCTTTGATGGAATATATTGAAGGTAATTTTGAGCTTGTTGAAAACTTTATTACAAACGAAATTCCCCAATTATCGCTTGTTAAACCAGAAGCCACTTATCTCGCCTGGATAGACTTCGCAGAAACCGGCCTTTCCAACAAAGAGATTAAACATAAGCTTATTCATGAAGCCGGTGTTGGCCTTAGTCACGGACCTACATTCGGACAAGGTGGATCCAGCTTTCAGCGTATGAATCTAGCCACCAACAAGAAAACTATATTGGACGCTCTTGAAAAAATATCTTCAGCATTTAAACTATAAAACATGGGAAAAGCATTAAAACTTACACTTGTGCTCATGGGAATATTGCTGGCATTATTCTTAATTATTCCTGTTTTTCTACCTTCTCAAGTTGAAATCAAGGCAAGCAAAGTAATAGATCTGCCCAAACCTGTGGTCTTTGAACAAATAGAAAACTTACAGAAAAGGATAAACTGGACCCCTTTTAATAAAACAAAAGAGCACAGAGATTCCTTGTCAGCGAACACTGAGGGTGTCGGGGCAAAATATTACTGGCTCAAGGGCGACACGGTTACAAGAATTTTATCTGTTACCAAAGTAAAGAAACCTGATTTCGCAGAAATTGAACTGTGGTTTCCAAACCATCATGGTGCTACAGAAAAATGGACCTTATCGGGAGATTCTACAAAAACAACGGTAAACTGGGACTTTACAGTACTTAATCTGGGCTACCCCTTTGGCAAATGGCTTGGGTTGATCATGAGTAACTCGCTTCAACCTATTCTGATGTCAGGGCTGAATAAACTTGAAACAAGTGCAATAAAGGACAATTCAGAAGACAAAGAAACTAAACAATAGTATAAGTTTCGCCTTCTTTACTAAGCTCACTGTTGGGAAATACATAACGTGCTTCATCAAGCAATTCCTCGCGGTCAATATATCTTGCGGAAAAATGCCCCAAAAGTAATTTACCGGCTCCTGCTTTTGCAGCAAGTGTAGCAGCTTGTGCAGCTGTAGAATGAAACTTATTACCAGCTATAGCCTCATTCTTATTCCCAAAGGTAGCTTCATGGTAAAGTAAATCAACACCTCTTATCTCAGGAATAAGTTCTTCATCATAAAGCGTATCACAACAATAAGCATAACTTAATGATTTCGGGAAATAAGTAATGTCTTCGTTCTTTAAGATTGCTCCCTCCTGTGCCTGAAAATCAGCCCCATACTTAATTTTATGAATTTGTTCTATACCAGGCCTGAATTTTTCTATAAACTCTTTGTTAAGATTGCGTTCGCTATTCTCCTTTTCTTTAAAAAGAAAACCCCAGGTAGGAATTCTGTGTTTCAAAGGAAAGCATGAAACAGTCAGTTTTTCATCTTCATAAATAACTTCTTTTTTAAGCAAAGGATAAAAAATAAGATCATAATTCAGGTGAACATCCGAAACTTTTAGATGCAAATCAAGAACATCCTTTAAGGCCTCGGGGCCAAAAACATACAATGGATCTTTACGGTTAAACAAATTAAACGTCGATATCATACCCATCAATCCCAGATAGTGATCGCCATGTAAATGGCTGATAAAAACGTGAGAAAGCTTTCTATACGAAAATTTGTACCTCTGCATTTGCATTTGAGTACCTTCACCACAGTCAATCATAAACCTTTTGCTGTTATGCTGCAAAAGCTGACTGCTCGGGTGTTGCCTCGATGTTGGCACTGCTGCACCGTTTCCTAATATGCTTACTTTAAAAATTCCCATATGCTTACGGTAAAAATAAAAAAACCCTTCCAAATCTGGAAGGGTTTTTTTAAGGATATTAAGAAAGAATTATTTTTTCTTTTCTTCTTTCTCTTTCTTTTCCAAATCAGATTTAAGATTTGCCAAAACATCCAGATCACCCAGCGTGGTTTTTTCCAGGTTATCGTTCAGTTTTTTCACAGCACGTTTGGCTGTTTTGGTAGCAGTTTCAGCTTTAGCTTCTTTCTTAACCTCTACAGCTTCCTGATAAGTTTCAACGTGTGAAAGAACAATCTTTTTGTTTTCTTTAGAGAACTCAATCACTTTGAAATCCATTTTATCTTCAGCTTTCAGGTTTGAGCCGTCTTCTTTTTTCATATGACGATTAGGAACAAAACCTTCAACACCATAAGGCAATGCAATCAAAGCCCCTTTGTCCATAACATTGATTACGGTACCTTCGTGAACTGAGTCCAGTGTAAATACAGTTTCAAATACATCCCATGGATTTTCTTCTAACTGTTTATGACCTAAGCTCAAACGACGGTTTTCTTCATCAACATCCAAAACAACTACTTCAATTTCTTCACCGATTTTTGTGAATTCAGCAGGATGTTTGATTTTCTTTGACCAAGACAGGTCGCTGATATGAATCAAACCATCTACACCTTCTTCAATTTCAACAAAAATACCGAAGTTGGTAAAGTTGCGAACTACAGCAGTATGTTTTGAACCTGCAGGGTAACGATCGCGGATATCTTTCCATGGATCAGGAATGAGTTGTTTCATACCCAATGACATTTTTCTTTCATCGCGGTCAAGTGTTAAAATAACAGCTTCAACTTCATCACCAACTTTCAGGAAGTCCTGAGCAGTACGCAAATGTTGCGACCATGACATTTCTGAAACGTGGATCAAACCTTCAACCCCTGGAGAAATTTCAATAAAGGCACCGTAATCAGCAATAACAACTACTTTACCTTTTACAGTATCGCCTACTTTCAATTCCTGATCCAGTGCATCCCAAGGATGAGATGTAAGCTGTTTCAGACCCAAAGCAATACGTTTTTTGTTTTCATCAAAATCAAGAATAACTACTTTCAGTTTCTGATCGAGTTCAACAACTTCTTCAGGATGGTTGATACGTCCCCATGAAAGATCAGTAATATGAATCAAACCATCAACACCACCCAAATCGATGAACACACCGTAAGAAGTAATGTTTTTAACGGTTCCTTCAAGAACCTGTCCCTTTTCCAGTTTAGCAATAATTTCAACTTTCTGGGCTTCCAGTTCATCTTCAATCAAAGCTTTATGGGAAACAACAACGTTTTTATATTCATGGTTAATTTTAACCACTTTAAATTCCATGGTTTTATCCACAAATACATCGTAATCGCGGATAGGTTTCACATCAATTTGTGAACCGGGTAAAAAGGCTTCAATTCCGAATACGTCAACAATCAAACCACCTTTTGTACGGCTCTTAACGTAACCGTTAATGATTTCATCTTTTTCGTATGCTTCATTGATGCGATCCCATGATTTCAGGATACGGGCTTTTTTATGTGACAGAATCATCTGACCGGAAGCATCTTCCTGGTTGTCAACATAAATTTCAACCTTATCCCCTACTTTCAGATTAGGATTGTAACGGAATTCATTGGCAGGAATAACCCCATCGGATTTGTAACCAATGTTTACAACAACTTCGCGGCTGTTTACAGCTACAACAGATCCTTCAATCACTTCGTGTTCAACGATTGAGCTCATTGTTTTTTCGTACAGAGCTTCCAGTTTTGAACGCTCAGCATCTGAATAGTTGTCCTGTTTTTTGCTTAATGAATCCCAGTCAAAGTCTTCAGAAGCCGGTGCGGCTTTTGGAGCTTCAACTACTTCAGGAGTGGGGTTTTCGGCAGTGGTTTCTTGCTTTACATCCTCAACTTCAGGAGTTTCCTGGATGTTTTTTTCGTTTTCTGACATTAAATCAAACTTGTGTTTCAACGTAACCACCCGGTACTTGTACATTAAAACGGGTTAAACAATATTTTCTTTTTGTTTTAAAAATTTGAACAACAACAGTTTGCGTTCATATCCGGATTCTTCAAAACAAGGCCGCAAAGATATACATAATTTTCTTTATTAAGAAGCTTTAAATTAATTTTCTACGGCACTTAATCCCTTCATTTTAGAACCCTCAAAATAGGAAAGAACAAGTATTGATTTTGAAAAATATTCTGAATCCGAAAGAAATACCCGACACATCGTCTGATGATAAAGAAATCCTTATCTTTGCGCGCTTAATCTGAACAACAATAACAATCATATAAATGGCTTTAAATTGCGGAATTATAGGCTTAACCAACACAGGTAAAACCACTATTTTCAATTGCATATCCAACACCAAAGCTGAGAGCTCAAACTATGCTTTCAGTGCTACAAAATCCAATAAAGGAGTTGTAGATGTTCCCGATCCCCGTTTGTATGTTTTGGATCAGTTGCTTCCGGCCGACAAGCTGGTTCCTGCCACAGTAGAAATTGTTGATTTACCCGGTTTGGCGAAAGGAGCAAGCCAGGGAGAAGGTGTTGGAAATAAGTTTTTGGCCGACGTTCAGCAAACCGATGCATTAATTCATGTACTGCGTTGCTTCGATGATGAAAATCTGCCCCACATTGAAGGTTCTGTTGACCCCGTGCGTGATTTGGAAATTGTAGACTTTGAACTCCAGGTTCGCGATCTGGACTTAGTTGAAAGAAAAATACAAAGGCTCGAAAAACTGTCTAAAACCGGAAATAAAGATGCAAAGAAAGGAATTGAGGTTCTGACAGTTTACAAAGAGCATCTGGAAAACTTTGGCAATGCCCGCAATGCTCCTGTTTCAGAAGAAGACGCCCAAATTATTCAGGATCTTTTGTTGCTTACTGCAAAACCTGTAATTTATGTTTGCAATGTGGATGATGAATCAGCTGTTAATGGCAATTCATATGTTGAAAAAGTAAATACTGCTTTAGGTTCCGATGCAAAAATACTCGTCATTGCAGGGAAACTCGAAGCCGAAATCACAGAACTTGAAGATGAAGAGGATCGTGCTGTTTTTCTTGAAGATGCCGGACTCACCGAACCGGGTGTAAATAAATTGGTACGAGCCGCTTATGACATATTGAACCTGCAATCTTTCTTTACTATTGGAAAGACTGAAAACCGTGCCTGGACCATCCACAAGGGAATGACAGCGCCACAGGCAGCAGGTGTGATTCACAGCGATCTGGAACGGGGCTTTATCCGAGCTGAAGTAATGAAATATGATGACTTTGTAGCACTGAAAACAGAACAGGCTGTAAAAGAAGCCGGAAAATTCCATGTGGAAGGAAAAAATTACGTGGTGGATGATGGCGACATTATGCACATCAGGTTTAATGTTTAAGCCATTTCTACTACGATGAGTCAGGTCCATTTAGGTGAATCAGCGGCACTGCTTACCGCTATCTTCTGGACAGTTTCAGCCCTGGCTTTTGAGGGAGCCACCAAACGTACCAGCCCTTTTGCCGTCAACCTTATCCGTTTGGTATTTGGCTTGATTTTTCTCGGTACCATGACATTTTTTACCCGTGATCATGTATTTCCGGTTGACGCTTCTGTCCATGCATGGATATGGCTTGGACTTTCAGGAATTGTAGGTTTTATCCTTGGTGATTATTTTCTGTTTTCCTCCTACCCCATCATTGGTTCACGCATGGCCATGCTGCTCATGACACTGGCGCCACCCATTGCGGCATTACTGGGCTGGATCATTCTTGGTGAAACAATCAACATAAAAGGTTTTGCCGGAATGGCACTGGTGCTTTCCGGAATTGCCATTGCTGTTTGGAATAAACCCAAGAAAAATGAAAAAGCACGTCTCCGCTATCCCTTACGGGGACTGATTTACGGATTTCTGGGGGCTGTGGGACAGGGTGGCGGAATTGTTCTCAGTAAATTTGGTATGGGTTCCTACAACGCTTTTGCTGCTACTGAAATCAGAATCATAGTATCCATTGCCGGTTTTTTCATCATCATTGCTTTTCTGAACCGGTGGAAAAATATTGCAAAAACTTTCAGTAACAAACCAGCCATGAAAGGAATTGTAGTAGGATCCATTTTTGGTCCCTTTCTGGGTGTATCCTTTTCACTTCTGGCGGTTCAAAACATCAGCTCGGGTATTGCATCCACCATCATGGCCATGGTGCCTGTTTTCATCATTCTACCTTCTGTAGTAATTTATAAGCAAAAAGTAACTGCTGCTGAAGTAGCCGGCGCTTTTTTAAGTGTAATTGGAGTCGCGCTGTTTTTTGTTTAAACTGGAATCTTTACTTTAACCCTGAGTATAACCACAGGAAAATACGCCAGCCTACAACAACTAACAATCCAAAAACAAGAATACTAATACTGAGAGCCATAATTTGGTTCCTTACTATTCTTCTGTTTTCTCTTTTTAGATCAGACAACACTCTTCTTCTTAACTCTTTTGAAACCGCTGTTCCCGGCTCCAACTCATGATGAGTAATTTTCATTTTTTCCATATGGTCACCGTATACCTGCCTGATTTTTGCGAAAACAGGTTTACTGCATCGCGAAATAACCGAAGTCTTGTTGCCTGCCCCAATGTAAACCGAGCCCAGTGTTTGATAATATTTTCGTATTTCAGGTCTGAAACGGGATATTGATCTATTGATTAGCGATATTGACCGCTAAAAAAAGCATTCTCTTTATTAATATTAATCGGGTTCTTACTGAACCATTCAATAAATGAATTCCATTTCGATTTATTTTCATTCAGCCACTGTTCAAATCCTTTTTCATCTCCTTTCATCAATATCCAGTGACTATATTCATCGAAATAACCCAAATCCAGTATTTTCTTTTCATAAGCAAACAAAACATTTGGGTACTTCTTCTCATATCCTTTTTGGTAGTATAAACGAATAAAATTCGCTCTTATCTTGCTTAAAGTATTGATATCAATTTTTGTTGTTCCGGCAACCGACATTGAAATCAATGTTTCGTAGATAAAAGTTCCATAAGGCAGCTTAAGCTTAAACAACTTATTTTTATCGTTCACCTCAACTATGTTATCTTTACTAAAACTGACAGATATTGTTGTATCATTAACTATACTAATCTGGCTGACATAGTTATCGTATAAGAGTTTACTTATTGTTTGGGTTCGTCTGCTATTTCGTTCCAGATTAATAAAAATTTCACCATAAATCATGCCCCATACTTTTTCACTCGAACTACAATATATAAGTGCTGCGCGATAATAATTTGAAGGAAACGAAGGATCAACTTCAATTCCTTTCTCATAAAAGGGCAATGCTGTTAAATATTCCTTTTTCATCCAGAACACATTTCCCTTTTCTAAATAAAGTTTACCCGAGTTTACAAAAATTTTTAACCCACGGTCATAAATTTTAATCGCTTTCTTCGAATTGCCCATCATATCATAACTATTTCCAAGCAACTGATACAACCTGTCATTCACGCCTTTGTAATTTATGATCCCTTTTAAAATCTTAATCGACTCACTGTAGTTTTTCAACACATAGTTGGCATAAGCCACTTCATATGGATAAACATAGTTGTCAGGATCCAGTTTTTGGGCTTGCTTAAGAAGTTCAAGGCTTTCCTGAATATTCCCGGCATCCATTAATTGAACAGCTTCAGTTCCTTTTTGCCGGGCTATTTCTTTTGGAGTTTGGGTAAAAGCTACATGAAAGAGAATTAGCCCCATAATTGTTAATAAATACTTCATATCAAATGACTTAAACATTTTATAACGCGCAAAACATGACTATTTAATAAAAAACAACACATATCAAGAGTGACACATCTATTATAAACACAAATAAAAACTGATAAAAAAGATAAAAGGAATAACTTTTTCATAATATCTGGTTCAAATTATACTGTTCGAAAAAACAAATATCAAGCAACTGACGATCAAGACAGTTAACCAAAACCAAATATAAAAAATATTAAATAATGAGCCACTCAACAGCCGCATCCATGGTAGTAAAAGGCCTTATTTTCAAGCCATCACCTTGTACACCACCCATTACAGGAAAGATTATTGTTTTTGGATCATCGCAAACCACAGCAAGTTTAAAAGCATTAAAAACACTCTTTGATTTCAGATATTTCATCAGCTGCTGGAATCCATCCATGTCCATATTCAGATCACAATGGGACAAATCGTTTATTACACCTTTTACTTTATCATCAAGAATATTCAATGACAATAAATATTGCCAGGAATCGATAATATCTTTAACCTCAACTTTTCCAGAAAACTTTCTGACCAACACCCATTCCGGATATTGTTCATGCCTGATAAATTCAATCATAAATGCAACTAATCCGCTGCAAAACTATTAATTTATCAGGCATGAACAAAGTATTCCCGAAAACATGACCAGAAAAGCCATAATTTATCAGGAATATAAATTAAATAGAAATATTATTCCAGAACTATTCTATAACCAATAGATATTGCTACAGGAAATAAATCTGATTTAAATTCCACACCGTGGTTGTTTTTCAAATCATCCATATAGGTCTGTACGTCTGCACTTCTTACCGGAACAAGAATAGCAGCAGTCCAATAGCCTCTGGCTTTTTCATGCGATTTCCAGTCAAATCCAAAACCAACAGTCGGACCATAAAAGAATTTATCATATTCAGTGGCGTTAGTAACATGTATTGCCGCATTATAACCATACATAGCAAGCAGATAAGGGGTCATATGTTCAAATTTATTCTTTTTAGGAAACCTGACTTTAACACCGGCATTTAAACCAACACCGGCATATGCATAACCTGCCCCAACAAATAAGCCAACATTTTTCTGGGGATAAAGCATAAAGTTGCCCCCTATGCCACCAAAGTTCATACCCAGCCCCAAACCAACTGACAACTTATCCACATTGAGGTTCGTTTTGATATTGGTAACAACTTGTTGTACTTCACTGCTCAGATTTGAACCGGTATTCGTGTTCTGAGCCTTTACAAAAAAAGGAAGCATTAAAACTAAGAAAAGTAAAGTCTTTCTCATAATAAATTAATTTTTAAACAAATAATTAGGTTACTTTTTTGATAAAAGAAAAATCGGAAGGTTGTAAATAATACAATTTCCGGCTTTCATAATTCAGGCACAAAGCTATTACTTTTTCTTATAAATAGTGATTGTTCCCACAAAAAATAAATTCAAGAATCAAGGCTCCTTAAATAAACCTCACTACAAATTCGGTTAAGTTTGTTACTTTTGTAAGCCATAAAAAAACACAATGGAATTACAACTGAAACGACCTTTGGCATTTTTTGATATTGAAAGTACAGGGCTGAACATAACCCGCGATCGCATTGTTGAATTATGCATTGTTAAAGTACATCCGGGCAATAAAACAGAAACCAAAACCTGGCTACTGAACCCCGGAATACCCATCTCAAAAGAAGCAATTGAGGTTCATGGTATCACCAACGAAATGGTCAGTGACAAACCCGGTTTTACGCAGGTAGCAAAAGAAATCGACCGTTTCCTTGTCAACTGCGACCTTGCGGGATATAATTCAAACCGGTTTGATATTCCCATGATTGTAGAAGAGTTAATGCGTTCAGGTATTGACTTTGAGGTGGAAAACCGTCGTTTTATAGATGTTCAAAACATCTTCATGAAAATGGAACCCCGAACTCTGAAAGCTGCATATCGTTTCTATCTGCAAAAAGAGCTTGAAAACGCACATTCGGCTGAAGCTGATGTAATGGCAACATTTGAAGTACTTAAGGCTCAACTTGATAAATATCAAGGTGCTGAATTTGAAGACAGCAAAGGAAATAAAAGCAAACCTGTTGTAAACGATATGGATGCCCTGGCCAAGTTTTCTTCGCACCATAAGAATGCTGATTTAGCAGGACAAATTATTTACAATTCTGAAGGCAAAGAAGTATTTCAATTTGGAAAACACAAAGGCAAAACCGTTGAAGAAGTCTTTCGCTCAGAACCATCCTATTATGACTGGATCCAAAATGCAGACTTCCCATTGTATACCAAACGGCTGATTACTAGAATAAAACTAAGGATGGCAACCCAGAGATAACCACTGATTAAAATAGAATTAAAACATTACTCCATGAAAATAATTTGTATCGGCAGAAACTATATTGAACATGCCAAAGAACTGAATAACCCGGTTCCTGAGAAGCCTGTTTTCTTTATGAAACCCGACACGGCTCTGTTACAAAAAAACAACCCTTTTTTTTATCCCAATTTTTCCAATGATGTACATTACGAAACTGAACTTGTATTAAAAATCAACAAAAACGGCAAGCATATTGAAGAACAATTTGCCCACAAATACTATGACGAAATAGGGATTGGAATTGACTTTACTGCCCGCGACATCCAGTCGGAACAAAAAAAGAAAGGTTTGCCCTGGGAAATTGCCAAAGCCTTTGACGGAGCTGCTCCTGTTGGACAATTTGTCAATAAAAATCAATTCACGGATCTAAATAATGTCAACTTTTCACTACGCATCAATGGTGAAGTAAGACAAGAGGGAAACACACGAGATATGATTTTCAGTTTTAACCAAATTATTGCTTACGTATCTCAATTTATTTCCCTGAAAACCGGCGACCTTATTTTCACAGGCACACCTGAAGGAGTTGGTCCCACAAAAATTAACGATCATTTTGAAGCTTATATCGAAGGGGAAAAATTACTTGATTTCAATGTAAAATAGGTATCAAAGTTCAGCAGCCATCAAAGCTGCACCCAACGCTCCACCGTATTGTGATAAAGCAGAAGTCTCTATTTTAGTTTCCAGTATCTGTTCCAATGTATCGATAACGCCTACATTCAAAGCTACACCACCACTCATAGCCACAGGAGTTACCATGCCCAATCGTTTCACCATAGAGGCTATGCGACGGGCAATCGACCAATGAATTCCGGATGTAATATCTTCCCGTTTTTCGCCTTTAGCTACCAAAGAAATAATCTCTGATTCAGCAAAAACAGTACATACACTGCTGATTTTGGAAGGGTTTTCCCCCTGCAATGCTAAAGGTCCGAAATCCTCAATTTCTGTTTCCATAGCCCGTGCCATAACATCCAGAAATCTTCCTGTACCGGCAGCACATTTATCGTTCATCACAAAATTTGAGACTTTCCCTGAGACATCCAGTACAATTACTTTACTGTCCTGACCACCAATATCAATAATTGTCCGAATGTGTGGAAGTAAAAAATGAACCCCCTTACCGTGACAAATAATTTCTGAAACAGCCTTATCTGCTTTCTCCACATTATTTCTTCCGTAACCCGTTGCCACAATATTTTTAATATCAGTGTCAACAATGCCGGCTTTTTCCATCAAAGCCTTTATCAATTTCTCAGATGCTTTTTTTGAATTATAACCTACAGGCATCAGATATTTCTCAACAATTTGGTTGCCGTCAAACAAAATTCCTTTGGCCGTCAGCGATCCTATATCTACTCCAAGTGTTAGCATTTTAATTTTTCTTTTGTTTGATCATTTCCATAAAAGCATCAATCCGCGTTTCAGCCTGACTTTCCGAAAACTTCCGTTCATCCGTCATATCAGCTTCCAGAATCAAAACCGGAATATCCATTTCACGCAACAGGTTCTGAATATCATACTGTCCGAAAGAATAAGGTTTACAACTGCGGTTGGAGTGCATTACCAAACCATCGACATTATACTGTTTGATAAATTTCTTGATGGTTTCAGCCATTTGATCAACACCCACATTCAGGTGAATTCGCGTATAAGCTTCACCCAGCGAAGACATATAATCATTCTCATCGATATAATCAATTACACCGCACCAGGCCTGTGTATAAGTATCTGCTACCAGTGCAGCCTGATGTCCGGCAAATTTCTCAGATAGCCACCGCATGCGAAACCAGATAGGGAGGTTATCCCAGAGCAGTCTGTATTTCTCGTTTTCCACTGCCCCAACATCCTGTTCAGTCCTCTCTTTTAATTCCTTCAACAGCAATTGATAATAACGTACTACTGTCTTTTTTCCACGCAAGGTTACGATAAGAGCGAGATGAAAGAACGCATCAAATGCGGTCATTGGGCTGGGTTTGTGTTCGGCAGTTTCAAGTACTGCTTTCCATAAATGCATGGATTTCAGCGAAAGTCGCCAGACTTTCTTCATTCGTTTATGGTTAAACTTCTTCCCGGTAACTCTTTCCAGGAACTGAATATACTCCTGAGTCTGAGCATCAACATATTCTTTTGCTTCCTGAGTAAACTCGGTGTGCACAAAAGGAGTGTCATAAATGAACAAAGGGACATTGAATTTGCGCGCCTGGATTTCATACCATTTCAGGACCGTACCACAAATATTATTGGAACATACCAACAAATCAGGTTTAGGAAGACCTCCGGGGATGGGACTTTCTTTGGTTATTGAAGACGTGATATCTCCTTTTGCATAAGAACACACATCCTGAGAATACCCCATCCCTTCAGCAAATTCCGACAACTTCCCTCCCATTTTGGAAGCCCCAATCATAGCACCATGATTTTCAGGATACACCGGAATAATATTCATCGCGATTAACGGTTCCACAGGCCCCCCGCTGGTAATCCATGCTACCTTTTTCCCGAAAAGATGGGCATATTTTGCTTGGGTGTAATACCGTCGCATGATTTTCTTCATTCGTTTGGTTGCTTTTAACCTGCCTGCCATATTCTGTTTCTTAGATTTTTATTTTAAGCTTTTCTACAATATTTCCAGCAATGTGTCAATTCGGGTTCGCATTTGCTCATCCACTTCATTGTGTCGATCCATTTCCACCATTAAAAAAGGCAATTTCATCGCTTCCAGTTCTTTTTTAATGTCGGGATAGTCGAAAGAAAACGGTTCACAAAATTTCAGCAGTAAAAACAAAACAGCATCCACTTTGTGTTCTTGGATAAGTTTCTTCATATTCTCCATTTGAAACCCGACACCCAGATGCTTGGCAGGGCATACGTAACGCTCTGTATAACGGCCGGCTATTGCCTGAACCGGGTTTCCCGTATTAGAAATAATACCTTCAAAATAACGGGAACCGCTACAAAGATCATCATATACCACAACTGCATTATTAGCTTCAATGATCTGATGAATATCCGGATGACTGCAAACACTTCCTGAAATCAGAATTCTCTTTTTATTTATCTTTTCAGGTTTTACACCTGCTTCCAATTCAGACACCCATTCCTTGAGTAAGGCCACAGCTTTCTTTTTATCCATGACCATAGATGCTTCTACTACCTGCCCCAGGTCGCTGCCCTTCATAATACCAGGATATTGTGACTGCATCAGGTACAATTTCCGCAACAGGTTCCTGAATTCGTTCATCAGTTCAATGGCTGCAATCAATGCCTCTTCAGTAATAGCTACATCGAAAGCCCTTTCCAGATCACGACGAAAACGTTCCGTAACTTTCTCAAAATAGGATTTTGCCAGTGGAGTATCCAGTTTGACCGGTAACAACAAATCAAAATGCAACGAACGCACATTTAGCCTCCAGATATCAGACAACCGCTGAATTGAATCACAGGCATGAGGAAATACTACTCCATCAAGGAAATCCAGGTTCCCTGACAAACCATCTTCCAGCATTCCCCTTACCATGGAACAACCATAGGCTTGAATGTGGGCATCTGCACGTGACAAACTCTGCGATTCAGCAAAAATGCGGAAAGGATGCAGGCCCGCTGCCAAAATTATCTCCTCGGGTGTATAGGTACACGAAGAGCCGATCATCTGTACTCCGGTGGTTTTCTTTAATTCTCGTAAATATTCATATGGCGCCCTGGCTACTTCTTTAAACTGAAGCAATGCCGGTATTTTTATTTCTTCTTTCATTTTCTCTTTCTTCAAGTTTTCTAAAATTCACCTTTCCAATCTGTGTCAGAGGCAATTTTTCCATAAACTCAACTTCCCGGGGGCAACTCCACTTAATGAGTCGCTCTCTGGTAAATTCAATAATTTGTTTTTCCATTTCTTCAGAAGCCAAAGACATATCACTCAATTCCACAAAAGCCTTTATTCGTGATATCTGATTTTCATCATCAACACCAATAACACAAGCAAACTTAACATGCTCATGCTGACAGATCACGTTTTCAACTTCCGAAGGATAAACATTCATCCCCGAAGACTTAAACATTCTTTTCAAGCGCTGTTTGAAATAGAAAAACCCGTCGTTGTCACGATAACCCAAATCGCCGGTATGCAACCAGATTTGTCCATCTTCATGAGTTTTTAGCGTTTCTGCTGTTTCTTTATCATTATTCAAATATCCTTTCATTACGGCAGGGCCGTTAATACAAATCTCCCCAACCTCACCATGCTTAACCTCATTTATAGTTCCAGGTTCAACAATTTTAGCATCCATATCAGGAAAGGGAATACCAATCGAGCCTTCACGGTAATGATCCATAGGCATTGCCATTATGGCCGTCACTGCTTCTGTTAGTCCATAACCTTCCAGCAAGTTCGCTTTTCCCCCATTTTGTTTCACTACAGTATCAAACTCTTCCTTCAATACACGAGGCAATGTGTCAGCGCCTGAAAAAGCAGCCTTTAAAAAACTCAGGTTGGAATTAACAAACTGTTTTTCACCCAACAAAGCCTTGAATAAAGTAGGCACACCAATTAAAAAAGTCGGACGTTTTTTGCGGATTAACTTGGCCACTTCACTGACCGTAAACTTGGGAATCAGAATAGTTTTGGCACCAGCTACCAACACTGAATTAACGCAAACACTTAAACCAAAACCATGGAAAATTGGAAGAATCGCCAAAATTGTATCTGTTTCGTCCAGTTTTCCCCAGGCTGCTACCTGCATTCCCTCTGAAACTATATTTTTATTGGTAAGCATTACGCCTTTGGAAACACCCGTAGTTCCACCGCTATATAGAATAGCAGCCAACGAATCACAGTGATTATTTTTATCTTCCACATCTTCAAAACAACTAAAATCCTGTTGTTCCACCCACACAGACCAATTGTTATCTACTTTAACTTTCTTTGAAAAATTAATTAGTTCATAGGCTGTTTTCTTCAATATGGGAAGATGTTCAGAAATACGGGTCAGTAACACCTTTTCCAACATTACTTTGCTCCGTATGTTTTGTAGTTTCTCATAAAAAATATCCAGTGTCAGAGCAAACTTTGAATGGCTCATATTCAGATAATGTTCCAGCTCATTTTCCGTAGAGAGCGGATGAATGAAACTAGCCACACCTCCTAGCTTATTGACAGCATAAAAGGCCATAATTCCCTGCGGTGAAGTAGGCATAATAATACTCATGATATCACCCGGACGAAATCCCATATTGTAAAAAGCACAAGCATAGGCATCGATTTGTTCGCCCATTTTTTGATAGGTTACTTCTTTTCCAAGAAAATCGTAGGCTATATCATCAGCATATTTTTTTATGCTTTTGCTGAGAAGCGAATACATAGAACCTTCCTTATAATTAATGCTTACAGGAATGTCGCCATAAAACCGGAGCCAGTCTTTTTGGTTCATAACAGGTTAATTTTGGTTATTTAGGTTTGATTTTCCATTGTTTTCATTTTCCCCATTACATGTTCAACGAAAAATCCGTCCTAAATTAGGAAAAAGAAAATACCCTTCATTGTGAAAAAACAACAAATTCACTAAAAACCGTGCCTGTTAAGGCAATTTAGAACTGTTACGAATAATCAGGATAATTTTTTATCAATATTTCGTATGTAAAAAGCTTAAAATTACCGAGTGTAAAACCTACTTTGATCCTGAAGATAAATTGGTATTTTTGTTTTATGAAGATAGCGGTCAACACAAGATTATTACTCAAAAATAAACTGGAAGGAATCGGATGGTTTACTTACGAACATTTCAGCAGAATTGTTAAAGATCATCCCGAACACGAGTTTTATTTTCTTTTTGACCGCCCTTTTGACAAAAGTTTTGTCTTTGCTGAAAATGTAACCCCACTTATAATTTCTCCTCCGACAAGACATCCTGTGTTACAATACTTCTGGTTTGAGCGACAACTGCCAAGGGTTTTCAAAAAAATTCAACCCGATCTTTTTATTTCTCCCGATAACTACAACTCCCTCAAATCGAAGCATAAAAATCTGCTCGTCATTCACGACTTGAATTTTGAACACTTTCCGAAATTTCTCCCATTGAAAGATCGCTGGTTTCTGAGACATTTCGTACGGCAATACGTTCAAAAAGCAAACCATATTGTGACTGTTTCTGAGTATTCCAAAAATGACATCATAAAGCAATATGGAGTTGAACCGGAAAAAATTGACATGGTTTATAATGGTGCCAATAAAAACTATGCTCCTATAAACGAAAAAGAGAAAATTTCTACCCGTGAGAAACTAACCAAAGGTTCGCCTTATTTTGTTTATGTCGGAGCTTTTAACCCGCGAAAAAATATTGCCAGGTTGTTAGAAGCTTTTGACTTGTATAAAAAGGAAACCAATTCAGACACAAAACTGGTTCTGGTAGGAGAAACCATGTACCGCAGTAAAAAAACAGAGTTTCTGCTTAATACCATGCATCATCTTAGTGATGTTATTTTTACCGGAAGAAAGGAATCCGCAGAACTGAAATTGATTATCGGAAGCGCACTCGCTCTAACATACATTCCATTGTTTGAAGGCTTTGGCATTCCTGTTGTTGAGGCTTTCAAATCTGAAATACCGGTCATAACTTCCAACACCACATCACTTCCTGAAGTAGCTAGAAATGCAGCACTGCTTGTCGACCCGACAAACATCTCATCTATTGTCAATGCAATGAAAAAGATTACTTTTGACGAAGATTTACGAAATGAATTAATCGAAAAAGGGAAAGAACGAGGCAAAGAATTCAGTTGGGATCACGCTGCCAACGAGTTTTGGAAATCCATAGAAAAAACATTAAAGGCAAACTAGCATGAATATTTTAATTCTTGGATCGGGTGGCAGAGAACATGCCCTGGCATGGAAACTGGATCAAAGCAAAAAAGTAGATCACCTTTTTATAGCACCCGGTAATGCAGGCACTTCTCTTCTGGGAACGAACTTACCTCTCGATGTTGAAGATTTTGAATCGATAAAAACAACTATTGTTGAGAAAGATATTGAGATGGTCATTGTTGGCCCCGAAATTCCACTGGTTAAGGGGATCAAAGATTTTTTTCTGGAGGACAAATTTTTAAAGAATATTCCTTTAATTGGGCCATCAAAAGCAGCAGCCCAACTGGAAGGCAGTAAAGATTTTGCCAAAATGTTTATGGAAAAATACCAGATTCCTGCTGCAGCATCCAGAACCTTTACCAAAGAAACCATTACAGAAGCTAAAGCCTTTCTTGAATCGCTCAATGCACCTTATGTGCTGAAAGCTGATGGCCTGGCCGGAGGAAAAGGAGTTATTATACTGAATGATGTAAATGAAGCCAAAGCCGAATTGAATCACATGTTGGTAGAAGAAAAATTCGGCAATGCATCTAGCAAAGTGGTTATTGAAGAGTTTCTGCAAGGAATTGAAGTTTCAGTTTTTGTCCTTACTGACGGAATTCATTACAAACTTCTGCCTGAAGCAAAAGATTATAAACGAATCGGCGAAGGAGACACGGGCCTTAACACCGGAGGTATGGGTTCAATATCTCCTGTTCCCTTTGTCACAGGAGAATTTCTTGAAAAGGTCAAATCAAAAATCATTGAGCCAACACTCTTGGGCATCCAAAAGGAAAACCTCGATTATCGCGGGTTTATCTTTTTCGGACTAATGAACGTAAATGGTGAGCCTTATTTAATTGAATACAATTGTAGGATGGGGGATCCTGAAACACAATCCGTTATTCCTCGAATTAAAAGCGACCTGTTTGATCTTTTCGAAGGCGTAGTTCATCAGGATCTGGATACCAGAAAACTGGAAATTGACGAACGGTATGCCACTTCTGTTGTCATGGTTTCGGAAGGTTATCCCGGGAAATACGAAATAGGAAAACCAATTACAGGCATCGGAAACCTGAATAATTGCATACTTTTTTATGCCGGTGCCGGAAATGATATTGAAAACAATGTTGTTAAAACCAGTGGAGGCAGGGTATTATCCATCACTTCTTTTGGAATAACCATCGACGAAGCGCTAAAAAATGCCTATACCAATATTGAACACATTCAATACGAAGGCAGAACCTTTAGAAAAGATTTAGGATTTGATTTAAAATAATAAAACATGCTGCTTCGCTTTTTCAAATCCGGACTTCCTTCCCGTTTTTTGCTATTACTCTTCATTTTTTTTGTTTTACGATTTCCTGGGCTCATTCACCAACCTACCCAGGTGTCTGTTGCCGACAATATTTTCTTACCCTGGATTTATTCGTTTTTGCCCTCCTCACAAGTTTTGCATTGGATTATTGCATTTATCGTACTATATTTTGCAGGGTATTTAATTAATTATCTGGCAACTGTCAGTGGTTTAACAGGAAAAAGCTCATCACTCACTTTGTTCTTTTTTCTTTTGCTTTGCAGTTTATTACCATTTTCCGACCCGTTAAATCCCTATTTATTTGCCACATTATTCATAGCAATATATTTTAGTTTGCTGTTTCGAATTGCTACCGCCACATATCCCATAAGGTTTTCATTTGATTCAGGAATGATTTTAGGAGTAGCAGCTCTCTTCTTTCCGGCACTATTATACCTGGCATTTTTTACATGGATAGCCTTACTGATTTATCAAACCTCCAAGTGGCGTAATTTTGTTGTCAGCATTCTGGGAACACTGATTCCTTATTCTGTTATTATATTATTGAACCTGAATACGAACCACCAAAACAACCTGACCCACAATTTTTTTCCGCAACTAAGGCATATCTTTTCCTTCAACGACTGGCATCCCGTACAGCTGGCAACAATAGTGTTTTTCTCTGTTCTGGTTCTCTACATTTCACTTCAGGTTCTGTCTTCTGTAAGAAACAGAAATATCGAAATCCGGCAGCATGTTTCGGTTGTTTTTTGGGCCATGATTCTGATGTTTCTGATTGTTGTTCTGTTTCAGTCGCCACCTGAAGCCTTTGTACCTCTCAGCATTCCAGCATCGTGGTTGCTGGCCTCTTTTTTTGAAAACGCAAAAAACACCAAACGTGCCGGATGGGTTGTAAATGGAATTTTTGCAGTTGTTGTTCTTTTCCAGATTTATTTTTTCTATGCTGCTTAAACACTTTTCCCTTTTGAAAATAACTGAAGCCGGTTGCGACGAAGCCGGAAGAGGCTGTCTGGCAGGACCTGTGTTTGCGGCTACAGTAATCTTACCCGAAAATTTCGAGCACGAGCTCTTAAATGACTCAAAGCAACTCAGTGAAAAAACCAGAGATTACCTCAGGCCAATAATTGAGAAGGAAGCTATTGCTTGGGCTGTAGCATCAGTAAGTCCAAAGGAAATTGATCAAATCAATATTCTGAATGCTTCATTTCTTGCCATGCACAGAGCTGTTGACCAGCTTAAAATAACTCCCGAACTTTTACTGATTGACGGAAACCGGTTCACTCCTTACAAAAACATAAAACATCAGTGCATTATTAAAGGTGATGCAACCTATTTATCCATTGCAGCCGCATCAGTATTAGCCAAAACCCATCGCGATGAATATATGAACCGGATCCATCAGGAATTTCCTGAATATTCATGGAATTCAAACAAAGGCTACCCAACACCGAAACACAAAAAAGCCATCGCTGAGTTTGGACAATGTATACACCATCGCATGACATTTAATGCTTCAATTCAAACGAAACTCAACTTCTGAATAATTTTCCTTGTTCCTCAAAGCCTTTATTCATAAGGTTTTTTTATCTTTGAAGATTATCAGGGAGGAATATGAATCAACGATCGGTTTACTTTACATTAGTCATTATTCTGTCAGTTATCGTCGGTACCGTGTATTACTTTTTTTTTCAAAAGAAAGGTACTGAAGGCGACCCCTGGAAAATGATTCCAGACACACCTGCCCTCATACTCCAAACCGATAATACTCAATCTTTTCTAAGCTATTTATCCGACCGGAATAACCTTTGGAAAGAACTCTCAAAAATTAGTCAGATTAATGAAGTTAATCAACAACTAAAAGAAGTACATCAGTATTTTAAAAACGACTCCACATTAATTCACTCCATCGAAAAAGGAGCTTCGTTTATGGCTGTTTATGCTGACACAAATTTACAAAGCAACCTGCTCTTTCTTTTTCCTCTTAATAAAGACATCTCGTTGGAAAGGGTGAAAGCTTACCTGCAAAGAAATGCAAACAACGGAATGGGTATCTTTTTTGAAACAAAAGATTCGGAACGATTTCTGAAAATTATAGACGGCAAAAATAACCACACATGGTATCTGGCCATGAACCAAAAAGTGCTCATACTGAGCAGGTCAGATTCATTAGTTCTACGTTCTTTAACCACAGTAAATAATTTTACTCAAAGCAAATCATTCAGGCAGATAGCCCGTACCTCAGGTACAATTGTTAACGCAAGTCTATATTTATATTATCCCAAACTTATACTGCTAACTGTTCCTTTAATAAATAAATCTTACAAAAACCAATGGTTAAAACTTGCTGATTTTGCTGACTGGACCGAAGTAGATCTTTTAATCAAAAACCATCAACTGCTTTTAAACGGTTACACCAATACTTCAAAAAATAATATACTGCGGTCGTTTTATGCTACAACACCGCAAAATAACAAAGCTTTTACAGTTTTCCCTTTTGATACCCGCATTATGCTGAACCGGTGGATAAATCCATTGAAACAGATTCAGCAAAATAAAATATCACAATTCCCCTCCAATTACCAGAAAGATATTGCACAATTCTCGAAACTTATTACCCAAACCGCCTATATTTCAGATGCTTCAATAGTTGAAGAAATACCCCACAAAAGCTGGGCCGTAATCGGCGTATCAGATGCTCTGTCTGCCTCAGGAACCTTAGAACGGCTGGCAACACTAAGCAGGGGAAATGTTTTCAAACGCTATGATAATTACACGTTCAGAAGAATTAAAATTGAAAATTTCATCCCTTCTCTTCTCGGTTCTGAATTTTCCAATATAACAGAAAGCTATTACACAATAGTTAACGGGTATGTTATTTTTGCTTCCACTGAGGATGCTTTGATCCGGTTGATTAATTTTTACGACACCGGAAAAACTCTTGATCTCAACGATAATTTCACAACCTTCACCAACACATTGGCATCTCAATCCAATTTATCTGTTCTGGTTCAGCCCAAAGGATTATTTGGCTTCATAAATCAATATTTCAACAATAAAGTATCCGGATTTATAACCGAAAACCGCAGTGTTTTGGAAAACTTCCCTTACATCGGACTTCAGTGGAGTAACAGCGATTCATTATTCTACACCAATATTTCCATCAGTTTTAACACCGGGTTTAAGGATGAAAACCTGGCTTTATGGAAACTCCAGCTAGAAGATAATATTATTGGCAAACCATCGCTGGTTAAGGACCATCAGACCGGAAAATACGACATTATCGTTTTTGATAAGTCAAACAGAATGTACCTTATTAATTCAAATGGGAAGATTTTATGGACAAAAAGATTACCCGACTTGCCGGTGAGCAGTATTTATTCGGTTGATTATTATAAAAACAGAAAATATCAATACCTGTTCAATACTGAAAGTAACCTGTTTTTGATCGATCATAACGGACAACTCGTAGACAACTATCCGATCAGAATTATACCTAAAGCCACAAACGGACTAACACTTTTTGATTATAACAACAATAAAGATTACAGGATACTTCTGGCACAAGCTGATAAAAAAATATACGATTATGACATCAAAGGAAATCGGATAAAAGGTTGGGACGATCCCAAAATGCCGGATATAGTTACAGGTAAAATCTATAGACTGCTGGCTAACCACAGAGATTATATCATCATCACCGATGCCGATAACCAGATAAAAATTGTGAGCCGCAGAGGAAAGGAAAGAATTATACTTAAATCTGATTTTAAAAAAGCTGATAACTCGGCATATTACGTGAATAAAACCAACAATAAAGGGATTATTCTAACCACCGACACTCAGGGTCAGCTGGTCTACATTTCCAGTCGGGGAAAGTTGCAATACACAAGTTTCGGCAAATTTACGCCCGAACATTTTTTTCTGTACGACGATTTTAATGGCGATGGAATTAAGGACTTTATTTTTATTGACCAAAAGAAACTTACTGTTTTCAACCGTTTTGCCAAAGTAATATTTGAGCATACCTTTTCAAGCGACATTACTATTCAGCCCGAATTCTTCTCGCTGGGAGAAAGACAAAAAGTGCTGGGCGTAGTAGTATCTGATGAGAATACCATCTACCTTTTTGATAAAAACGGTAATATTCTCGTCAGTAAAGGTTTAACCGGTTCTAAACCTTTCACTGTAGGAAGCCTCAACAACGATGGAGATATTAACCTGATATCGGCATCCGGAAACACATTGTATAACTACCGTTTAAAATAAAAAAGCCTCAGGAAAAACCCGAGGCTTACAAAAATATATATAGTCTTAATTATCGCATGTCTTCAGGTGCACCAAAACCCGGAAAATCTTTTGCCTGATAGGTAAAAGTTCCCTGCGGCAAAGTAAGGTTCGACTTAAGGTTCAATATATGATAGGTAAATATATTCCCCTGATCATCAAACAACGAAAAGCTTTCCAGCTGATACGTTTTATCACTCAGAGTTACTGTTACCTTTTTGAAATTAGCATCCTTTTTCGTATTCAGCTCAAGAGTAACCAATCCCTTTGCCGGATCTTCACTGTCAACTTTGGCCTTATAATCGGCATACTTTGAAAGAATATTGGCTGGTGAAACACTGGAGGGATCACCGGGGTCCACCGAAGTTAACATAACTTCTTTGGAATCGCGCAGTACAGTCCAAACATCCTTTCCGTTACAGATAATTACCTGCGCCCCCATGTCAATCCTGTATTGATCACCCTCTACATAAATAGTTCCACTTTTCTTTTCATGGATATTCATGGAGTTATTGTTCATGGTGTACGACAGGTCGGCTTTAAAGTTTTTGTAGGCTGTCATTTTGTCCAAAGCTTTTTTTAGCAAAACATCCGCTTCTTCTTTTTTACTTTCATGAGCCATCAGGTTCCCCGCCAAAAATATCATAGCCAAAAGCAACCATGCTCCAAATTTCTTTTTATTCATTAATTTTCAGATTTAATTTTCGTAGTTCTTTGCATTAAGATCCTTCAAATATTGTTCCAAAGCCATCTCGTTAGCAATTTTTACTTCACGGGCTTTGCTTCCTTCAAATGGCCCGACAATACCTGCAGCTTCCAGTTGGTCAATAATTCGGCCCGCACGGTTATATCCCAGTTTTAATTTTCGTTGTAACAACGATGTAGAACCTTGCTGTGTCTGAACAATAATTCTGGCAGCATCCTCAAACAGTTCGTCACGTTCATTGGGGTCCAGTTCTCCGATGGTTTCTGTTTCTTCATCGTTATACTCCGGCAAATGAAAAGCATCAGGGTATCCCCGTTGCAAGCCAACGAAGTCAGTTACCTTTTCCACTTCATCGGTATCAATAAACGCACACTGTAAGCGCAACAGGTCGCTGCCAGTGGACAACAACATATCACCACGCCCGATCAACTGATCGGCACCCCCGGAATCCAGAATTGTACGAGAATCAATTTTACTGATCACGCGGTAGGCAATCCTGGCAGGAAAATTTGCCTTAATAGTACCGGTAATAATGTTTACCGATGGCCGCTGTGTGGCTATTATCAGATGAATACCCACTGCACGGGCCAATTGTGCCAAACGTGTAATCGGGCTCTCCACTTCCTTACCGGCAGTCATGATCAGGTCGGCAAACTCATCAATAACCAAAACAAGATAAGGCAGATAACGGTGTCCGTTGTTGGGATTTAATTTACGCTGTTTGAATTTATAATTGTATTCCTTAATATTACGAACCTGAGCATCTTTCAGCAACTCATAACGGTTATCCATTTCTATGCTCAGAGAATTCAGTGTTCTTACTACCTTTCTCGTATCCGTAATGATGGCTTCCTCAGAATCGGGCAATTTGGCAAGATAATGACGTTCAATACGTGAATACAAAGTGAGTTCAACCTTTTTTGGGTCAACCAGAACAAACTTCAGCTCCGAAGGATGTTTTTTATACAACAAGGATGCAATAATCGCATTTAATCCAACCGATTTTCCCTGACCTGTAGCACCGGCAATCAATAAATGGGGCATTTTGGTCAGATCCATCACATAGCTTTCGTTCGAAATTGTTTTCCCCAAAGCCAGAGGCAGTTCCATTTTGTTGTTCTGAAAACGTTCTGACTCAAGCAACGACCGCATGGATACAATGGTGGGATTTTTATTGGGAACCTCAATACCTACAGTACCCTTACCGGGTATCGGGGCAATAATACGTATTCCCATAGCCGAAAGACTTAGGGCTATGTCATCTTCCAGGTTCCTGATTTTAGAGATTCGGATACCGGGAGCCGGAACAATTTCATATAATGTAACCGTTGGGCCGATTGTGGCTTTAATTTTTGTGATACTGATGGAATAATGATCGAGGGTCTCAACAATTTTCTTCTTGTTGGCTTCCAGTTCCTGATGGTCAACAATCACATCGTCATCGTAATGCTGTAGCAAATCAAGCCCCGGATATTTAAAATCCGGTAAATCAAGCGTAGGATCAAATTCGGTATCAATTCCTTTATGCTCGCCCGGAACAATTTTGGCTTTGGTTTCCTGTTTCGGAGCCTCTATGGTAAGTTCCACATCTGTTTCTTCAGTTAACGCGGGTTCAGAAAGATCAGAAAGCACATCTTCAGGTTCTTCTTCGTCAAATTCATCCGGTTCAGTATCTGAATCTTCAGGTTCCGACTTTAATTCTTCGTCTTCTTCCACCGCATACTCAACTGTATTGTACAAATCTTCACCCATCTGATTTCTGGATGCAAGCGGCTTTTCGTCCGTCTCCTCCTGCTGCTTTCTTCTTTTCAGGAAAGAGACCGAGAATTTGTTGTTGATGAGCCACAAAATAATCGGGATAAAAAGAAAAATAAAAATCAACCCTACGTTACCGATCAGGTTCACAAGTTTATCGTTCAGATAGTGCCCCAGAAGCCCGCCAAAAATGTTATCAGGATGATTTGGCAAGATATAATTAAACACCATGGGCAACCATAAAATACCCATCAGGATAATCTGAAAAACAGCCCAGGAACTAAATATCTTGATTTTGGAAAGCCAGTGCAAACCCAGACTGAAAATAAGCAAAGCAACAAAATAAGCTCCGATACCAAAGCTATACTGAATCATCCATTGCGACAGAAATGCCCCCAGATTTCCGGTCCAGTTTCGAACCATCTGGGCATGATCGCTAAAATAATATCCAAGCCCAAGGTTCTTAGAAAAAAAATTTCCTGGATTGCTATCAAACCAATTCACAAAAAAGGAAGTAAAAGCCAACGCCAGGTATAGGGCCACTAAAAGCAAAAAGAATCCGATAACCCGAATCACCCGGGGATCAACCCCTTTCAGGTTCAATTTCGGAACCTGAACGCTTTTGCCTGTTTTTTCCTTCTTTTGAACCGGCTTTTTAACTTTGGGTTCTTTCTTTTCCTTTAATTTGTTTGATTTCAGCTTATTGCTTTTTGGAGGCATGAATTCTTCGTTTTATGCAAAAGTAAAAAATATGTCCATTACAGCTAAATTAAATAAGTAACACATCAAATCTGATGTGCTTTCCACCGACCGGTTCTGAGGTAAAGTAAGGACAAAACTACCATCAGCGTTCCGTAAAGCCATTCGGCAGTCCATACCCACTCTACCGAACGATGAAAAACTTCAACCATTAAATGGGTGTATACCAGGTACAGAAACAAAACAAAAAGTTCAATACGAAGCGAGATATTGGTTTTTCCTGTTCCCGAAACTCCACTGAAAAAAACAAATGCAACCGATAATAGCAAGGCACCTACACTTATTACTTTCAATACAGGAACCCCCATCACTATTAGATCGTGGTTGTTTGTATAAATTGACAATACAGCATCAGGAAAAATCAAACCGGCTGAAACCATCAGCAGTACGCTTGAAAATGATAACACACCTATCCTGAAAAGTAAACGCATCACATCTGAAGAGCGTTGCTGACCAATCAAAAAACTAACCAGGGTATTTGCCGCGGTGGCAAACCCCCAAATAGGCATCATTAACAACACATAAACGCTACGGATAATATTGGAAACAGCCAAAGGACCTTTACCCAGTTTTTCTACATAAAGAAAAAAGATAAACCACACAAACAAGCTGGTAAACTGTTGAATCATGGTAGGGCCTGCCACTTTTAAGATCCTTTTCATCCTCTCGCGATCAAACCTGAAATCAGTGTACAAACCAAAAGAAGGCCTGTCGAGAAAATAACGGGTATACACCATAAAGTAAACCATAGCCGAAAATTCGGCAATTACAGATGCCAATGCTGCTCCGGCAATACCCATTTCAGGAAAACCAAAATGGCCAAAAATTAAAAGGTAATCAAAAATAATATTGACAACAGCCAGAACAAAAGTTGTATAAGTAATTACTTTGGTGCGGGCAAGTCCGACATATAAAGCACGATATACCACATTCACAAAAGCGAAGAAAATACCAAAAGCCCTGAAATCAAGAAACTCCATGGTTGCTTTACGAATCTCTGGCGAGTCAACACCAAAGCCTACGATCAGAGAAGAACCAAACTTCAGGAAAAGAAAGGCTAAAACAGCCATAAACAACAAGAAA
The DNA here is from genome assembly GCA_016936505.1 of Bacteroidales bacterium. Taxonomy (GTDB): domain Bacteria; phylum Bacteroidota; class Bacteroidia; order Bacteroidales; family F082; genus Sulfidibacterium. Next base: position 14,408 of record JAFGXS010000016.1, on the reverse strand, counting down.
AACAGTGAGTGATGGAACAACTGACCAATGGCCTTTTTATTCCCCTCACCCAACCTGCGGGCTATCAAAATTTGTTCTCCCATTCCAAAACCAAGCCCGAGCATAAAAACTGCCAGATACAAAATTCCACCAAGTGCACCGCCTCCCAACGCAACCTCACCTACACGACCCAGAAAAGCTGTATCAGTAAAATTGATCAGATTTTGCGCAATGCTTCCCAATATAATCGGGTAAGCAATCTTCCAGATTCTGCTGTATGAAATATCATTTTGCATAGGCAGCAAAAATAAGCCTTTATACTATGCAAAAACTGACAGATTAGTTACCACATAAAAGAGTATCATTTAATTAAAAACCTAAGAAAACAGTTTATTTGCAGACAAATTACATGAACAATTCTACTTTATAGAATTTTTTTCTAATAAAACAACTATATAAAAAAACATAATCTATTTTATCAAACATAAACCATTAATTCATCCCTCATAAAACTGATTTTACAAAAATAACTTACCTTTGTTACCCTACTGAAAAAGACTAAAACAGTTAATAAATGAAAGACATTTTCAAAAAGGTACAGGAACTATCCGAAAAGTACCGTGATTATACCGCTACAAACCTTTCCAAACTGGTTCAGATCAAATCGTTGAGCATGCAGGAAAAGGAAGTACAGCTTGAATTAAAAAGACAAATGGAAGAAGCCGGTTTTGATGAAGTGATCATCGATGGACTGGGTAACGTGATTGGCCGTATCGGAAACGGAAGTAAAATTCTCGCCATTGACGGACACATTGATACCGTTGACATTGGCAATATGGAAAACTGGAGTTTTGATCCTCTTGGAGGTGAAATCAAGGACGGCTATGTACATGGAAGAGGAACCGTTGATCAGGAAGGCGGAATTGCATCCTTTGTTACTGCCGGAAAAATTCTAAAAGAAATGGCTTTCGACCGCGATATGACTGTTTATTTTGTTGGAAGTGTAATGGAAGAAGATTGCGACGGACTCTGCTGGAAATACATTGTGGAAGAAGACAAAATCAAGCCCGATTTTGTCATCAGTACTGAACCCACCAATCTGAATATCTACCGCGGCCATCGTGGCCGGATGGAAATCCGTGTTACATTCAACGGTATTTCCTGCCATGGTTCAGCACCCGAACGTGGCGACAATGCTATTTACAAAGCATCGAGGGCTGCATTGGAAATTGAAAAACTGAACGAGAGACTGGCTTTTGATCCTTTCCTGGGCAAAGGTTCGGTAACTATTTCCGAGTTCAAATCAGGCAGTCCTTCCTTGTGTGCCGTTTCAGATTATGCTCACCTGCACCTCGACCGCAGACTTACCTGGGGCGAAACCAAAGAAAGTGCTGTAAAAGAAGTGGAAGAACTGGTTACCGCTTTGGAAGGAAAGGTAGAAGTGTTGTATTATGAAGAAGTGGCCTACACGGGATTAAAGTACGGAATGGAAAAATACTTCCCAACCTGGAAGATTCCCGAAAATCATCCGGCGGTTCAAACCGGAATTCAGGCTTATAAAAACTTATTTAATGAAGATCCGATTGTGGATAAATGGACTTTTTCTACTAACGGAGTTACCATTAACGGAAAGTATGGCATTCCGACCATCGGATTTGGTCCGGGTAATGAAGTACTGGCTCATGCCCCAAACGAAAAAGTTCCGGTTAGCGACCTGGTAAAAGCCAGTGCTTTTTATGCAGGCTATGCTTATCTCATCTGATTTTCATGTAATAACAAGAACAAATTTATGGACATCAAACAACAAATTGAAGGATTAAAGAAACTCCAGACCAAATTATACGGTAACGATTTTTTACTCACATGGGAAAAGAGCAACGACGAACTCAAAGCTATTCTTGAAGTTGCGCAAATTTTAAAAGACATGCGCGGAGCCAATATTTCTCCCCGACTTTTTGATTCAGGACTGGCCATTTCCCAATTTCGCGACAACAGTACGCGCACCCGGTTTTCTTTTGCATCTGCAGCCAACCTGCTTGGACTGGAAATTCAGGATCTGGATGAAAGCAAATCACAAATTGCTCATGGAGAAACTGTTCGCGAAACAGCCAACATGATTTCATTCCTGGCCGATTTTATCGGAATCCGTGACGACATGTTTTTGGGAGAAGGAAACAAATACATGCGCGAAGTGGGTGCCGCTCTCGACGACGGATATGCCACAGGGGTTCTGCCTCACCGTCCTGGAATCATCAATCTGCAATGCGATATTGACCATCCTACACAGTCAATGGCCGACCTGTTACATCTGAAGAATGAATATGGAAGCTTGGAGAACCTGAAAGGCAAAAAACTGGTGATGAGTTGGGCCTATTCACCCAGTTACGGAAAACCACTGTCTGTTCCTCAAGGCATCATCGGACTGATGTCTCGTTTTGGAATGGACATTGAACTGGCCTATCCTGATGGTTATGAACTGATCCCTGAAGTAGTTGAACTGGCAGGAAAACAGGCCAAAGCCAGTGGTGGAAGTTTCAAAGTCAGTCATTCGATGAAAGAAGCTGTTGAAGGTGCCGACATTGTTTATCCCAAAAGCTGGGCTCCTTTCCACATCATGCAAAAACGTACCGAACTGTTGAAAAAAAGCGACCGTGCAGGACTGGATGCTCTGGAAAAAACCTGTCTGGCTGAAAACGCCCGTTTCAAAGACTGGGAATACAACGAAGGCATGATGAAACGCACAAAAAATAACAATGCTTTGTATATGCACTGTTTACCTGCCGACATCACAGGAGTTTCTTGCGCTGCAGGTGAAGTGGCCGGTGATGTATTTGAACAATATCGCGTTAAAACTTACCTCGAAGCCGGTTATAAACCTTACATTATAGCCTCTATGATGTTAACACAACGATTTAAAGATCCTGCAGTTGTGCTGGAAAAAGTACTGGAACAAAACAATAAAAGAGTTCCCTTCCGGTGATAAGATCTGTTTTATCTATTTGCCAGAATCCGGCTTTTCGTGAGAAAAGTCGGGTTCATTTTATCGGGTCATAAGTTTAAGAAATTATGAACAATCAACTTATCCCATAAATCTTGTTACATTTGCCATTCACTAAATCAAATTAAATTCCGTTTATATGAAGAAATTTTACATTCTGACATTACTTATATCAACACTGCTCTCATCAGGGTTCGCACAAACCATCACCATACTCGAAGCCCGTCAAAAGGTAGGTGAAGTGGTTACCGTTAAAGGAATCGTTACCAACGGAAGCGAACTGGGTTCCATTCGTTATTTTCAGGACAATACCGCCGGAATTGCTGCCTATGGCACAGCCATTGACAATGTACAAAGAGGCGATTCTATTACCATTACCGGAACCGTTAAAAGTTACAGACAATTACTCGAACTTGACCCTGTTACCAGCGTTGTCATTAATTCATCAGGCAATCCTTTACCTGAACCGGTTTTGATCACACCCGACCAAATTTCCGACACCTATGAAGGTCAGCTGATTCAGATAAAACATGTTGTTTTTGCCGACGGGGGTCAGACTTTTGCATCTAAAACATTATACACCTTTACAGCCGATGGAGAAACAGGAAAAGTATATATGAACGCAGGTGTAGATTTGGTTGGAACCACCATTCCGAGTGTTCCTGTAACCTTAACTGCCATCTGCTCACAATACGATTATTCCAATCCCACCGGAGGCTACCAGCTACTGCCTCGCGACAATAATGACCTGGTAAGAGAAAGCTCTATTTATTTCACCAAGACATTGGACAATACTGCTTTCACCAAAACCACACTCGATTTTGAATGGAGCACCAATATTGCAGGGAGCACAGGAGTATTTTATGGTTCAACCCAATCTACTGTTACCTCAAATATTGTTTCAGGAACCGGAGACGTTACCGATCATACAGCCTCTATTACCGGACTTGATGCAGGAAGTATTGTCTGGGTTCAGGCTTTTTCAGTTAACGGTTCCGACACAGCAAAATCCACTGTAACTTCTTATGCCACTATTTCAAACTCAACCGGCGACATAAAGGTTTACTTTAACACTCCGGTAAATGTTTCCTATGCTAAAGGTACTGATGCAATTTATGTGAACGATGCACTGGACGACACCCTGATCAACTATATCAACAGGGCAAAGTACACTATCGATATGGCAATCTACAATCTGGACAACAGTGGCATAAGTAACATCAGTCAGGCACTGATTGATGCAACCAACCGGGGTGTAAGAGTACGCGTTGTGGGCGATGGAACTACAACAAATTCAGGGTTTGATGCTTTTTCAGGAACAAATGTACATTTCATTAAAAGACCTACATACATCAGCGGGCTGATGCATAATAAATTTGTCATTTTTGATGCCCAGTCTGCTAATGCCAATGAACCTGTTCTTTGGACAGGCTCCATGAACTTTACTGAAGAACAAATCGATCTGGATGCCAACAACGTAATTATTGTTCAGGATCAGAGCCTGGCCAAAGCCTATCAGATTGAGTTCGAAGAAATGTGGGGTTCCACAGGTGATTTACCCGATGCTACGAATGCCAAATTCGGCCCTGAAAAAACAAACAATACTCCGCACGAATTTATTATTAACGGCGAAAGAGTGGAAAGCTATTTCAGCCCCAGCGATGGTGTGAATACTCAGCTTGTTAACCACATCAATACCACTAATTACGACCTGAGCATTGCCACCATGCTGCTCACACGCGACGAAATAGCAGCGGCAATCGACACAGCACACATGGACGGCGCAAGGGTTAACATGCTCACCAATGTTGAAGGTAACAATGCCTCAACCGTAAACGCTTTGCTTTCTGCATCGCTGGGAAGCCATTATGTTTATTATGGCCTTTCGGGTGTAATGCACAACAAATACATGATTGTTGACGAAGGTAATCCCCTGTCTGACCCTTTTGTATGGACAGGTTCACACAACTGGAGTGCATCGGCTAATACTTCTAATGATGAGAACACTCTGGTCGTTCATGATGCTACTGTTGCCAATCTGTATTATCAAAACTTTGTTTATTTGTATGAAGCCAGCAGTGGTGTAATCACAGCAGTGCAAAACGTAAGTGCGTATCAATCAACCGAACTGAATGTGTTCCCCAATCCGGTCCGAAACGGAAATATCAATATATCTTATACTGCACAAAAGGTTGAAAACACTGCTATACTGAGATTAGTTGATATGAGCGGAAGAACTGTTTTCCAGCGAAACATCAATCTTATCAAAGGAGAAAACAAGCTAAGTTTCAATTTGCAGAACAATTTAAAAGGAACTTATTTACTCTGGATCAGTGCCGACAACCAAAATCAAAGCAAAGTAGTGGTATTTAAATAAATAAGTATTACTTATACAAAACTGAATTAAAAGGCTTTATTAATAAATAAAGCCTTTTTTAATATAATTTTCGTCAGAAGCGCAAACCGAAGAAGCAAAACGAATACCGGTATTCAGCAAATTGTTTACATAAGCATCATCCCATTCAGGAACTGCTTTGGGGTGCTTTGACAAAAAGGCTGCCATTCCCGCATTAAACCCGTCACCGGCACCTATGGTACTGACTACATCAACAGGTTGAGCTTTTACATCAATAATTTTTCCTTTCCAAAGAGCAGAAGCACCCTTGCTTCCTCGGGTCATCACAAACAAAACTTCACGATTAATCTGAACCAGTTTTTCAAAAACCAAATCAACTTCTTTAGTACCAAATAATGCTTCAAAGTCTTCATCTGAACCTTTGACAATATGGGCAGAACTGATATGTTCAAAAACCAGTTCTTTCATCCCGGAAGATTTCAATTTTTCTTTTTGACGAATATTGGGATCATACAAAACCAAAGTTCCGGATTTTCGTGCAGTTCGTTTACCTGCATGTAAATAATTCTGAATATCGGCATCCAAAGCATAAAGCGACCCAAACAAAAACAAATCACCCGGTTGAAAGGCGGATGGGAAATTGATAGATCGGTTCGCAGGGTAATCTTTTAGAAAAGTATAAGTTGGTTTCTTATGTTCATCCAGAAAAGCCAGAGCAACTGCCGTTTTATTATCAGGATATAGAGTAATGTATTCGGTATGAATATGATGCTTTTGCAAAAAATCAATCATCAGTGCTGAAGTCTGATCTTTTCCCAGCTCTGTAACAAGAGAAACTTCCACACCTGCCCTTTGCAACGAAACCGATGCATTAAGCATAGAACCTCCCGGTCTGGCCAACACATTATCCAAACTTTGAATGATTACATCCAGCAACGATTCTCCAAACGCATAAACCATAAGCTTATTTTGTTGTAAAGTTAGCAATAGATCAGACTAAACTCGCAAGAAAAAATCAATCCAGATGCTTCACCAAAGCACCCCATTTTTTATCCACTTTAAAATTGTGTTTTAAGAAATAGTTACCCAATAAGTAATGCGCTTTAATGGTAGCCACCCCTTTGGTTGCCATTCGGGTAAAAAAGTCGTTGACCATAGCTGAGCCGATGCCTTTTCCCTGCAACGGATTGGTTACTGCGGTTCCATCCAGCAAAATGATGTTGTTTTCCAACTCCCTGTAACAAATGCCCCCTATTACGCGTTCAAACTTATCTACCACAACAAAATGCTTGTCCATTCTGGAAGGCGTTTTCGGATAGTTTTCTTCATAAAACAACTGGTACATCTTTCCTACTTCTGTTGCGTCCATAGGTTCTCTCATAATATATTCAAGACCGCTTTTATCGGTTAACGTAGTTTGAATGGAAATCTGCTCATTGTTTTTGTTGTCGACTATTTTAACAATGTCCATGGCCTGATAATGCTTCATTTTCGGGAAAACCATACGGCTAAACACCTTTCTGTCTGTCGGATTTTTCAATGTAGCCTGAAGGTCGGAAAGCTCCAGCAATTGAATAGTTTCTGTTTCAGGGTTTTCCTCAATCTTATCCATCAAAATGTCAAATGCTTTTTTCACCTCTTCGCCCAATTCACTGAAATAGGTATGCCTGAAAAAATAATACCGGTCAATCTCGGCAAACTGGTATATTTTAAATAAGTCGAATATCTCAAACAAGGTTTGCTCCCGCGCGATCTTAGTTGCATCAGGATTTACCGTTAACCATTTGCTGAATTGAGCAATGGCACTGTGAATTTTTAGAGTATAGTAATGTTTGTCCTTTTGCTCCAGGATAAATTCATTAACAGATTCTTCCAGTGGCAGTTGCTGAAAAAAGTAATCTTTTTGTTTCGGAATAAGATTTTTCCATTGTGCCAATAAATGAAATGTTTCTTCCTGTCCCAGACTTTCCAACATGGCTTTATAAATCCAGTTCAGTTTTAACTCACCGCCTGCCCACGGATAAAGTGCAATGATCTTCTGATAAAAATTCCTAATCATCGGAACCATGAGTTCGCCGATATTATGATATTTCGCGTAACCTGTAAGTGAAATTATTGAAGCACTTTCTTTGAACTCAAGCTCAGGAACCATAATGTTTAAAGGAGAAACTGCCCCGGGAATAATTCTTCTTCCACTTATTTTCCAGGTTCTGAAAACAACAGCAAACGATCTGATAAACAGCTGATGCCAGGCATAAGGCTCATGGTTCTCTGCCCATTGATGAATTTCGGCCATCTGCCTTATCTTTTCCCAAACACTTAATCCTCCCTGATACTGACTGGAACGAATTCCTTTTCGTGAGTTGCTTAGCCCCAGAGAAGACAAAACCGGGTTATCAAACGGATAGTCTGAAAGAAAGGCATTCCAGTAGAGGTCATTCTCATCTCTTCTTTGTTTTTCCTTTCGGGTAATCACCACATGCAAGTCGTAATGTTTGTTATTTACCGAATTCACAGTAATTCTGAAGTGTCTGAAATCACTATACGACTGAAGCCGTGTAACCCACAATCCTTCTTTATTTATTTTATTTACAGTAAAAGTACTTTGGTCGTAAATTAAACGGATGGAGGCTTCAAGAAATACCGTTTCTGTAATAATACGGGTAAGCCTTTTCCTTTGATCGATGGGAATACCATATTCGAAAACAATGATTTCGTTCCAGTTTACAGCGGGGGTTTCTTTTCTGATGTTATTAATATACTCATCAAAATTAAGGTATAGCTTATGAAGTAATTTTTTAGCTTTATTGGACAGGTATGTATCGTTAGGGTGCAAAATCCAGGCAGCAAACTCAGCCCTTATGGTTTTATAATAATTCGGGTTCTGCTTTCCGAAATTATAAAGTAAGTCGAGAATATCAGAAAACTGTTTCCTTGTAGCTCCTTTGGCAGGCCATTTCATATTTTCTCTATACACATGCATCCGCCGTCTGAAAGTTTCCAGTTGCTTCTTTCCTATCCCGCTACCCGCAATAGCCTGTATCGAATGATCATCCAGAAATGTTTTGCCCGAACGGATAAATGCTGGTATTACTTCCTGAATATCAGGGTTCGGATCATGAATTAAAAGACTCTGATAAGCCAGTGTTCTAACCTCCTGATCTGTATGACAGGACAATGCTTCCAGTCGTTGACGTATGGTTCGTGCCATGCGCTGTTCAGAATCGGAAAGCTGATCACCCAAAAGACGGATGGAGTTTTTTTGTGCCTGCCCTTCCGAAAACAAAGCATCTGTCATTAATTGATGGATGAACAACAAGAGACTATTGCTTACCGTCGGTATTGACGAAACGGAATTGGAGTCCTTAATAGTGTTCAAACAATCGGGAAAACATATGCGGCCAGTAAATTCTTTAAGCGGTAAATCCCACCCTTCTTTCACCGGACTAAAGTTTATAAACTCGCTGTTTCCCAGCCATAAAACAGGTTGACGGGCAAGCCGCCCCAGATTAATTTGTTTGGAACGTACTTCATAAGATAAATCGCCAATAACAACCTTATTGTCTTTTCCAATTTTAAAAAGCAATTTAGTTTGTTTTACCTGATTGATAAAATAGGGTGCCTTGTAAACAATATCATTTTCTAAAATCCCCAAATCACGATAAAACCAAAGAGGAATTAAAACAGTAAATGAGCCTACTTTATAGCTTGTTTTATCAGATTTGTATAGTTTACGGATCGTTGTTTGAAAGTTTTTCTCAATTACTTTCCTGTTATACGACCCTTTGGGAGTTAACTCTTTTTTCTCCAAAGAAAAATCACGTAACAACACTGTAAAATTCACTACCCTTTCGTAGGGTGCCACACCAACATTTGCTGCCTGCACAATCTGGTGGTAATACTTGACTAAATTCTCTTCCGATTCCTGCGATTTAACTACCGTATGTTCCATATCCGGCACAATCAGCAGCACATTAAAAGGCCTGGCATCACCTACCAGAAAAGCATGCTTAACGCCCGGTACACCAACAAATTTTTGCTCAATGGTACGCGGAGCTATTGTTTGCCCTTTGTTGTTCTTATAAATATCTTTAACCCTGTCAACAATAGTGTAATGCCCTTCGGGTGATACGGTGAATATATCGCCTGTAGACAACCAATAATTTTTATCCGGATCACTGTCAGGGTAAGGAATAGAGTCTCCAGGTTGTGCCTCTTCAAGATAACGTGCAATGTAATGGCCGCTGATTTCGAGCTCTCCGTTTTCCTTTAATCGTGTGTAAACACCGGGTAGCGGTTTACCTGTAGAATCATCATGGTAGTCTCCCGGGGGAGTCATAGTAATACCTCCCGTTGCTTCCGTCATACCAAAACCACTGGATAGTGAAACACCATGGTTCTGGAAAAAATGAAAAACCTTGGGACTTAAATATCCTGCTGCCGACAACCCCCAGCGGAGTTGTTTACCCACAACTTCTTTTCGCAATATTTCAACCCGCAAGTCGGAATTTGAAATCTTCTCCATTTTCTGCATGGCTTTCATATACAGCTGCATCCATCTTATGGGAACACTGATAAATCCTGTAGGCTGAATCAATGGAAACAATCGCAACAGAGTTTCCGATGATGAATTTCCTACAAATACATAGGTTCCATGCCAGTATATGGATCCCATTAACTCAAGATACCTGCCAAACGTATGAAACAACGGCAAGAAGCTGAGAAAAGTCTCATTACCGGTTTCGGGCAGAGCAGCATGACGGGCGAACCGCTTGGAAATTAAATTGTAATACGAAAAAGAAACGCCTTTTGGAATGCCGGTACTCCCTGAAGTAAACATTGTTGTAGCCACTTTGTTTAGGGCCGGTAACTTGCGGCGCGAAAGGATTTCGTCCACTTCCCTGTAATTTCTGCTTTTGGCATGTTTCTGTAAACTTTCAACACCATCAATATCAACTGGCTGAGTAACCAGTATATGAAATTCCAGGTCAGCTTGCTCTTTTATCTTTAACAATTTCTTTACGCGGTCAGTGGTATCTGCTACCACAATATTAATTTGCAGATCACGAAAAATAACGATTAAGATTTCTTCTGTAAAATGAATATTAAGTGGGGTATCGAACACGCCATACATAAGGCAAGCCAGGTCGCTTGCTGCACTGTCGACAGAATTATCTGAGAAAATCGCCACTCTGGGATTGCGGGAAAATTTATAAAAAGTGGCCGCTATTTCCTTTGTATATTGAAAAATCTGACGATAGGTATAATTCTCCTTCTTTCCCTCCATCATATTAATAAACAAAGTTTTATCGGGGTGTTCCTCCACTCTGTTTACCATCATTTCCTTTAAACCGTAATTGGTTTGCTGTAAAATATCAAAAACAAGGTCAGCCCAACGGAATCTTTTTTCAGTATCCGACAGTTTTTGTAAGAACTCTTTTCTGGATGTACTTTCCAGAAAGCGTATCAAATCTTCACGATCCGGTTTTTGTTCCGAATGCATCAGATGAATCATCTGATCCAATAACGAATCAACGGGTCCCTGAAACTTCTCATCAGAAACCTGAGATATTTGCCTCAACAAATCCTTTATATCCGACCTCGACGTATTATTATTATCCGGTTGCATATGCCTGTTTTCAATGATTGAATCGCTAAATTAGAAAAGTTTTCAACCCGTTTGTCCGAAATCAATAAAGAGTCAGATCTAAATACTGTTCCACTTTTATCTGTGTTCAATGCTTCTCAAAGAAGCAAGGGAAATAAAAAAAAGCTTCCCAAAGAGAAGCTTTTAATGAGCGGCAAATGGGGCTCGAACCCACGACCCTCAGCTTGGGAAGCTGATGCTCTACCAACTGAGCTACTGCCGCTTTTTGCGCAAAATTAAAAACAATTAAAACCACTGCATCTAAACCAACAAAAATTTTACTGACTAAATCAGGCTGAATTCCTGCTGGCATTAATATTGCCATAAAGCGACCTCATGACAATCTTTTCATAATCCTCTTTCAGCGCGGAGTTCTTCTCAATTTTCTGTAAAGCAGTTTGTTGAATAATCAACAAGGGCAGGACAATCTCTTCTCTGATGGCAATAGAACTTTTTGAAACAGGCTCTTCTTCCATCAGTGATTTGTATCCCGATATTTCAAGCACCATCTTTTCAGATAATTCGTATTCTTTGAAAAGGATCTCCCAAAAGGCTTTGTATTGCTTATCTTTAAGAATGTACCGGGTCAGATTAAAATTACTTTTTATCAAAGAAACCATACTGTTCTCTATCAGAGCCCTGAAAAACGGAACCTCAGCAAACAACCGTTTCAGATCCTCAAGTCTGCCTCTTTCCGCAAGCTTGTTTAAAGCACTACCAATACCATAATAACCGGGAACATTCTGCCTCAACTGGCTCCACGACCCCACAAAAGGGATCGCACGCAAGTCTTCCAAATCCAACTTCTCACCATTACCTCTTTTGGTTGGTCGGCTTCCAATATTGGTCTGGCCGTAATACTTTAGTGTACTCTTGCGCTCAAGATAAGGCACAAACACAGGGTGATTTTTCAAAGCCGTATATTTTTCATAACTGATCAACGCCAGTTCTTCTATCAGTGCCCTGTTCTTTTCTGAGATCTCATTTTCGGTGGCATACAAACTATTGGCTAACCCCGCAGTCAACAATTGTTCTGAATTATGAATAAACTGAAACCTCGTTCCGTATTTACTACTGATGGTTTGCCCCTGAATGGTAAGCTGAATGGCATGGTTGGCAATTTTATTGCTTTGTGCCGCATAAAACCTGTGGGTTTTTCCACCACCCCGCGCAGGAGGACCTCCTCTGCCATCAAAGAAAATGGCCTTAATTCCGTATTCATCACAAACCTCCGACAGGTTTTCTTTGGTTTTAAAAATTGACCAGTTGGCCTGAAGATAGCCACCGTCTTTGGTTCCGTCAGAAAAGCCAAGCATAATAGTTTGCTCCTCTTTACGGTTGGTAATATGTTTTCTGTATTCAGGTATCTTAAAAAGCTGCCGCATAATCTGTCCTGAGTTGGCCATCCCATCAATAGACTCAAACAAAGGAATAATATCCATCTGAACCGGTTCATCATTCCACGCGTACCAGCGCAATAAGGCATAAACAAACAACACCGAATAGATATCTTCTGCATGACTTATGATATAGCGATTGCAACCTTCTTCACCATTCTTATGCTGAATCTCTTTCAGTTGTGTTATATTGATCACTGTGTCTTTTACCACAGGGTCGTTAAACGAATCCAAACCGGCGTTCAGGTTTTTTCTAACCAGTATATCCAGCAAAGCATCAGGCGATAATTCAGTGATGCTTTGTCGGATCAATCCGTTTTGTCTGAGGACATTTTCTACAGCTTTCTGATGAACGATATGATTTTGTCTGATGTCGAGTGCTGCAAAATGTATTTTAAAAATATGAACCTTATCCGTTAACCTTTCCACCTGCTCCAGGTACAAACTGTTGTAATTGGCTTTCAGAAGCTCCGAAACCTGATGCAGCGGATCAATGATCTTGTCATAAGCAACTGTTTTAGTGCTGTCGAACATGGCTTTGTAAACGGCTTCGCTCAGTTCAGTAATTATTTCTTCTACCCCACTGAAAGTAAGTTTTTGTTTGAGATCCGTTAAATCGTGATGATACTGTTTCATGAGCGACATTCTGAGTTCGTTGGCAACAGCAAGGGTGGTTTCAAAAGTAACAAATGGATTGCCATCGCGATCGCCACCAGGCCAGAAACCCAGCTGAATCATGTTTGGATTATGAAAAGTATCGGCAGGAAGATTCCTTTTAATTTCGTGATACAACTCGCCCACCGAATCGTAATACACATGGGTGAGAAAATAAATCACATTGCGGGCTTCCTCTAAAGGAGTTGGCTTTTTCTTATTAATGAATGAAGTAAGTCCCAGTTGCTGCAATGTAATATCAATGTCGTCGATACTGTTTTTCCTGATATATTTTCTGAGCCTGGCAATAATATCGAGTACCGAAGGAGGATAAAACTGGGTAGGGTGAGCCGTAAAAACAATTCTGACCGAAAAATCGGACAGCTTATTCAGCACCTTATTTCGTTGATGTTTGTTTTTCGAAGCATTGATATAGTCCTTTAAACTCAGGTCATTTTGATAGGCAGTAAGTTCACTGAAAGCGGAATCCTCAACACTATCGTACAAAACGACCTGTCTTTCCACATACTGAATCACCCGAAGCATAAAGTCAATCTTTTCTTCATCTGTGGTCATATCAGTATGACTAACAAAAAAAGTATCCATAATTTCTTCCGGATCTTTTCCTTGCTCCAACCCTTTTTTGCCTACCTCGTACAACAAAGGAATCAGCATACCAATGTGATTTACCTTAGGATAAGGCAGGCTCAAAAACAGGCTGTTATACACGTTAAATTTATTTTTTACTATCCTGTTAAACGCTTGGGTTATCTGATTCTTTTCCATAATTTCAATCGTAATATAATCTTTCAGTGTAGTTCAAAACCTAATGTTTCAGAAGTAAAAATACGGTATAATAAAGAAAACAGTGTGATACTGCTTACTAAAAAAAGTTAAGGTCAGACAGTTCAACGTTTCATTACCTGCCCAGGTAGTGTATTCCTCCGATCCAGGTCATAGGTTCCTTCGAAGTTCCTTCGAAGTTAGTTCGAAGTTTAGACGTAGTTTATACGATTAAAATCGAATAAACTACGTCTAAATATAGGTTAAAATACATTTTTATCATTGAACAGTGTCGGAGGTGCATTGGAGTTGGTTCAAATAAATACTAAGTGAGAATCGGGAAAACATAAATAGTAAACGGGATTATTGCATGATCCCTGCGCCTCCATCGTGAAATACTCAAAGCCGTGCAGCTTAACGCCGCAGTCTTTTTTTGCATTCTAAAAAGCTCAACGAATTTTAGCTTTCGCATGAAAAAAAAGCCTCGCCCGAATGGGCAAGGCTTTCGTCTTATCTGTGATCCGGGCGGGATTCGAACCCACGACCCGCAGCTTAGAAGGCTGCTGCTCTATCCAACTGAGCTACCGGACCAGT
>JAFGXS010000015.1 GCA_016936505.1 Bacteroidales bacterium | reverse complement strand
GTTGTTGCATTTCTGCATCGTTGGAAACCGCCGGGTCCACCAGGATGCAATCTTTGGTTTCATCATACAGAACATAGCAGTTCAACTGAAAGGGATTAAAGACAAATTTTTGTATTTGGAGCATGTGTTTTTAATTTAAAGAACAAAAGTACAATTTTCCTAGCCTGGGATACCAAAGCTATTTTATGGATGCTTGAAAGTAAAAAAGAGTTTATGTTCATTTCTTTGCGTCCTCCAAAGAAACGAACCAAAAGAAAGGAGGCCAAAACCAATGCGTCGTCCCGCTCTGATTAAATGCCACGATTCGGGCAAAGTAGGTTGAGAAAAACACTCCTCATTAATCCTTTCCTTCGTTTTTCTCAAAACGCAAGCGCTTTTGCTCCGCTTCGTAATCATTTGCTCATTCACTCCATCGCTGCCCGCGGTTTTGGTTCCTTCCCGCTTTTTTGTATGTGAAAACTAATTTGGACAGGCCTTGTCTGATCAGCCGAAAAACCAGAGCAGACAGCGTAAAGAAATCTATGCTGTCTGAGTCCCGATGGTTCGGGACGAGTTTGTAGATTTTAGCTGTCAAACGCTAGTTTTTCGAGCGCAAGCAGACGCAGCCTTGACATTTTTGAATCCTTTTTGTGTCAAGACAAAAAGGATTTGGGGTACGGGGCAACGCCCCGATGAGATATTTTGAACAAAGAAACGGGCAAGGTGAAAAGTTTTTTCGGACCTGAACTTCAGGAAGCGATTATTAAATCATAAAGCACAGAACAATATTTTCTTAAAAGTGTATTAATTCCTTTGTTTGTAAATAACAATGTATTTATTTTCTCAAAAAAGCTCATTATATTTACGCCTTTCTCAACAAATTAATTCAATATGAAACAGTTTTACATTTCGTTACTGACACTTTTCAGCGTGATTTTTTCAATCAGTATTCAGGCGCAGGAAAGCATTCAGACACCTAAGGATTTCTTCGGGTTTCAACCCGGTGCAGACCGGCAATTGTTTACCTATGAAAAACTCATCGATTATTTTAAGGTTCTCGATGAAAACTCACCCCGATTGAAACTGGTTCAGATCGGCGTGTCGCCCATGGGAAGGCCCATGTATATGGCTTTAATTTCCAATGAAAAGAACATTGCGAATCTGGATCAGCTTAAAAAGATCAACAAAGAACTGGCTATTAACCCTAACCTTTCGGAAAACCAAAAGGCTGAAATGGTTCGCGATGGAAAAGTCTTTATTTATGCCACCCTTTCCATGCATGCCAACGAAGTCGGGCCTTCTCAGTCTTCGCCGCTGATAGCCTATGAACTGATAACCTCAAAAGATCCGGAAGTGAGAAACTGGTTGGATAAAACGGTTTATATGATGGTTCCCAGCCATAACCCTGACGGAATGGATCTGGTGGTGAACAATTATTTGAAATACAGGGGCACGGAATACGAAGGCGCCAATTTACCCGGAGTCTATCATAAATATGTAGGCCATGACAACAACCGCGATTTTGTAACACTTTCACAGTCGGATACTAAAGCCATTGCCGGTGTTTCTGATACAGCCTGGTATCCGCAGGTGATGTTCGAAAAACATCAGATGGGACTTTCCGGCGTGCGTTATTTTGTGCCTCCTCCAACGGATGCCATTGCCCAGGTAATTGATGCCAATTTGTGGAACTGGATGAAGATATTTGGTTCCAATATGATTACCGAAATGACAGCTGACAGTTTGAAAGGCGTAGTGCAGCAATATATTTTCGACGATTACTGGCCCGGTTCCACCGAAACCAGTTTGTGGAAGAATGTGATTTCCATGCTGACCGAATGTGCCAGCGCCAAAGGAGCTACACCTGTTTACGTAGAGCCCAACGAACTGAACGCCGACGGTAAGGGACTTTCAGATTATAAGAAAAGTATCAATATGCCCGACCCATGGCCGGGTGGATGGTGGAGACTGGGCGATATTGTTCAGTACGAAATCAGTTCTACCAAAGCCATTATTAAAACAGCTTATCTGCACAAAGATGAGATTCTTCGCTTCCGCAATGATTTGTGTGTGAAAGAAGTGAACAAAGGCAAAAATCAGGCTCCGTATTTTTATATTCTGCCCGAAAAGCAACACGATCAGAGTGAACTGGCTGATCTGATCCGCATCATGCAGGAACAAGGAGTTACTGTTTATCATTTGA
Organism: Bacteroidales bacterium; assembly: GCA_016936505.1. Taxonomy (GTDB): domain Bacteria; phylum Bacteroidota; class Bacteroidia; order Bacteroidales; family F082; genus Sulfidibacterium. Next base: position 6,084 of record JAFGXS010000015.1, on the reverse strand, counting down.
CCCATGATATCACATTAAATAATTATGACTATCACAAAGGTGATATTGTAATCCCTATGGCTCAGGCCTACCGTCCGTTCATCAAGGAAGTGATGGAAGCCCAGCAATATCCTGTTCGCAGGTTTACCACCGGAGGAGAAGTGATTCGTCCTTACGACATTACTTCCTGGTCGTTGCCGTTGCACAAAGGATTGGAAAGTACTGCCATTGATGTGTTCTCCAAAACCATCAACGATAACATGGCCGAACTTCCGCTGAATTTCAATTTTATGAAACCGTTGGATGAGAAGGGCTGGGGCTTGGCTTTTAGTGTGAATGACAATGAAAGCTTTAAAACTGCTTTTGCCTTGCTTTCGGAAAAAGAAAAAGTATATCGCACCAGCGAAGACTTTTTAGTTAATGGAACGGTTGTTCCCAAAGGAAGCTTTTTGGTTCAGAATAGTGAAGCATTGAAGAAAATCACTGCTGATCTGACGACCACTCCCTTTGCATTGGACAGCAAACCGGCAGTGAAAATGCAGGAGGTGAAATTACCACGCATTGCATTATTGGAAACCTGGTTCCATGATATGGATGCCGGATGGACACGGTTTATTTTCGACACCTATCATATACCGTTTACGGTTTTGCATCCTGAAGATGTTGCCAAAACCGATCTTTCGGGTTATGACTATCTGATCTTCCCTGATCAGAGCAAGTCGGTGATTATGGACGGAAAATATTCGGAAAACGGTTACTTTCAGCCTGATTATCCTCCGCAGTACACTCAGGGAATTGAAAAAAGCGGCCTTCAGAAAATTATGGAGTACGTAAATAATGGGGGTAAAGTATTAAGTTGGGGACGTTCAACAGACTTGTTCCTGGGTACATTAACGGTTCAACCCAAAAAGGGAGAAAAGGAAAGCTTTGTTTTGCCCTACCGGAATCTGGGACCCCGTTTGGCTAAAGACGGGCTTTACTGTCCCGGAACACTGATTAAGGTAAACTGGAAATCCAATCACCCGTTGACGTTGGGAATGGAAGCATCTTCGGGAGTATTTTACAGGGGCAATCCTGTTTTCCAGACACAGCTTCCGGGCTTTGATATGGACCGTTGGGTTATCGGTACTTTCCCTGAAGATCACCTGATCATGAGCGGTTATGCCGAAAACATCAAGCTGATCGGCAACAAAGTAGCCATGGTGTGGTTGAGCAAAGGAAAAGGACAAATGGTACTGTATGGTTTCAGTCCTATTTTCAGGGCTTCTTCACCCGTTACCTATAAACTGGTATTTAACGCTTTGATGATGTAAGTTTTTAGATCTGTACCAAAAAAAGGCCGCGATATTCGCGGCCTTTCTAGTTTTGTGACAGAGATAAATCAATGCACCTTCCACACCCCCAACTTTCCGTCTTGTCGGAACAGGCTCTGAAGGGGCGTGCTTTCTCATGCTTTTTGCGAACCTAAGTGTATTGGTTTCCCCTTTAGGGGGTTAGGGGGCAATTCAAAACTTTTTAGATTATTTCTCCGTCTTTATTCCTTTAAAAATCCTGGATTTGGCCAGTCCCATTTTCTGGAAGAAATACTGGGTCGAGACACCCAAAACGCCCAATCCATATTTCATACTACGACTCCCTATCGTCCACCTATGAATAAAAAGCAAAAACATCTCTTTGCCAAATTCACTGCTGTTACAGGTTTATAACTGTAAGACAAAATAAAGCACAAAAAATCCGTTGTTTGTCTCAAATATTTTCCCCATATTTGTAATGAAACTATAGAAGCAACAAATATCTTGAAAACCGAAGCCCTCTTAAAAATGGCACGCCTTCGTTTCATTCACAAAGAAATTTAATGAGAATCATGTTTTTGTTGAAACATGATTCTTGAAAACTGATATAGCAATATGGAGAAACTTAACATGAAAAAAGAAATCAGTATTTTTATTTTTAGCCTGTTACTGACAACCTTCCTTGCTGGTTGCAAACCCGACCAGCCGGTACAACCTTACAACCCATTAAACGGACGAACCACTGCCGTTTTTAATCCTTCAAAAAGTTACGGAACCGTAACCGATGTGGACGGGAATGTGTATAAAACCATTAAAATAGGCGACCAGGTATGGATGGCCGAGAACCTGCGGGTAACCCACTACCGTAACGGGGATACAATCCCCAGCGTAAAAGACACCACTTCCTGGGCCAACCAGACTGAAGGGGCCTACTGCAATTACAACAACACCGAAGACCCGGATACCATTGCCACCTACGGACGGTTGTACAACTGGTATGCCACGCAGGACACAAGAAACATAGCCCCCGAAGGCTGGCGGGTAGCCAATGCCGTTGACTGGCAGATTCTTATTAATTACCTCGGCGGCGACACCATTGCCTCGAAACACCTGAAAGAAGCCGGTACCCTGCATTGGCACGGCCCCAATGACGGAGACAACAGCAGCGGGTTTACTGCCTTGCCGGGTGGAAGAAGATATAGAACGTATCCTTTTAGCGGGTTTGAACTATATGCCGATTTCTGGACTTCATCGCTTTATTCTGAGACATCGGCCCCCTTTTTATATTTAACTGCCTGGCATGATAATTTAGTCTATAAAGGTTTCAATTACAAAATCAACGGGTATTCCATCCGTTGCATCAAAGAATGAGCTACATAGGAGCACCAGTCCACCCAAAGCAGGTTTAACTCATTCATCCCGATATGCTATGCTATCGGGATTAGTTCGACCGGCAAATTGCAGAGGCATAGCGAACTGCAATTTGGGTCTCACTGAATAAAATGCGGATACCGAAAAGCAGAAACAGAGTAGGTAAAACAAATACAATTTCAATTATGAAAAAATTTACTTTTTTTGCAGCAGCCATCCTGTTGCTTTTTCTCATGAACACCCGGGCATGGGCTCAGGATTTTACTGTTAAGGTTCCGTCAACTGACGATTATGGGGGCTACCTTGTACCTCTTAGAGCGGGGGCAAGTATTCAATTCCAAGTTCAGGTCACGAACAATCTTACAGATACCTGCACAGTGTCTATTGACAAAAGTTCGATGGGCTATGCGGGATCGTGGGTAACCATCGACAACAACAGCCAGGAGCTTTTGCCCCAGCAAAGCAAAAACTTTTTACTTACGGTAGCTGTTCCTACAGGTACTGCCGAAGAAACATACCCCATTTTTTTGAATTTCTATGCATACAATAGCCATAACCAGAACCAAAGCTATACATTCGATTATTTTGCCCAATATATTACTGTTGACAACTCACCACCTGATACTCCTTCATTTTTTACTTCTGCAACCAGCAACGCCATCACTGTTTCGCAGTGGAGTAGTTATGATGCAATGTCAAATACTTACACTGCTTTAAACCGTTCTTCAGGGTTTAATGGAATAAAGAATTATACCCTGACTTTAAAAGATTCGAATGGTAATGTAGTTGGCAGCCCCAAAACCATACAGGCAACATTATTAGACAGTTATTATAACTTTACAAATTTAGCCGTCGGTACCACTTACAAGGTGAGTGTGACTGCTACCGATTTGGCCGGAAATTCAAAATCTAAAGAAAAATCTGTAACTACTGTGACTCCGCCACTACACATGACTTATACTGCCCGAAGTTATTGTCATCTTACACTGGCCTGGAAGTCTCACCCAGATGCCGTATCTTACAAATTGTATGATGCAACAGAAACAACTCCTGTATTATTATCAACAATTACTGATACATCTTTTATGGTTTCCGGATTGACTGCAAACACTACTTACAAATTTTATGTTACAGCAATCACGAGCTCTGGTTCAGAAACAGCTGCCGGAAATACACTTTCTGTTTCTACTTTAACCATTCCAACTCCATCGGTTTCTGGAACTTCTCCTATATGCTCGTCTGGCGCTACATATACAGTTACAAACTTACCAAATGAATGTTACATTGATTGGGACCAGGGTTCAGGATTAAGCCGTACTTCTGCATCAGGTAATTCAGCAACATTTAAGGCAACCGGTAGCCTAAATACCTGGATCACGGCTACAATCAATTCAGGTTGTGGAATTGAATCAAAAACAGTCAAAGTGGCGGCGGGTACACCTAAACCAGGTCCTATAACTATTCAATGGGATGTACCTCCAAGAAGGTTTACAGCTTCTATTGAGGCAATACCTGGAGCTCTTGCTTACAAATGGTGGGTGGACGGAGTATTAATATACGACTCTCCTGTGAATGGAGGTATTTTTCAACGTGATTTGACAAATTGTGGTCATGTTTATTATATAGATGTAGCACAGGTAAATAAATGCGGCACCTCCCCCATTAGCCACACAGAAGCAACTGAGGAATGTGGAGGAATACATCCTTTTACTGTCTATCCAAATCCTGCTACATCAACAATCAGTATTACTCAAAATACAACTACAGCTGTTACACAACAGCTTTCTATAGCAACTACAGAGAAATCTGCCCAAAAGACAATCAAAAATGTAGATAAGAAAACTATTAAGTCAATTAAAGTTATTGACTACACAGGAGCAGTTTATATCAGTAAAAAATATGGGAAAGAAAAGAATGCTGTAACAATTGATATAACAGATTTGAAACCGGGCACATACCAAATCATTGTAAATGCTGGGACAAAAGATCAAGACAATTATGCCTTTATCAAAAAGTAGTGATACTGTTTAAAAGACTTTAGTTACCTGAAACATTAAATAAACAATGTCTGTAGCGTATTAAAATTACGCAACAAAAAAGCTGCGGATCTCGCGGCTTTTTTTATATCTTAAAATCAAAAATTCTATTTAATTCCTTTAAATATTTTGGCTTTGGAAAGGCCTATTTTCTGGAAAAAGTATTGAGTTGAAACACCTAACACGCCCAGTCCGTATTTCATACTGCGACTGAAGTTGATGGAAGAACTGTCTTCTTCGTATTTGGTGGGACAGGTGATCTCGGCTACTTCAAAATCGGCATAAAAGATCTGAGCCAGCATCTGGTTGTCAAACACAAAATCATCGGAACAGGTGTTAAAAGGAATGCTGCGCAACACTTTAGCAGAAAAAGCCCGGTAACCCGTATGGTATTCCGAAAGTTTCTGATTCATCAGAATGTTCTGAGTCAGCGTTAAAAAACGGTTGGAAATGTATTTGTACATGGGCATGCCGCCTTTCAGTGCACCCTTTCCTAAAATCCTTGAACCGATCACCACTTCATACACCCCGTTGGCAATGAGGTAACACATGGAATGGATGAGCTTGGGTGTGTACTGGTAATCGGGATGGAGCATTACCACAATGTCGGCATCCAGTTGCAGCGCTTTGTTGTAGCAGCTTTTCTGGTTTCCGCCGTAGCCTTTGTTCACTTCGTGCCCAATGATGTGCTTGATCCCCAGTTTTTTTCCCACTTCGATGGTTTCGTCGCTGCTGTGGTCGTCCACCAGAATGATGTCGTCCACAATATCAAACGGAATCTCGTTGTAGGTAATTTCCAATGTTTGTGCTGCATTGTAAGCGGGCAGCACCACCACTATTTTTTTGTTGTCGATCATTTTTGTTGTGAAGTTTTAAATGAAAATGCCGGTTTCCCGAAAAAGGCAAAACCGTTCTTCATATAAAGGAGCGAAAATTCAGGATATCTTTTTTGAAATTCTTTCGCATTAAAATTCTTGGTTACCACGTACACCGGTTTGGTGATGTAACCCGTCAGCAGTTGCTTCTCGGTGGGACGGTTTCCCTCCGGGGGTGGTTGTTTAAAATAGAAATACGGTGCGTAACTCTTGTAGGCCCATACTTCCATGTAGGCATTTTCACCGGCATGACTCTGGAAAAATTCAATGGCGGCCCGTTGGGAATAGCCCTCAATTTTGGGTGTGATAATGAAGACGGTGAGGGTGGTGAACAATAGCGTTGTTACAAAAACACCCACAGCGAGTTTGGTGATCTCTTTTCGGAAGAACCACAGCGACAGCAGTACGCCGGCAATCAGAAAAATACCGAGCAAAAATTCATATCCCGACCAGTGCACCTGTGCCTGCAAATTGCCTTCAGCAAACGGATCTTTGATCCATCCTTTTTTCAGAATTTCTTCTTTGTACTTC
>JAFGXS010000093.1 GCA_016936505.1 Bacteroidales bacterium | reverse complement strand
AGGTGTTTCAAACTTGAAATCGAAAGTTCATAAGCTTTCAGATCTGCAATCAAAAGTGATCTCCAAGCGTGATGATCCGCGCCTGAAAGATTCAATCAGGGTGAAGAACTTCAAACATGATCATGTGGAGATTGACGGCGTTTCAATCACCTTTGCCCGCCAGGGTGTATTTGTGGCCAAAGGAGCAGGACCCGGAACCCGACAGCCAAAAGACTGGATTAATCCTGTACTAGATAAAGAAGTCCCAGAACTCGCTGATAAATTAGGCGAATTAGGTGCTGATTTAGCACTAAAAGAAACCGCTAAACTTATAGGAAATGGCAAAGATTGAGAAAAGAGGTGTTTATCTGTTCATCAATGGTAAACAGATAAAAAATGACCTAAAATCGATTAGAACTGAATTTTACAAAGCCAATGCAGATCTAAATAAAATGACGGTTGGCAGCGAAGAATACAACCGACAGCTAAAAAAGGTTGGTACCCTAAAAGGTATACTTGATCAGCATAGTTCGTCTATTAGGCAGGCTGGCAAAGAATGGAGTAATACCGGAAAGAAGGCGGACAGTATGCTCTCTAAACTTATGGGATCTGCTAAAGGCTTGCTTCCGGCGTTCGGGTTCGCTGCAATAATCGGTGGAGCGATTAAAGCGGGAAAGGCGCTTTTTAATATGTATTCCGAAACGGCTAAAGCCAGACAAGAAGCCGAAAAATTAACCGGATTAAGTGGAAAACCACTAGCCGATTTTACTGCTTCAGTTCAGGCTACAGCTGACACATTTAACAAGGATTTCAGTGAAGTTCTTATTTCAACGAACAACTTCGCTAAAACAATGGGTATTTCAGCAGAAGACGCGCTGAAGAAAATAAATGATGGATTTATTGCCGGAGCTGACAGCTCGGGCGAATTCATGGATATCCTGAAAGAATATGGTACACAGTTTAAGGCTGCAGGCTTATCAGCCGATGAATCGATTGCGCTGATAACTCAACAGGTTACTTCCGGAATATATTCTGACAAAGGAGTTGACACTATTAAAGAAGGCACTTTGCGCCTCCGGGAAATGACCACCGCAACAAAGTCTGCTATTGATGGAATCGGACTTAGTTCAGCAACAATTGAACACCAGCTTAAAAGTGGAACTATTTCAATTTTCGAAGCTATTCAGATGGTTAGTAACCGGCTTGCAGAGTTGCCACCACAAAGTAAAGAGGTTGGAACGGCCATCGCTGACGTGTTCGGTGGCCCAGGGGAGGACGCTGGTCTGCAATATATTACCATGCTCGGACAAGCTGAATTAAGCCTGGAAAAGGTAAAGGCCGGAGCCGGTGAAAATGCTCAAATACAGGAACGCCTCCTCGAAGCAAACACAATGCTAAAACAAGCCTGGAGCGACTTAATGGGAACGGGTACCGGCACTTTCACAGCGATAAAAGCAACTGCAGTTGAATTATTGGCCGGGGGAATTGCCGGGCTTTCCAAAGGCATTAAAAACGTTCGCGATTGGTTTATTGAGTTATATAATGGAAGTCTTCCGGTCCGGGCTGGATTTCAATATATGTTAGCCAGCTGGGTAACCGGGTTCAATATTGTAAAAACTGCACTGCAGGGATTATGGGAGCAGTTTAAACTCGGAGGTAAACTTATAAAAGCCGTTCTTACTTTCGATCTTTCCGGCATTAAATCAGCTTTTTCAGAGTATAGCGACAACATGAAAAATGCTGTTATAACCAATGCTCAGAAAGTCGCTGAAACATGGAAAGGGGCTTATGAAAAAACTTTAACCGGAAAAATAAACGTGAAGCCGGAAGTTCTACCTGAAGTTACAGTGTCCACGCAAACAACAACCCCGCTTATAAATCAGTCACAAAGCACTCAGCAAGGATCAACACAAGGGAGACAGCAACAACCGGAAATGGAAGGAATGCAATCCATCGATCCACGGATTGAAGTTGAAAAATCTGTTACATCCGCAACGCTCGAGGAAAGCAGACTCAGACAAAATATACTCGACAATGAGCAAAAGGCTGCAGCTGATCGAGCTGCAGAGGATCTCCGAATTCAGGAAGAACGAAGAGCTTCTTATCTCTCAACGCTTGACACAATTATCGGTGTTTTTGGCGAAGAAAGCCGAATTGGAAAAGCAGCTCTGTTGGCAAAGCAAGCCTGGGCAATTGCCGAAACGATAATAAATATTGCCAAAGGGACAGGCGAAACTGCAGCCAGTGTTCCTTTCCCGGCAAATATTCCAATGATAATTGGATTTGTTGCTCAGGTTGCCGGACTTATCAGCACTATCAAAAGTGCAACGAACAAAACCAAAGGATTCGCAGAAGGAGGTTACACCCCACACGGCCCTGTTAACCAGGCTGTCGGTGTTGTGCATGCCGGTGAGTATATTGTTCCTCAGCGACTTATGCGACATCCTGTTGTGGCAAATATGACACAGACAATTGAGGCACTGCGAACCAGAAATGTTAATGTAAATCCGAATTTGGATAAATATGCCAGCGGTGGTTTTGTAGATACCAGCAATATCGGGTTAAGATATCATGGCACATTTATATCTGAAAGTGAAATGAAAGATCGTGATAGGGATATAAAAGAATTAGCGGAAGCCGTAAATAAATTATACCAAACAACCAAGCTGCAGGGCGAAAAGAAAACTTTTGTATCTGTGACAGATCTAAGTGGAAAATTAAAAAAGCATGAAGAGATGGACTCCCAGACAAACTTAAAGCCATAACATAAATTTTAAAAAATATACAATGAAAAGCGAAACAACACAGGCAGCCAATGAAGCTGCAGAAACAGCATCCATTGAAGCAACGGAACCGACTGTTGAAAATACTAATTCAGAAAAAATTATCTCGGAAGAGGATCGGCTACAATTGGCTACAATGCCAATAGTTGAAGACTTTGAACCTATGCCGATTGGCGGCCCGAATCAACAAGATCTATCTTTTATTCTTAATGTTTATGAGGTTATTGCTAAACAGACGAACGCACTAAAACACCAACTCGAAGAATGCCTGGGAATAACTACTCCTTACCCGGTAGATTCATTCATTGAATTTCTACATGCAGACCCGAAAGTTTGGATTTACGATGAATATATACGGATTACCGATATGAAGCCAATTCGACCTGGCGAGAATCTTCATGTCGTTCTTGACGGTGGATCCGTCCCGGCACCCAACATTGAAATGGTTCTTGAACTGAAAGAATCTCTGCTCCGGACTTTCGACCGTATGAAAGAAGTTAAGTTCTATTATCCTCTTCGTAAACTCTGGAACGAAAAACAGAATGAATTTGATACAGTGGAAAATTCTTTTTTTGAGGATGCAATCAATTTCTTTTCTTGGTTCACTATTTCTCCAAAACAAAACGAGGTTTTGGACAAGATGAAAAATGTGTGCGAAGCCCTTAACGAGTTGGTAAAACTCGGTGTTTTAAGGCCCAAAAATGGAATTTATGAATTTGACGTGCTGGCTGAAATGATCGAGGTTAACCGGTTCGTAGACCCAAAGAAAAACGAATATGCGGAAGCCTTTACACTTCCCCGGCATTTGTTCTTGAAACGAAGAATGAATCAGTTCGGAGGTAATACTATTATCTTCCACCACACACAAGAAAAACGACCATACCTTAAAAAAGCAAACATCTATGAAACAGTTTAAGCACATTAACCAGGTGTTGGGAGTCGAGCGCCTGGAATCGATAGACAGAACAGCAAGTTTACATATCGATCAAATTGAGCTATTGAACAATGCTCTTGAAGGTCCAAACGCGAAGTCACACCCAAAACTTGCTGCAACACAGGCAGAAACCTCAAAAATAAAAGGTGAAACAGCCAGAATAAAAGACGAAACTACTCTATTTGAAGCAGCCCTAGATAGTATAAATCCTCTGGTTAAAGTGCAGAAAACAGTTGAACGAAAAGTTGAAGCTGTGAGGGCACTACTGGCAGCAAAGCCCGGAGAAAAGTTATCGAATAATCTGGAAATTGATAACGCCTCGATGGAGGAGCAATTAGTAAGGAGAGATATCCAGGGCATTGATTGGGCAACAATCGATAAACTGGAACATAATATTAAGGCTGATTCATTGAACGGCCGGACTAAGATTGTTTCATATTAATTATGTGTTTGTTTTTTGAATTGTTATGATTTGGATTAGCCTGCCCTCTGGGTGGGCTTTTTTTTATATAATATTTTAGCGCAATTTGTACAGATCAGGGACAGATTGTACAAAAATACAGATCGACAGAGTAACTAACCGAAAACCTCGTCAAAAACCTTTATACATTCTTGCCTAATATTCTCAGGTAGATCAGAACCTTGAGCAAAACCAAATTTAACCAAGTGCGACTCAGTCCATAGCAGCCAGTGATTATGCAAATGATCTCTGTTGCCGTCGCTTTCAAATTGAGGCTCCCTATTTTCGAAGAACTCAATATGCTTCGCTTCTACCTGAAGTAGTTTTTGTATTAGTTCTTCATGTTTTTCTTTGTACAATGATTCTAACATGATTGAAGTTTCATACAAAATTAATGCAAAATACTGAAGTTAAATAAATATAATACCTGGATCATGTTTGGCATGAACGAGAATTATGAATCACTATTCTCTCTTTCAATTTCTCTTAAAACAAAAATAACGCACTGAAATTCAGCACGTTATTTAAATAAAAAGCTCCCCAGGTAGGACTTGAACCTACGACCTACGGATTAACAGTCCGCCGCTCTAACCAACTGAGCTACTAGGGAATATTGTTTTGT
>JAFGXS010000092.1 GCA_016936505.1 Bacteroidales bacterium | reverse complement strand
TTGTGGCAATTAGCTGCAGCACCAAAGAGCAAAAGGGAATTAATAACCAGCAGCAAAGATTTTCCGCTGAAAAATACCGTCCTCAGTTCCACTTTTCTCCTGAAGCCCATTGGATGAACGACCCCAACGGGATGGTCTATTATGAAGGTGAATACCATTTATTCTATCAGTATTACCCGAATGCAACTGTTTGGGGACCGATGCACTGGGGGCATGCCGTAAGCTCAGATTTGGTGACCTGGGACCATTTGCCCATTGCCCTGTATCCTGATTCATTGGGCTACATTTTTTCGGGATCAACAGTAGTTGATACGGCAAATTCATCTGGCTTAAAAATAGGGGACGAGGATCCCTTGGTTGCTCTTTTCACTTATTCAAACCCTGAGTGGGAAAAAGCAGGTCGAAATGATTATCAGTATCAAGGCATGGCCTACAGTAACGATAAAGGACGTACTTGGGAGAAATATGGCGTAGTAATTTCAAATCCCGGGCAGAAAGATTTTCGCGATCCTAAAGTAATCTGGCATGAAGGTAGTCAGAAATGGATCATGACAATTGTGGCCGGACAGCATGCTGAGTTTTATTCCTCTCCAGACTTGAAAAACTGGAAAAAGGAAAGCGAGTTCGGCTATGAAGTTGGTGACCACAGCGGTGTGTGGGAATGCCCTGATTTGTTTCCTATAAAGGTAAAAGGTTCTGATGAAACAAAATGGGTGCTTTTGGTTAGTGTTCAGCCCGGGAATCCTCCGGTTCAATATTTCATTGGGGCGTTTGACGGAACGACCTTTACCCCGGATAACACGCAATCAGTGCCTAAGTATCTTGATTACGGATGGGATAATTATGCTGGCGTTACCTGGGCAAATACTCCCGTTGGTGACGATGAGAAACTCTTTATTGGTTGGATGAGTAACTGGCGCTATGCCGAAAAAATACCTGATTACGGCTTTCGACGAGGGGTAATGACATTACCCCGAAAAGTAAGTATGGTAAAAAGAGGCAATCAATACAAATTAATTTCTTCCCCTGTTGAGCAGTTGGAAAAGCTACGAAAAGAGAATCAAACTGTTTCTGAAATGAATTGTGACGGTGAAGTAAAATTAGACAGATTGGTTGAGAATAGAGAAGGATCCTTTGAAATGGAAATTGATATTAACAATAAGTCTTCAAGGAACTTTGGATTCAAGCTTTCGAATGCTCTTGGTGAACAGTTTGTGTTTACTTGCGATGTGGAAAACAAGCGTATTTATATCGATAGGAGTAAAAGCGGCGTTACTTCGTTCCATGATGAATTTATCAATCAGAATAGCATGGAGTATCTGAATTTTGGAAACATGAAACTTCGGGTGTTTTATGATCGAACGTCAGTAGAAGTGTTCATAAATGGAGATGAGGTGTTTACAAATTTGGTCTTCCCGAATGAAGTTTATAAGGAATTCGAAGTGTTTTCAAAAGGAGGAAGTATAGAGCTCCAGAGATGTGAAGTTTGGAGTCTTAATCCCATTTGGGAACCATAGTTTTTAGTTTGCCCACAGGTAAAGGCCCGATCAAAGAATCGGGCTATTTTTTTGCATAATCGGATGGTGAAATGCCAAACTGTTTTTTAAAGCATTGCGCGAAATAGGATGGAGAAGAGAAGCCAACTTCGTATGCAATTTCGGACATACTTTTACCGCTTGTTTTAATTAATTCAAGAGATGCTTTTAGTTTCACCATACGAACGTATTCACTGACCGACATCCCGGTAAGTTTCTTAATCTTCCGATATATCTGCACCCGCGATAAACCCACCAAATCACTGAGTTCTTCAACTGTAAATTCGTCTTTTTGAAGATTATCTTCCACAATCTTTGATACTTTGTTAAGGAACTTTTTGTCGAGTCTTGAAATATCGGTTGGTTCTTCTTCTACCGCATATTGGCTTTTATACCGATCGTGAATTTTTTTTCGCAGCTCAAGCAATTTTCTAATCCTGATTTGTAAATGTTCCTTACTAAAAGGTTTTGGGATGTATGAATCTGCTCCTTCCTCAAGCCCCTCTAATCGTTGTTCGAGCGATGATTTTGCGGTTAACAGAATGATTGGAATATGGCAGGTTTTCAAATCATTTTTAAGTTGGTGTGTCAGTTCCAAACCATCCATTTCGGGCATCATTATATCGCTCACAATTAAATCCGGTTCTTCCTCATCAATCATTTCTAAGGCCACTTTCCCATTTGGGGCTTCCAGAATTTCATAGGTTTCCTCTAAGCATTCTTTGATGTATGAACGGACTTCACTATCATCTTCAACCAACAGAATTCTTGGTCGTTCTGACGAAACTGGTTCTTTTCCTGTTTCCTGATCGGTAATTTCCGGATTTAGGTAAATTTTATTATAAACCAGTTGTTCATGCATTATTGGTTTTTGAACGTCATCTGACACTTTTTCATCCCTGTTTAAATGCATATCTCCCAGTGGAAGTCTTACTGTAAAAGTTGTTTTTTTGCCTTCTACACTTTCAACAGTTATTCTTCCATGATGCAATTCAACAAATTCTTTGGATAAAGCCAGTCCAAGACCAGTTCCTTTAAAATTATCCGTTTTTTCAACCTGGTAA
>JAFGXS010000091.1 GCA_016936505.1 Bacteroidales bacterium | reverse complement strand
CTTTCATAATGCAAAAATTTTAATGGTTCAACACTAATTTTTTGCTTTCACCACCACAGGTAATCAGTGACTTCGCGCAAGGTTTTTACAAAGAATACTACCCGCAGGTGTGGAGATTGTTTGTAAAACCCGCAGGGCATGACCTTGCAGCTTGTCAGTGATTTACCTGTAATTTTGCTGGAAAATTAGGGGGAGAAACCTTCATTAAAGGGCTTTTTGTTACTTTTTCTCCGCTCAGGTGACCGGGCTCATGGAAAAAGTAACGGGCGGTTTTCCGCCCGTCTGTTTAGTTTAGTTTAGTTGTTTTAGTTTCTCAAGTTGGGATAACATATGCCTGTGGTTTTCTCCGACCGTTTGTCCCGATGGCATTTTGAAGGGACTGTTTTTGCAAAGCTCACATTGCTCAATAGCCTTGTCCAAATCCGTTACTTCAATGCTTGCTCCTGTAATATCTGTTATTGTTGTCTTCATTGTCTTACATTTTTTTCGTTGCATACCAACTATCTGAGTAATTCTCACCCCGTAGGGAAAACACACCGGTTAATCCGCTGTTGTCTGCAAAATGTTTGGCTTCCAGTATGGAGTCAAATTCGCCCAACTTTCGGAACCCGATGAAGAGTTTATACATTTTGTTTCGCTTGTCCAGCCATTTATCGCGACGGCTTCGGCACTCTCCCAAAGTTGGGGCTACTGTTGAAAACAATTCCCCGTCTGTGTGCCGGTAATCGTACTGGTAATAGGTTTGATTTGGGCGATGTACCGGACGAAATGTTGTATAATTTTCATTTTCCTGTTCACAGGTGGAACATCCATTATCATTGGTTTTCATTGTTTCTGATTTTTTAGATTAATTCTTCAATTGATTTTATCGGACTATTTTTTTTGAGCCATTCTTTCAGATGGTCTGTATCTTCGGAAGTAATAATGGCACTGCATTCGCTTACTTGTGTAAAGCGGGAAGATTTATAATTGTCAATCCATTCTTTCAGGTTGACCCTTTGCCATTTGGCATAGTCCCGGACAAAGTCCCGGTTTATTTCCTGAATGGTTTTCAAAAAAATTACCTGGACAGCCTGGTATTTGTCGTCAATGATTTCCAGATGGTGGAGAGAGCCAAATCCATCTGAAAGGCGGGCAAAAGACCAGTTGTATTCATAGAATTCGTCACCCCATCGATGAGATACATCAAAACGTACTTTCACTTGTACTGCGTGTTGGTCTTTTGTAATTTCTTCAATCACTCCGGTAACCATCATGCCAGTGAAAATGCACTTGCAACGTTTTCCTATTATGGTGTTATTTACTTCTGTCGGTTTCATATTTGTATGATTTTATTATTTGAAGTGAATTTTTCCAATTACTGCGCATTTTAATCCAGCCCGAAATAGCAGGCTAAGCGCTGTTCTTTTGACTTGGGAAATATCCAGCCTGCGATTTTTTCTCCCTTAAAAGTCAATCGGTTGTTAAACCGTCCGCCCATCGCTTTGAGCTCGTCTTTGATTGGCTTGGTATTCCCGAAAACAGCGACCGCTTTAGCTGAATATTCCACCATGGTACAATTGGCTTTATCTTCCAACTTGAGGTTATCAGGCGGTGTTCCGTCCGGCTTATTTATGCGAATGTTATCTTCATTGCCTGCGATGTATGCGAATTCCTCAGTCGTTCGGTCACGGTCATATACGGGCACTTTTTCGATTATCCACCCATGATATTTGCTTTCTCCCAGATAATAACCTGCACCCATGCTGTATTTTTCCCGATGTTCGTAATCCTGATTGAATTCCGAGAGGTAAGCAGTTTCTTCGAAATGTTCGGCATGTTTGCGCATCTCGGAAAAGATGTCCCTTTTGTGAGTGGAAAAACCTAAGATGACAGTGCGCTGTGTGCTGCTTGCAAAATAGTCGGTTTGCATATCACTTTCGTCCTGCTTCAACCTTGCCACAATAACTGCCTGTGCATCTTCCGGGAAAATTTCTGTAAAGCGTTTGCGACCGACCTGTTTTACTTCGTTAATCCTTATCCGCTCTTTTTCGGCTTCGTCCTCCTCTGCCTTGGCTTTCGCCTGCGCTTCCTGAAGAAGTATGGCCACCTCAAAAGCATCCATAAATTCCGGTTTTACATCATCGTAGTACCTGCCAATGCCGAACTTTTTGGATAAGGGGTTTATTATGTCGGTCCTGTCCATGGCTTTGGTGTCTGTATTGATAAGGTGGTACATATAACCCCGGTTATTGATGTGTTCCACCTTGTAAACCACATACCGGGATTCACTCATAGCATAACCATAACCGATAACAATCTGATTTTCTTTCACCACCTGTACTTCGGTATCAGTGGTAGTCTTTCCGAATAGAGAATAATACTTTGCCATTGTTTTAACTTTTAAAAGATTAATGAAACCAGCAAAGCCAGAATGATTATAAGAACGACAAGAGAGACAAGACAGGAAAGCAGTTGTTTGATAATAGCCCAACCGAGATATAAGCTCAACAGTACCCAGATAAACTCTGTTCCCCAAACGTAGAATCCCAAAGCTATCAGAGCGATTTTCATAACCAGTTTTATGTTGGTTGGAAGGTAGGTAGATCGTTGTTTCCTGTTTTTTACTGTGCTTCTCATAATTTCTGACCTTTTTTTTAT
>JAFGXS010000090.1 GCA_016936505.1 Bacteroidales bacterium | reverse complement strand
CTGTGCTGAATAATTGGGAATAACCATACCGTTGGTAACAACAACCCTGGGAGCGTCTTTGTGTGACGGAAACAGCCCCTGCGGATGTCCCGAATAGATTACCAGCGTTTGTTCATCGGTCATGGTAGCGAGGTATTGCATGGTGAGCAGGTATTGTGCCCAGTTCATGAACACGGCTCCATTGCCGCCGTAGGTAATCAATTCATGAGGATGTTGTGCAACAGCAGGATTCAGGTTGTTTTGTATCATCAACATGATGGCTGCAGCCTGCTTCGATTTTGCCGGATATTCTGAAACCGGTCGGGCAACCATGTCGTAGTCCGGACGAAAACGATACATGTAAATGCGGCCGTATTTTTTGAGCTCTTCGGCAAATTCTGGGGCCAGTTCGGCATGGAATTTCTCAGGAAAATAACGCAAAGCGTTTTTCAGTGCCAGCTTCTTTTCATCATTCGAAAGAATATCTTTCCTTATTGGTGCATGACTTATGCTATTATCGTAGGGTTTGGGAGCCGGAAGTGTTTCCGGAATTCCCTGTAAAATGGCTTGTTGAAAACTGTTGTTGTCCATGTGTTAAAGTTTTGCCATGCAAAGGTAAAAAGAAGTCGGAAGTCGGGAGATTGAAGTCGGAAGTTTTTCAATAAGAGTAAAATAGTACTGGTGATTTTTGTTAGATGGAGGTTATTTTACCTATACCCTGAAAGAAGTATTGAGTATCTGCCTCCTGTGCAACTCCCACCTAAGACTATATTAAATACATAGTAAAACCGTAAATAAATCGTAGTTTGTTCAATTTCATACGTATAAAGTACGAATGAACTTCGAGTTAACTTCGAAGGAACTTCGAAGGAACCCCTGACTTATGTCGGAGGTGGACAGGAGGAAGACCGGTGATTTTAGATCTTCAGTTTAAGGAAATGCCCCCGCAATCCGGAATGACAAAAAAAGCTGTACCTATTGCGATCCACCAAAGGCAATGAATTAATCTGTTATTAAACCCGAAATAAACAAATTAAAGTTTGCTTATTTCTTGTGCCTCTGGATCGCAATAAACTGTGCTAAAAAGATTATTTTTGAAAGAAATAGAAAACTATGAATCCGATATACCAGTTTTTAATTCATGCGACTTTAAAAAAACAGAAGAAATCAGGTCGTAAACCTAAAAAAGAGGATTACAAGAGAGTAGCATTTCATGTGAAGATTGATTTTAAATATTTTCTCATTAATGCAATGTTTATTCTTATTGGTGCTTTTGTGGCCGGATTTGGTTTAAAGGGGTTTTTGCTGCCAAATTCATTTATTGATGGCGGAGTTACAGGTATTTCTTTAATAATAAATGAAATGACCGGTTTTTCGATTTCTATTTTGATTCTTTTGATTAATATTCCTTTTATCATTCTGGGCTATTCGACTATCAGCAGGCAATTTGCATTAAAGAGTATTGTTGCCATTTCATTGTTAGCTCTGGCTATTTATTTAATTCCTTACCCTGTTATAACGCATGATAAATTGTTGATTGCTGCATTTGGTGGTTTTTTTCTGGGTTTAGGGGTAGGGCTGGCAATCAGAGGTGGAGCCGTACTTGATGGTACAGAAGTGCTGGCTGTTTTTATCAGCAGGAAAAGTAGCTTGAGTGTGGGAAATGTGATATTAATTTTTAACTTATTTATTTTTCTGGCAGGAGCCTATTTTTTGTCTGTTGAAATTGCACTTTATGCTATTCTGACCTATTTTGCCGCTTCAAAAACTGTTGACTTTATAGTAGATGGAATTGAAGAGTTTATTGGTGTTTCTATTGTTTCGGATCAAAGTGAAGAAATAAGATTAATGATAATTGAAAATATGGGGCTGGGTTGCACTTTGTACAAAGCATCAAGAGGATATGCTTTTCGGGGTGAAAAACCAAAGGAAGTGGATGTGGTTTTTACTGTGATTACACGACTCGAAATCTCAAAACTAAAGAATGAAATTGAAAAAATAGATCCGGATGCCTTTATAACGATGAATACTTTGATAGATACCCGTGGTGGTATGATTAACAAAAAAGAGCTGATTAAATGACGTTTTTAAGTTAACCAATAACGATTACAGTTTCTCTCTGGCATTCTTTAAAATGTTGTACAGCAGTTCGCGGGCACGGAACAGCTGAGCCTTGATGGTGCCCAAAGGCAAATCCAGTTCCTGCATAATTTCTTCGTAGGATAACTCTTTGAAATAGCGCAGTTCGATGAGTTTTTTGTAGTGGGGCTTTAGCTTGTCCACCACTTCATGAATGAGTTCTATTTTTTGGGAACTGATGAACTGTTCTTCCGGGTCGAGGGCTTCGCCGGGCATTTTGGTATGCTGGTGTTCATCGGTTTCCTGATCAAAGTCTTTGTTACTCATTACCGACTCTTTTTGCCGGTTTCTGATGAAATCGATGGCGTTGTTGCTGGCAATTTTAAACAGCCAGGTACTGAATGCATATTCAGGTACGTACTGGTTCAGGTTTTTAAAGGCCTTGGCAAAAGCTTCAATGGTGAGGTCCTCGGCATCCATGGGGTTTTGTGTCATCTTCATCATGGAGAAATAAAGGGCATCCCGGTAGTATTTCAGCAATTGGGTATAGGCCGACTGATCGCCTTCCTGCAATGCTTTTTGTATGAGTTTGTAATCTCTTTTTCCTTTACCGGTCAGGTTTACTTCCATTGAATTGTTTTGCTTTTTCTTAGCGCTATGAGCGGCATAACGAGGATATAAAGCGGTTCCCACCAGAGCGAAAATAGCAATAATTGTTTTTCATGAAGACGAGTGAGTACTTTTTGATGGATAAGGATGCGGGTGAAAAGTCGCAGTACAATGCCCGCAGCCGGAATAATCATCCATATATTGATTAGTGGCAACAAAATTATCATGGCGATGATGCTGAGATAGTACAGGACAGTACTCAATATATGCAAAACCAAAAGCGATAAGATTCCTTTTTTATAATGCTTTCCGGCGCTGTAGTGACGTCTTTTTTGTCTCATCCATTCACTCATGCTGTGTTTGGGTTCTGAATACATAAAACTTTCAGGTGAGAGCTCTACCACTGTATTTTTTTTGGTGGACACCTTGTTTACAAACAAATCATCGTCACCGGATATCAGGTTATAATGTGAAGTAAAGCCTTTGTTTTTGATGAACAGTTCCTTTTTGTATGAGAGGTTTCTTCCCACACCCATATACGGTTTCCCGACAAGGGCAAAAGAAAGGTATTGCAGAGCCACTGTAAATGTATCGTAGCGAATAATTTTGTTCACCATTCCTTTTTCTGTGGAATACGGGCCGTAACCCAACACCATTTGTGTGTCGTTTTGATAATTGGCGATCATTTTCTGAATCCATATCTTGGATTCAGGTTTGCAATCGGCATCGGTGAGAAGCAGTGTTTCGTGTTTTGCTGATTTAATTCCTAATGACAGGGGGAATTTTTTGCCTTTGAAGAAATTTAAATCCTTTTCAATATGCACCACATTCAGATGCTTGTATTGCTTTTGAAAGTCTTTCAACAGTTCGGCAGAGTCATCATCAGAAGCATGGTTCACCACTACAACTTCAAAATTGGGATAATCCTGTTCCAGCAAAGCAGGAAGGTTCTCAGATAAATGGCGATATTCGTTTCTGGCGGAAAGGACAACAGATACAGGAATTTGTTCGGCCGGCAAGGCTACTTCTTCGGGCTTATGGAAAGCCAGTTTGGAAAAAAGACCCCAGTAATAAATCATTTGAATCACAAAAGCCAGTAAAAACAGACTGATTAAACTGATTTCCAAAGTACCGGGTGCTGTCATGAGATTTGTTTGATAAAAATGCAAAACTATTGAAAAAAGCAAGGTCGAGGAGTATAAATTTAAAGGTTGCTAACTAAAAATCAGTAGTTATTTCATAACTTTAAAGGGTTCAAACTGTTGGTTTGGAAACTGAAAGTTACGGGGAGTGATTTTTAAAAATTAACCTAAAACTCATTATGCATACAGTTAATACTTTGTTTGAGGGTGTTGTTGTGATGTTTGCCATTATTTTTCTGGCTTTTGTTCTGAAAAAAATGGGGGTATTGAAAAAAGAAGACAGTCAGTTATTCAGCAAAATAGTTTTGCAGATTACTTTGCCCGCTGTCATTTTCTCATCACTTGCGGTTCAAAGAATCGATAAAGAATTTATTGTTATGGCCGGAATTATGGCAGCAGTTGAGCTTGCTATGATGGTGCTGGCCTGGTTATTGGCCCAATTGCTTAAACTGGGAAAAGGAGAGACGGGTGCATTGATTCTGGTTTCGGCTTTTGGCATGACTTCCATGCTGGGTTATCCGATTATAAGCGAAGTGTTCAACAACAGTCCGCTGGCTATGGAAGAAGCGGTAGTAACCAGCGAAATAGGGGTGGGCTTGTTGTTGTTTGTGCTGGGACCGCTTATTGCAATGTATTACGGCGATTCACAGGTGGAAGGAAAAGATATTCTCCAATCGGTGAAAAAGTTTTTTGTTTCGCCCATATTTATTGCACTGGTTGTGGGAATTATCGTATCGCTTATTCCTTTTAATGAAAAAAGTCCGGCTTTTGTTTCAGCTTTGCGGTTTTTTAAACTCATTGGAAATGCCAACCTTTTGATGGTGGCTTTGGCCATTGGTTTGTTGTTGGAAATGAAGCACCTGAAACATGCTTATGTCATTATCGGGATCGCTATTTTACTGAAGCTTTTTATGAAGCCTTTAATGGCGTATTGGCTGACCGGTGGTTCGAATTTTACAGATATGATGCGTGAAATTGTGTTGATTGAAACCGCATTACCTTCTGCGATTCTGACCGCAGTTTTTGCCAATCACTATAAATGTCGCCCCGATTTGGTTACCGTTTCCATTATGACTACTTTGGTATTGAGCCTGGCCAGTATGAGTTTGTTGTTTGTGTTTTTGTTTTAAGGCTGTGAGCTAAATTTCAGATTGTAATTTCAATATCATACTGATCTAAAAGTCCTGTAATTCCAGGAAGGGAAAATTTAGCTTTCTTTATTCTGTTGGTTTCCGGGTTGATGGAGTAGCGCAAAGCTGAGCTCAAATCAGCCTTTTCAAGAATGGTGTGGTCAAATAAGGCATTTGTGAGGTCGCAGTTTTCCAGTTGTGAACCGGTTAGATCACATTCTGTAAAGTCAACTTCCTGTAATGAACAGTTTTTGAAAACAGTCTTTTTAATTTTGGTTTGGTAGAACGAAGAATTATTGAGTATACAGTTTTCAAAACTAAATGATAACCCGAAGACACTGCACTGTTCAAAAAACAGTCCCAGCATTTTGCAACCTTTAAACAGAATATCTCTGAAAACAGTATTGGAAAGTGTCGCAAGGCTGAGGTTGCAGTTTTCAAAAGTACAGTCCACAAATTTTATTTCCGACAGGTCGGAACCTGAAAAATCACAGTCAATGAAGCGGCAATCTTCGTATTCGCCTTTGGGCAAAGGTTCTGTAGTGAAGTCTGTTTTTTCAAAAGTCTTGCTTTCCTGGTAGTTCATTTTATCTATTGATTATTAAAAATACTTTTTGAAATTCTGTTCTGCAGATGCGCCGGATAAAATGAGTGCTTTCTGCATAAACCGGGATTTATGATGTGCAAGATAGCTTATTTTGAGACGGGAAGTTTTTCATTTCAGACTTTGTTTTCCACCAAAACCGATTTGGACTATCTTTGCCGAAAATTTTGAAAACAGGTATGCAGTTCAGATTAGAGAAGACCGATACAAAAACCTCTGCCCGCGCGGGAACCATTACTACAGATCACGGAACCATTGAAACGCCGATTTTTATGCCGGTGGGAACTGTGGGTTCGGTAAAAGGGATTCATATGAATACGGTGAAGGAAGATATTAATGCGCAGATTATTCTGGGCAATACCTATCATTTGTATTTGCGTCCGGGAACCAAGATTATTGAAGAAGCCGGCGGTTTACACAAATTTAATTCGTGGGACAGGCCTATCCTGACCGATAGTGGCGGATACCAGGTTTATTCTCTTTCTGCGAACCGAAAACTGGATGAAGATGGTGTTGTTTTCCGCTCGCATATTGACGGTTCAAAACACCGGTTCACACCTGAAAATGTGATCGATATTGAGCGAAGTATTGGTGCCGATATTATGATGGTGTTGGATGAATGTACGCCTTATCCCTGCGATTATACCTATGCGAAGAAATCGCTTCAGATTACTCATAACTGGCTCGACCGTTGTGTGAAACACATGAGCGAAACAGAGCCGAAATACGGTTATGAGCAGAGTTTGTTTCCCATTGTTCAGGGCAGCACATACCGTGATTTGCGCAAACAGTCGGCAGAAACCATTGCTTCTTATGAAGCGGATGGAAATGCCATTGGAGGCTTGTCGGTAGGAGAACCGCATGAAATTATGTACGAAATGACAGAGCTGGTGTGTGGTATCCTTCCCAAAGACAAACCCCGATATTTGATGGGGGTCGGAACTCCTGAGAATATTCTGGAAAGTATTGCTTTGGGCGTGGATATGATGGACTGTGTGATGCCGACAAGGAATGGTAGAAACGGGATGATTTTTACCCAAAAGGGAATTATCAACCTGAAAAATAAGAAGTGGGAAAGTGATTTCAGTCCTCTTGATCCTGATGGTACTTCTTTTGTGGATCAGGCCTACAGCAGGGCTTATGTACGACATTTGTTTTCTGCCCGCGAGTTTTTAGGCAGTATGATTGCCAGTCAGCATAACCTGGCATTTTATTTGTGGCTGGTGAAAGAAGCCCGAAAACATATTTTAGAAGGCGATTTTGATGTTTGGAAAACACAAATGGTGAAACAGGTAAGTCAAAGGCTTTAATTATTTTTGTAAAAGTAACGAAACAAGACCATTGCAGATGAAGATACTCGACTGGTATATTATAAAGAAGTTCCTGGGAACCTTTTTTTATTCCATTGCGCTGCTCATTGTTATTGTAATTGTGTTTGATGTTTCGGAAAAGATTGATGCTTTTATTAAAAATAATGCACCGTTGCATGAGATAATTTTTCAGTATTATCTGAATTTTATTCCTTATTTCATCAACCTGTTTATTTATCTGTTTACTTTTATTTCGGTAGTGTTTTTTACCTCCAGGCTGGCTGCCAACACTGAAATAATTGCGATGCTGAGTACCGGAATCAGTTTCAGGCGATTGCTGTATCCTTACATGATTTCTGCACTTTTTCTGGCAGTAATCTCCTTTTTTCTTGGTAATTTTTTGATTCCCATTACCAATCAGGGGATGAGGAAATTTATGGATAAGTACGTTGATAAGCCACCCATCAACAATAAGAGAAACGTGCACGTTCAGATATCTCCCAACACTTTTGTTTATGTAGAATCTTACAACCCCGGCAGAAGTACCGGATACCATTTTTCACTGGAAAAGTATGATGGTATTCGTCTTGTGTACAAGCTTAATTCGGCAAATATTCAAAAGGATACGGTTCCCAATAAATGGACATTGAATGATTACTATGGCAGAACCATTAGTAAAGATGGTGAACAGCATATTTTCAGCGGCAGGAAAATGGATACTACACTGGCCATTAATCCGAGAGATTTGTACAAAGTAAGACACCGGTATAATGAAATGAATTTGTTTCAGTTGAACGGATTTATAGAAGCCGAGAAAGCCAAAGGCTCTTTGGCCTACCGACGTTACGAAGTGGAAAAATATAAACGATTATCCAGTCCCCTGGCTATTCTTATTCTTACTTTAATGGGCGTGGCATTGTCCAGCAGAAAATCACGCGGAGGCATTGGGTTGAATCTTGGAATGGGAATCACGTTGGCATTTACCTATATTTTGCTGATGCAGGTTTCCACTGTATTTTCTACACAGGGAAATCTTGATCCTTCGGTCGGGGCCTGGGTTCCTAATGTTATTTTTTTACTCATATCTCTCTACCTTATCAAAAGGGCACCGAAGTAAAATTGTTTTCCTTTTTTAGGCGCCTTTGTTCCCCTGCAAATTTGTACTTTTGCACGTTCACAGGTAACTGAAAAATAGAAAATGGCACAAAAACCATCCACACCTAAAGGAACCAGAGATTTTGGTCCCGGCCAGATGAGCCGGAGAAATTATATTTTTTCCACCATTCGTCGGGTTTTCGAAAAATACGGCTATCAGCCTATTGAAACTCCTGCGATGGAAAATTTATCCAGTTTGTTGGGAAAATATGGAGAAGAAGGAGATAAATTGCTTTTCAAGGTTCTGAACTCAGGTGATTATTTGTCGAAAGCTGATGCGGAGTTGCTGGCAGATAAAGATTCACTGAAACTGAGTACACAAATCACTGAAAAGGGGCTTCGTTATGATTTAACAGTTCCTTTTGCCCGTTATGTGGTGCAACACCGTGATGAAATTACTTTTCCTTTTAAAAGGTATCAGATGCAGCCTGTTTGGCGTGCCGATCGACCTCAAAAAGGCCGTTACCGAGAATTTTATCAATGCGATGTGGATGTGATTGGCTCCGATTCATTGCTGAATGAAGTGGACTTGATTCGGATGATTGATGAGGTTTTTGAAAACCTGCAGATCAATGTGGTGGTAAAACTCAACAACCGTAAGATATTAAGCGGTATTGCCCAGGCTATTGGTGCTCCGGAACAAATGACCGAGATAACCGTTGCTATGGACAAGCTGGATAAAATTGGTGATGAAGCTGTCTATGCTGAGTTGCGCGAAAGAGGAATCTCTGGTGAATCGATTGAATTATTGAAGCCGGTTCTGAAACTGGAAGGAAATAATGAAGAACGTTTGGCAGAACTGGAAAAACTCATTGGAGAAACTGAAGATGGCGCTAAGGGATTACAGGAAGTAAGAACCATACTCAGTTACCTGGAAGCTTTTGATTTGAAAACAGTATTGGAAATTGATCAGTCGCTGGCACGTGGACTGAATTATTACACCGGTGCCATAATTGAAGTGAAAGCAGCCGATGTGCAGATCGGCAGTATTTGCGGTGGAGGACGTTATGATAACCTTACCGGTATTTTCGGATGGCCGGGGGTTTCGGGCGTGGGCGTTTCTTTTGGTGCCGACCGTATTTACGATGTATTAACAGAACTGGAACTCTTTCCTCAGGCCACAGAAAGCTTTACCCGGGTTTTGATTACAAATTTTGGTGAAGAGGAAACTCCTTTTGCTTTGCAGGTGTTGAGACAGCTTCAGCATGCAGGCATTGCCAGTGAATTGTATCCTGAAACAGCCAAGCTGAAAAAGCAAATGAAATATGCCGACAATAAAAACATTCCTTTTGTGGTGCTTATCGGTGAAGAGGAACGCTTGTCGGGCAAACCTACATTGAAAAATATGCATTCCGGAGAACAGCTAAATGTCAGCATAGACGAAATGATTCGCCGGATTCATCAATAGAAAAAGATAATATGGATAGTTATCACATTATTGACGATCAAAAACTAACTTTTAAAGGGATTTTTGAGATTCTGAAAAAGAACCTGAAACTTAAATTGTCTGAAAAAGCTGCGGCACGCATACAGAACTGCCGTACTTATCTGGACAAAAAAATAGAAACAAATAAAGAACCCATTTACGGAATCAACACCGGATTTGGTGCCTTGTACAACCGCAGTATTTCTCAGGGTGATTTGGGAAAACTTCAGGAAAACCTGGTGATGTCACATGCAAGCGGCACAGGCGAAGAAGTTCCGGTTCCGGTTGTTCGGCTGATGTTGCTGCTGAAAATTCAGGCTTTTGCCCAGGGATATTCCGGAGTTCAGTTGCTGACGGTACAACGACTGATTGATTTTTATAATCATGAAATAACCCCTGTTGTTTATCAGCTGGGTTCGTTGGGCGCTTCAGGCGATTTGGCTCCGCTGGCACACATGTCGCTGCCTTTGCTGGGAAAAGGAAAAGTATATTTCGAAGGCAAAAAAGTTGATGCTGAAGTAGCATTGAAAAAACTGGGCTGTGAACCCATTCAATTGCAATCGAAAGAAGGGCTGGCACTGCTGAACGGAACCCAGTTTATGTCTGCCTATGGAGTTTATTCCGTATTGAAAGTGTTCCGGTTGTCTGATATGGCCGACATCATCGGGGCGGTTTCGCTGGATGCATTTGATGGCCGTATTGAGCCTTTTTATGAAGGGTTACATACCATTCGTCCGCATTTGGGGCAATTGCAGACCGCAGAACGGTTTCGTTCCATGCTGGAAGGCAGTCAGCTGATTAGTCAACCTAAAAAACATGTGCAGGACCCTTACTCTTTCCGTTGTATTCCGCAGGTTCACGGAGCTTCAAAAGATGTGTTCAACCATGTGGCTTCAGTACTTTCAAGAGAAATTAATGCGGTTACAGATAATCCGACAGTTTTTCCGGAAGAAGACCTGATCCTTTCGGGTGGAAATTTCCATGGTCAGCCGTTGGCACTGGCTATGGATTATCTGGCACTGGGCGTGGCTGAGTTGGGTAATATTTCCGAAAGGAGAACTTACCAGCTGATTAGCGGTAGTCGTGATTTACCCTCGTTCCTAGTTGCCGATCCCGGATTGAATTCAGGTTTTATGATTCCGCAATATACTGCTGCTTCCATTGTTAATCAGAACAAACAGTTGTGTACTCCGGCTTCGGTAGATTCCATTGTTTCATCGCAGGGACAGGAGGACCATGTGAGCATGGGCGCTAATGCGGCTACTAAGTTGTACAAAGTGGTGATGAATCTGGAAAGAATATTGGCTATTGAGTTGTTCAATGCAGCCCAGGCACTGGACTTTAGAAAACCGGTTCAAACCTCACCTTATCTGGCAGATTTTGTCAAGAAATACAGGACTGTTGTTTCATTTGTGGAAGAAGACAAAATTATGCACGACGAAATTGAGCAGTCGATAAAATTCCTGCAGGAAGTAGAGTACGAATTACCGGATGCCTTGGTTCCGGGAATCTGATTTCTAGTTGTCAAAAATCAATTGGTAAGGACGTTCTATTTCTGCTGAAAGTTGGGGAATGGAAATGTATTTGCTTTCCCTTCTGTATTCTTTT
Organism: Bacteroidales bacterium; assembly: GCA_016936505.1. GTDB lineage: Bacteria > Bacteroidota > Bacteroidia > Bacteroidales > F082 > Sulfidibacterium. The sequence goes on along the minus strand of JAFGXS010000090.1, from coordinate 2,818 downwards.
CCGTCGAAAAATAATATTATAGTAGGATTAGAAAATACACTAAACCTTGCAGGCAGTTCAGGGAACTTTTCAGAGTTTACAAAAGCAAGCTTGATCTCAGGAAACTCTTCTTCTACCAGTTTAATGACTTTCGGGCGCAGGCTGATACAAGGGGCGCAATGATCGTTGTAGAAGTAAAGAATGCTGGCCATTTCGTTGCTAATGTGCGCTTCCATTTGCTCCATTGAGGTGAGTTCGTTTTGCATTGCTTTGTAATTTTGGGAGGCAAAATTAATGTTTCTGTTTTTATTTAAAAGAATAAAAATTATTTTTTGTGAATTCTTAACTGAAAACCCTTACCAGTTCTGATCTTCAGTAGTTTCTATTTTTGATTTTTATTGAATTAAGAAAAGCGACCCCTTTTTTACTATTTTTGTTGATAATAATGGTTAAGGGAATCCTGTTCAATTCAGGAGCTGTCCCCGCAGCCGTAAGTTGCAAAAAAAAAGTTTTGACAATAGCCACTGTTGGTTCCTCAAACTGATGGGAAGGCGTCAAAATGCGACAAGCCGGAAGACCTGCCATTGTTACTTTTCGAAGCTTTCGGTGGAAGAGCTGGAGGAATTTATTCTCCCCCTTTTTGTTCCGGTTGGCTTACGAAAATTAGGTTTTTAATTTTTGTAATGTTTAACTAATTTAATTCAAATGAAAAAAACGTACTTCTTGCCCCCGGCACCGGTGCAGCATCTTGCTTCCGGTATTGAACAGGCTGTGATTTCAGGGAAACGTGCAATCGGTTTAACCTGATCAGGCATTGAATAATTCTATTAAAATAGGGTTATTATTTTCGGCATGGATGCTGATCGGTCAAATTTCATTGGCTCAGATGATTGTTCCTGATACTTTGTCTATCAGGGAGGTTGTTATTAGTTCGTACCGACCTGTTGAGCAGGCCGGTAGAAATGAAAGGACTATTGATACACTTATTCTGAAAAGAGAAGCAGATGCATCGCTTTCAGATATGTTGAGCCGGTATGCTAATGTATTCATCAAAAGCGAAGGCCGCGGGGCTTTGTCATCGGCATCATTTCGTGGTATGGCAGCGTCTCACACACATGTGGAGTGGAATGGTTTAAATCTTCAGACCCCTATGATGGGGATGGTCGATTTTTCATTGATTCCGGTTTATTTAATGAACAAAATCACTGTTTTACCCGGAGCCGGATCGGTAACTACCGGTTCGGGAGCTTTGGGAGGAACCATTGAGTTGAAAAGCGATCCTGATGTTGTTAATGGAATTCAGATTCAACTGTTGTCGGGCATTGGAAGCTTTTCCACGTTTAATGATTATCTTCATTTTCAGGCGGGCAACAGCAGGGTTCAAACCTCAACCCGTATTTACCGCAATAGTTCAAAAAATGATTTCTGGTTCTTAAATAAAGACAATGCAGATATAGATCCGAACACGGGAGTTTATATTTACCGGCGACAACAAAATACCAATGCTGAGTATTTGCTTGAAGGACTGATGCAGAGCATACGCTGGCAGCCTGTTTCGGGTTTGCAGGTACAGGCTCATTACTGGTTCCAGCATGTGGATAGAGGGCTGCCCCGGTTAACCACTTATGAAGGAAGTGATAATGCAAATATTACCCGTCAGGTTGGGGATACACACCGTGCGGCTTCAAAAATCTCGTGGAGTAAGAACAAGAGTAAGATTATTGTATCCAATAACCTGAACAACGAGAGAATGGTGTTCAGTATGAAAAATCCTGTGAACGGAAATGGCTATTTCAATGTTTATTATTCGGTTTCATCGGTTTTGAGTAATGACAATAAACTGGAATACCATTATGATGCAGGAAAAAATACTTTGTTTAAAGCCGGTTATGAGTTTGATTTTAATCATGTAGTTTCGAAAGATACCGTGAAACGTACAGGTTATGATCAATACCGCAGGAATAACAAGCTGTTTCTTTCATGGCAACAAAAGTGGAGTTCGCTATTTTCTATGCAATTATACCTGCAAAAAGAATGGGTCAATCACGAATCACTTCCCCCGGTTCCTTATTTTGGTTTTGAATGGATATTACCTTTCGATCACCATTTGGTATTGCATAGCAATGTCAGCAGGGAAGTTCATTATCCTACTCTGAATGATTTGTATTGGCAGCCGGGTGGGAACCCTGATTTGCTGAGCGAAGAGGGATTGGTTTCGTCTTTGGGACTCAGGTATGCAACAGAATGGAAAAGAATGAGGTGGTCGGGTAATGTTACGTGGTTTTATAACAATATCAGAAATTGGATTATTTGGTTACCTGAACCGTTTATGTCGCCTACCAATATCAAACATGTTGTATCGCGCGGACTGGAAATGAATCTGAAAACGGTTTTTCCGGTTCATAATTTCTGGATTTTACTGAGAGCCGACTACGCTCTGAACATCAGTACCAATTTGGGTGATGCTGCAAAATGGGGTGCTACTGTAGGCTCACAGCTTCCTTACACTCCGGTTCATTCAGGAAATTTTCTGGCCGATGTGCGATGGAATGGTTTTTTTGCTACCTGGGTTTACCATGCTTATTCAGAACGGTTCGCCACAACAGCGAAAAATCTTACAGCCCGAAACAGGCTTGATCCCTATGCGGTTAACGACCTGTATTTTGGGAAAAAATGGTCGGGTAAGAGCAACAGCTTTTCAGTCCAGATGAAAATTTACAATTTGTTTAATATACAATACTGGTCAGTTTTGCAGCGGCCCATGCCGGGAATTAATTATATGCTGCTGCTTAATTATCAATTTTAAACTTATTTATTATGAAAAAGATTACACTATTAT
>JAFGXS010000089.1 GCA_016936505.1 Bacteroidales bacterium | reverse complement strand
TTAAAGCATTCCTGAGTAAAAAGGAAGTCATTATTATTTGATTAAACCGTCCCCAAACAAAAAGTGAAGCCATTATTATTTAATGAAACTTTCCCCGGATGAAAAGTGGAGCCATAATTAATGTCCCCTATCTATAGCGCAAGTCTTAGTGTTGAGTTTGTGGGTTGAAGACTTGTGCTTTGAAGTAAACGGTCCAAGTCGTCTTCGCGCATGGCTTTGCAAAGACGTGAACCGGACTAATAATTGAACTAACCAATTATAAACTTCCAACAGCATCGGTACAATTCATCATCATTCTTATTAATTTTGCTCAAAATTTAAGAGCATGATTCAGCATTTGACCAATAGAGAGTTATTTTACCGTCACCTGGCTATTCCTTCCGAGCTTCCCGATGCGCTGGAAATAGTGAAAGCCAAAGGTATTTATGTTTACGACGAGCAGGGAAACGAGTATGTCGACTTGGTTTCGGGGGTGTCGGTAAGCAATGTGGGGCATCTGCATCCGCGGGTTGTGGAAGCGGTGGAAGAGCAAATAAAAAAGTACATGCACCTGATGGTGTACGGAAAATATATTCAATCGCCGCAAGTGCGCCTGGCAGGCAAAATGGCTGAACTGCTTCCTGAGCAGCTGAACTCGGTTTATTTTGTGAACTCGGGAAGCGAAGCCATTGAAGGCGCGCTGAAACTGGCCAAGCGCATTACAGGCCGCACCGAAATGATTGCTTTCAACAATGCCTACCACGGCCACACCCACGGTGCCATGAGCATGCTGGGCAATGTGGAAATGAAATACGCTTTTTATCCGTTGCTGCCCGATGTGCATTTCCTGAATTATAATGTATTGGATGATTTGGCGCAGATAACCGAGAAAACGGCCTGCGTTTTGGTGGAGCCCATCCAGGCAGAAGCCGGAATTCTTATTCCCGACAAAAGCTACATCCGTGCTTTGCGCGAACGCTGTACGGAAACTGGAACCATGCTGATATTTGACGAGGTTCAGATGGGCTTTGGCAGAACAGGAAAACTGTTTGCATTTGAGCATTTCGATGTAATTCCTGATATTATGTGTGTTGCCAAAGCCATGGGCGGGGGCATGCCCATCGGTGCTTTTGTTTCTTCACAAAAAAGAATGAAACTGCTGACCCATCATCCCGAACTGGGGCACATTACTACCTTTGGAGGTCATCCGGTGAGCTGTGCTGCTGCTTTGGCATCTTTGAATGTGACGGTTGATGAGAAACTGGCCGAACAGGCGCAAGGTAAGGGCAGGAGTTTTGTGAAACAATTTCAGGGACATCCTCTGGTGAAAGAAATCCGCCAGATTGGCCTGATGCTGGCTGTGGAGCTCATCAACAGCGAGGTAACCGATGCCGTAGTGAAAGGCTTGTACAAGGAACGACTGATCATAGACAGATTCCTTTTCAATGATACAAGTTTCCGCATTGCGCCCCCGTTGACCATTACGCAGGAAGAAATCGATGATATTTCAAAGCGGGTCAACAAAGTGCTGAATCAGGTTTAGGTTCAGTAAAGAGTAGCACAACTCTGAAAAATTTCTTATAATTTTTTAGCCTTCGGTTGGTTGCCGTTTTTTTTGTAATATTCAGCAACAAAAAACGCACACATGAAACATATCTTTACACTTACCTTAAGTTTGCTGCTTATTGTCCGGGTTTCTTTTGCTCAGGATCGCATCAGCAGTTCCAATATGGAAAAACGTTCAGAAGTAATAGCCCCTCATGGTATGGTTTGTACAAGTCAGCCGCTGGCTACACAAATCGCTTTGGATATTCTGAAAAAGGGCGGTACGGCAGTGGATGCTGCCATTGCTGCAGATGCCGCACTCGGATTGATGGAACCTACCGGAAGCGGAATGGGCGGCGATCTTTTTGCCATTGTTTGGGATGCCAAAACACAGAAATTATATGGTATAAACTCCAGTGGTCCTTCCCCCAAATCGCTTACATTAAAATGGTTCAAAGATCATGGTTACAAGTACATTCCGGGCCACGGGCCGCTTCCTGTATCTGTTCCGGGTTGTGTTGATGGTTGGAACGAGTTGCATAAACGCTTCGGAAAATTGCCGGTTTCAGAAATTCTTGAACCTACAATTCAGTATGCAAGGGAAGGTTATCCGGTTTCTGAACTTATCGCATTTTATTGGAACCTGAATGCCCGGATACTTAAGAAATATCCCGGTTTTGCTGATATTTTTATGCCTGATGGAAAAGCACCGGTGAAAGGTCAGATGTTTAAGAACCCTGCGCTGGCTAATACCCTGGAACTGCTTTCGAAAAAAGGATTACGCGAATTTTATGAAGGTAAGCCTGCTCATGTCATTGACCAATACATGAAGGAAAACGGAGGTTTTCTTTCGTATGATGATCTGGCATCCTACCATGCGGAATGGGTTCAGCCGTTAAGTACCAATTACCGGGGTTATGATGTTTGGGAACTGCCTCCCAACGGACAGGGAATTGCTGCTTTGCAAATGTTGAACATGCTTGAAAATTTTGATATTAAAAAGATGGGCTTTGGAAGTGCAGAATACATGCATCTTTTTACCGAAGTGAAAAAACTGGCTTATGAAGACCGGGCTAAATTTTATGCAGATCCCCGTTTTGTGAAGATTCCGATAAAATGGCTCATTTCAAAAGAATATGCCAAAGAAAGACTGAAGTTGTACAATCCTGAAAAAGCTGCTACATATTATCCTTCGGGTCAGGCCGATAAAGGAGAAACTATATATCTGACTGTAGCAGATCAATACGGAAATATGGTTTCTTTTATACAAAGTAATTACCGTGGTATGGGTTCCGGAATGACACCTACTGGTCTGGGTTTTGTTTTGCAGGACAGGGGAGAGTTGTTCAGTTTGACTGATGGGCAAAATAATACTTATGAGCCGGGAAAAAGGCCTTTCCATACTATTATTCCTGCTTTTGTTACCAAAGATGGTAAACCTTATATGAGTTTTGGCGTGATGGGCGGAGCCATGCAACCTCAGGGGCATGTCCAGATTTTGGTTAACATGATTGATTTTGGGATGAACCTTCAGGAAGCCGGTGATGCCCCCAGAATGCGCCATGACGGTTCTTCGCAACCCACCGGAGAAAAAATGCAGGGCAGCGGCTGGCTAAATCTGGAAAGTGGTTTTAGTTACGATACTATTCGCAAACTCATGCTTATGGGACACAAAATACGGTTCTCATTGGGAGGATACGGAGGCTATCAGGCCATATTGTGGGACGATAAAAATAAAGTGTATTACGGAGCGTCTGAGTCGCGAAAAGATGGTCAGGCTGCCGGATATTAATTTAATTAAGGATTAATGATAAATAAAACAACACAAACCATAGAAATGTTGAAAACGGCTATTAATGTTCAAGGTGGTGTTTCTCCTTCTCCTTTTACCAATTGGCTACACCCGCTTGTAAAAGATGTGAATTACGGTTCATTGACCTTCGAATACGTGATCAGAAAAGAAATGACTAATCCTGAGGGGATATTGCACGGAGGTGTAGTGTCGGGTATTATGGACGATTTGATGGGAGCTACTGTTTTTAGTATGGAAAAGGGGAGGTATGTAACAGTTAACCTACAGGTGAATTATTTTGCGCCTGCTAAAGTGGGGGATGTAATACAGGCCCGATCAATACTGGTTAAGGAAGGACAAAAAGTTATCAGTATGGAGTGCGAAATATGGTTGGTTGAGTCGAATAAAATGATAGCCAAAGCAAGTTCAAACCTGATGCGGACCTAACGATGCCTGTTTTTCAGTTAGATGATAGGATTATTTTTCCTGATCCTCAGTTTGCTGAGCCTGACGGGTTGCTGGCCATTGGCGGTGATTTGTCAGTTGAAAGATTACTTGCTGCCTATAAAGCCGGAATTTTTCCATGGTTTTCTGAAGGAACGCCGATTCTTTGGTGGTCGCCCAATCCGCGGATGGTTTTATTTCCTGAAGAGTTCAAAAGGTACAAAAGCCTGAGAAGAATTGTAGAAAAAGGAATGTTTCGGGTTACCTTTGATCAGGAGTTTAAGCAGGTTATGACCCATTGCGGAGCTGTTCCCAGAAAAGGTCAGGACGGAACTTGGATTACCGACACAATGATTGAAGCTTATTTTACGTTATATAAAATGGGTTATGCTCATTCGGTAGAAGTCTGGCAGGATGAAAATCTTGTTGGTGGCTTGTACGGAGTGCTGATCAATAAAGTGTTTTTTGGTGAGTCAATGTTTCATCTGGTAACCGATGCTTCCAAAGTAGCTTTGTGGCATTGGGTGGATTATCTGACGCAGAAAGGTATAGAGTTGATAGATGTGCAGCAGGAAACCAATCACTTGCGGCATATGGGAGCCCGCTTGATATCCAGAGAAAGTTTTATAACTTTGCTGCGAAAATTATTGGTTTGAATACATAATTACATTCAATGGAAAAAGAAATTAAAAGGGAGTTCATGGGAAAAGCCATATCACTGGCTTCGTCCAATGTGCATAGTCACCAGGGAGGTCCCTTTGGCGCTGTTGTGGTTAAAAACGGGGAAATAATTGGAAGGGGAAGTAATCAGGTTACTATATCCAACGATCCTACAGCGCATGCAGAAGTTGTTGCCATCAGAGATGCTGCACGTCACCTTAAATCATTTGATTTGAGTGGCTGCGAAATTTATTCCAGTTGTGAACCCTGTCCCATGTGTCTGGGGGCAATTTATTGGTCGAGGCTGGATAAATTATATTATGCTGCAACAAAAGATGATGCTGCAACTGCCGACTTTGATGATTCGTTTATTTATAAAGAATTTGCCTTACCCAAAGAAGAAAGGTCCATTCCTTCAGTACAAATGATGCGCGAAGATGCAGTAAAAGTATTTGAAGACTGGATCAAATCTGACAGTAAAATTCCTTATTAATTAAAATTGATCAATTGATACAGAAAGCAGCCGAAATTATTCAAAAGGCAAATTATTTAACCGCTTTTACCGGAGCGGGCATTTCAGTAGAAAGCGGAATACCTCCGTTCAGGGGAGAAAACGGCTTGTGGAGCCGTTATGATTCTAATGTGTTAGATCTTCAGTATTTTCAATACAATGCTGATATTGCATGGCCTGTTGTTAAAGAAATTTTTTACGATTATTTTGGGAACGCTAAGCCCAATGGTGCTCATCAGGTTTTGTCCGAATGGGAAAAATCAGGATTGCTAAAAGCCATCGTTACCCAGAATATTGATAATCTGCATCAGGAAGCTGGAAGCAAAGAGGTTTATGAGTTTCATGGTAATTCGAGGAACCTGGTGTGTATGGAATGTGGCAAGCATTATGAAATAGAGGATGTGGATCTTAATGAATTGCCTGTTCGGTGTGGGAGTTGTTCGGGATTGGTGAAACCGTCGTTCATCTTTTTTGGCGAAGGAATTCCACCGTTGGCTTACCGTCAATCGGTAAATGCTTTGGAAAAAACGGATGTATTGCTGATTATAGGAACGACTGGAGAAGTGGTTCCTGCCGGACAAATGCCTTATATTGCCAAAGAACATGGCGCTAAGATTATTGAAATCAATACTCAGCCTTCTTCTTTTACCGAAAAGATAACCGATGTGTTTATTGAGGGGAAAGCTTCAGAAGTGCTTCAGCAACTGGCATCAAAACTAGTTGAACTCCAGTAATGGTTGTTCGAAAAGCCTGCTGATTTTGGCGATTAATTCGTTGCGAATAATGGGTTTAATAATAAAGTCGTCGCAACCCGATTCTTCTGCTCTGGCTTTATCTGCGGGAAAAGCTAAAGCTGTCTGAGCAATTACCGGAATCTTTGGTCTCATCTGTTTGATTTCACGTGTAGCATCAAATCCGTTTTTGACGGGCATTTTCAGGTCCATCAGGATCATGTCAAAATCTTCATTTCTGACGGCTTCCACGGCTTCTTCACCGTTGTTTGCAAAATAAACTTTCGCGTTCTGAAACGACAAAATCTTTTCGAGGTATTTTTTTCCTATAAATTCGTCTTCAGCCACCAGAATCTTTTTATCTGACCAGTCTTGTACCATCTGATTTAGCAAATGTTGAGCTGCTAAGGTAGTAAAATTTGCAGCGAAAAAACCAAAGAACAAGGGTAGTAGTGAATAATAATTAACTTTGTCCAAATAAGTTGTTATTGGCTGAAATAATAATATAATTACGATGAATATCATATTGATTGCTGTTACGGTGTTGGTTTCTATTGTTGCATTCAGCAACCGAGAATTATTCGATAAATTAAAATTTTATCCTTATCAGATTAAGAACCAGAAACAAAGTTGGAGGTTTATGTCTTATGCTCTGGTGCATGCAAGCTGGATGCATTTACTTATTAATATGTGGGTGCTGTATTCTTTTGGCTCCATAGTTTTGGGCACTTTTCAGCTTACATTTGGTACAAAGGGAATATTTTATTATTTATTGTTGTATGTGGGGGGAGTATTGTTTTCCACGCTTTTTGATTACGGGAAGTATAAAAATAATGTGTACTACACAGCAGTTGGCGCTTCAGGAGCCGTATCGGCTGTTGTATTTGCCAGCATATTGATCTACCCAACAAGTAGAATAGGTTTATTCCCTATTCCAATAGGGATTCCGGCATGGATATTTGGAATCTTGTATTTAATTTATTCTGTTTATATGCAGAAAAGAGGTACTGATAATGTGGGGCATAGCGCGCATTTTTGGGGAGCCATTTTTGGATTGATCTTTACAATTATTGTTGTGCCCGGTGTGATCCAGTCTTTTATTCAGCAAATGTTTGGCTGATCCTGAAAATAAATCAGAACAATGAGAAGAAAATTTCTGGAGAATCTGGTTTTCTTGCTGTTTCTTAACTTTTTGATTAAGCCGCTTTGGATTTTGGGCGTTGACCGGCAGGTTCAAAATGTGCTGGGGGCAACAGATTATGGATTTTACTTCTCGATCTTTAATTTTTCGTATTTATTTTACATTTTTCTGGATCTGGGGATCACAAATTTTAACAACAGAAATATTGCCAGAAATAATCATCTTGTAGGTGAGTATTTGGGTGGGATTGCCAGCTTAAAGCTTATTTTGGGAATCATATATGCTATACTGGTGTTTATTACCGGATGGATAATTGGTTATAATGAGCATCAATTGCATCTGATGTTGTGGGTTGCATTTAACCTGTTTCTGACGTCCTTTATTCTCTATCTCCGGTCAAATATCTCGGGGCTATTGCATTTTAAAACAGACAGTGTTTTGTCGGTTCTCGATAGGTTTCTGCTTATTATTTTGGTAGGATTGTTTTTGCTGATACCTGTGCTGAAGCAAAACTTTAATGTATTCTGGTTTGTTCATGCGCAAACTGTAGCTTATTCTATTACCGCTTTGGTAGCTTTAATTATTGTGATAAAGAAATCAGGTCGTTTGGTTCTGAGATGGGATACGACATTCTTTATTCATATTCTTAAACGGAGTTATCCGTTTGCTTTGCTGGCTTTAATTATGGGCATTTACACCCGAATAGACAGTGTGTTGATCGAAAGGTTATTGCCCGACCCGCTTGGAGAGCAACAGGCTGGTGTTTATGCTCAGGCTTATCGTTTGTTAGATGCCGGTCAGAATATTTCCTATTTGTTTGCAGTGTTGCTGTTGCCTATTTTTTCCAAAATGCTGAAGGAGAATAAAGCGGTTAGCAGTTTGGTGAAACTTTCTTTTTCTATACTTATGACCGGCGCATTGTTGTTGGCTGTGAGTTCGCTTTTTTATGCAGATCATCTTATGCATTTGATGTATACTCAGAATATCGGTGAAAGTCATACGGCTTATCTGTTGCGTTTGGATCAATCGGCATATATATTTAAGGTGCTGATGTGGACTTTGGTTGCGGTGTCATCAAATTATATTTTCGGAACACTGTTAACAGCAAATAATAGTTTGAAAACATTAAACTTTATTGCACTTTCAGGTTTAATACTTAATATTGCTTTTAATGTATTGCTTATTCCTGAGATGCATGCAGAAGGTGCAGCTATTGCAACTCTAATTACACAAAGTTCGGTTGCTGTAATCCAGTTACTTGTTGCTGTGAACCGGCTGAAACTTAAATGGAATTGGTTGCTGGCAGGAAAACTGCTGTTGTTTATTTTGGTGTTTTATTTAATGGGAAGGATGATTCTGAAGGTTGAGTCCATTGAATGGTATTATCAGTGGAGTGTTTTGTTGTTTTCAGGAATTATTCTTTCATTTGTTTTACGTCTTTTAAACTGGAAGGGATTTTTCCTGATTATACAGGAGCGCAATCAGTTATAAATTCAGGTTTCAATTGGTTTACTGCCCCGATTATTTTTCTATTTTTGATTATTATTCAGTTAAATTCTTTGAGACTTTTTCAAACATCAGATTATGGAATACAGCTTTAACAGTTTCGGTATATTGAAAATTATTTTTAAATGGAAATATCATTTGATAATAATTGCAGTGTTGGCTGCATTGTTATCTGTTTTTTTCTCAGGAAAACATTTTATTACACCTCTCTATAAGTCTTACGCAATAGTTTATCCCGATAATCTTAAGCGCTATTCTGAAGAAAGTACTACAGAGCAAATGCTTCAGGTAATGCAATCGCGTGATATAGCCGACAGTATGATTTCTAGGTTCAACCTGGCAAAGCAATATAAAATCGACCCGAATTACAAATATTACCAAACTCAGTTAATGAGGGAATACCGTGAAAAGGTTTCAGTTTCCAAGACGGATTATGAAGCTGTAGAGATTTCGGTGTTAGATCGAAATGCAGACACTGCAAAACTGATGGTTGATGCGTTGATTGACTTGGTGAACAATAAAATTAGAAGGATACAAAAGGAAAAATTTGCAGAGTTGGCAGATGCTTATGCCGGGCAAATGCAGCGAAGCAGGGTTTATATGGATTCTTTAAGAAATGTATTGAAGGATTTAGGAAGTAAAGGGGTGTTTGAGTACAATTATCAATCGCAGCAAATTATGAAAGCTTATCTGCGAACCGTAAGTTTGCCTGAGAATGTAAACTCAAAGGCTGCTAAAGAACTGATGAAAAATATGGGAAATCTGAGTGGAGAACTCATACAGACTGTTCAAATGCTAAATAATGAAGCTCAAAAATACATAGACGTAAAGATTAGTTTTGAAAGTGAGTATCGTCATGTGGTGAGTAATGTTTCTTACACAAATGTGATAACTCATCCCTTTGTGTCAGATAAAAAGGCTTATCCTGTTCGCTGGATTATTGTACTGGTTTCAGTGATGGCAGCACTGGCTTTTGCAATAGTGGTGATCGCTATACTTGAAAGAAAGAATTTCATAGAACAGTAACATAATGGTTTCTGTGGAACATACCAGGAAAGCTTTCCTGCTGTACATTTCAACAGCAATATTCTTTTCGCTGGCATTTTGGTTTTTGCTCGAAAAGCAGACATATGCTCTTTTTGTTTTACCAGTGGTTTTGGTTATTGCCTATTATTATTTTGTTTCTCTGGACAAGATTTTACTTTTAATCACATTCGTCACTCCATTAGCAATTAATATTAGTGATTCAGCTTTAGGATCTGCATTGTCAATTCCCAGCGAACCCTTAATGATGGGTGTTGTTGCTATGTTCTTTTTCAATCTTTTGTTTAATCGACATTACAATGTTAAACTGGCTAAGCATCCTTTGAGTTATATTTTATATCTCTATTTATTATGGATGTTGCTTACTACTTTTAGCAGCACTTTACCATTGGTTTCGCTGAAACATTTCTTATCCAGACTCTGGTTTATTATTCCTTTCTTTTTTGTAGCGGCAACGGTTTTCAGAAAAAAACAAAACATCATAAAATTCTTCAGTCTCTATATTGCAGCATTGAGTATTGTGATTGTTTATACTTTGATCCGTCATGCTCAATATGGATTTGATGAAGATGCAGGGCATTGGGTAATGACCCCTTTTTATAATGATCATACTGCTTACGGAGCTGCGTTGGCTATGTTTTTACCTGTTTTGGGAGGCTTTATTTTATATCCTAATATTTCTGTTGTTAAAAGGTTGCTTGCTGTTTTAATTTTTATTTTCTTCTCAGTTGCAATTATACTTTCTTATACGAGAGCTGCATGGTTGAGTATTTTTGTGGTTTTGGCAGTTCTTGTGTTTGTTCTTTTGAAAATAAAGTTTCGCTGGTTGCTTGCGGGTGTGCTGATTCTTGGCGGATTAACATTTGCTTTTCAGCAGCAGATCATGGATCGAATGGAGAAAAACAAGCAGGACTCATCTACAAATTTTGACCAGCATTTGCAATCGATGAGTAATATCTCTTCCGATGCATCTAATATGGAGCGGCTGAATAGATGGAATTCAGCAATCCTGATGTTCGAGAAAAAACCAATGATGGGATGGGGTCCCGGAACATATCAGTTTGTTTATGCACCGTTTCAGTTGGCTCGCGATAGAACAGTGATCTCAACAAATACAGGAGATCGTGGTACCGCACATAGCGAATATCTGGGACCTTTGTCAGAGGAAGGTATTCCCGGATTATTGATTGTATTACTATTGTTTGGTTATACGGTATTTCTTGGGCTTAAACTATATAAGTCAAAAAACAGAGAAATTAAGATACTAAGTATTTCGACCACTTTGGGTTTAATAACTTATATGGTTCATGGTTTTTTAAACAACTTCTTGAGTACAGATAAGCTATCTGTGCCTGTATGGGGTTTTATGGCTGTTTTGGTGGCATTGGATGTTTATGGATTTCAACGCAACGAATCAGAAATAATGGAATAAAAAAAGTGGCCTTTGGACCACTTTTTTTATTTACTCTTTAACCCTTTCAGAATATTCATGGGTTCGGGTATCAACTTTAATTTTATCTCCGATGTTGATAAACAAAGGAACTTTTACAGTAGCATTGGTTTCAACAATTGCTTCTTTAAAAGTATTGGTAGCTGTATTTCCTTTATCACCAGGCTCAGTGTAAGTTACTTCAAGTGTTACGTAAGCAGGCATCTCACATTCAATAGGAGATTCCGTTTCGGTATGAAATGCGATGGTTACGATATCACCTTCTTTTAAAAGATCGGGAGCACTGATTAGAGCTTCTTCAATAAAGAACTGTTCAAAAGTTTCAGTGTTCATAAAGTGATAATCGTTTCCTTCACTATAAAGAAACTGGTAAGGTCTTCTTTCGATGCGTTGAATGTTAATTTTAACACCTGAAGTAAATGTGTTAGGTATTACACGACCGGTTTTTACATTCTTTAGTTTGGTGCGGACAAAGGCAGGGCCTTTGCCAGGCTTTACATGCTGGAACTCTACAATGGTATATAAATCCCCGTTAAATTCAATACATAATCCGTTTCTGAAATCTGCTGTTGTAGCCATAAGTTATTTTCTGTTTTTGTTAATCTTGTCTTCTGTATCCACGCATAATTCCTCTTTGGGAGTTCTGAATGAAGTTGAGAATCTCATCACGTTCACCGTTTATGGGCATATTGGCCTCAATATGGGCCACTGCCTGACTGATATTTTTGCCTTTCATGTAAAGGTTACGATAAACTTCATGAATAAAGTTGATCTGTTCATTGGTGAACCCTCTTCTACGTAAGCCAATAGAATTTACTCCTACAAAAGAAACAGGTTCTCTACCTGCTTTAACAAAAGGAGGTACGTCTTTGGTGACTTTACTTGCTCCGGAAATCATGGTATGTTTTCCAATATGAACAAATTGATGAACGGCTGACATTCCTCCGATTATGGCAAACTCATCAACCTCAATGTGACCCGCAAGGTTAACCGCGTTGGCAAGAATTACATTGTCTTTTACTATACAATCGTGTGCAATATGAACATAAGCCATTAGCAGGCAGTTGTTACCAACTACAGTTTCTCCGTTTGCTTTTGTGCCACGGTTAACGGTAACAAATTCTCTGATAGTGGTATTATCACCAATGCGGACTAATGTGTCTTCTCCTTCATATTTAAGATCCTGAGGGATAGCAGAAATAACAGCACCCGGAAAGATTCTACAGTTTTTTCCGATACGGGCACCTTCCATAATCGTAACATTTGATCCGATCCAGGTTCCTTCACCAATTTCAACATTTTTTTCAATGTTGACAAACGGTTCGATAACTACATTTTTTGCAATTTTTGCTTCAGGATGTACGTATGCGAGTGGTTGATTCATAAACTTTATTTATTTTTCACAACTTGGGCTGTCAGCGACCCTTCCATGACCAACTTATCACCTACATAGGCTTTTCCCCTCATGATGCAGATCCCGTTTTTAATTGGAGCAGTGGGTTCTAACGAAAATACAAGAACATCACCAGGAACCACCTTGGCACGAAAGCGAACATCATTTACTTTTAAAAAGTAGGTTGAGTATTTTTCAGCATCTTCTTTTCCATGAAGAACAAAGATACCTCCAACCTGAGCCATTGCTTCGATCTGAAGTACTCCAGGCATTATGGGCTCTTCAGGAAAGTGACCGGTAAAGAAGGGTTCGTTCATTGTGATGTTTTTGACACCTACAATGTGTTCTTCAGAAACTTCAAGTACTTTGTCAACTAAAAGGAAGGGGGATCTATGAGGTAAAATTTTCTTAATACCGTTAATGTCAAGAGCTGGCTCTGCGTAAATATCAAAAGGGGGTTTTTTCAACATAATTTAGTTTTTTTGATTGAAATGATTCAAAATCAGTTTTCCAAATTCAGTGTTGGCATGATGCCCAGGTCTGATGGCTGTAATGTGACCTTTGATTGGTTTTCCCAATAAATACAGGTCTCCAATAACATCCAGCAACTTGTGGCGTGCAGGTTCATTATCGAAATACAACGACAGGTTGTTTAGAATACCATTGCCGTTTACTTTTACACGAGGTTTTTTGAAAAGGTCAGCCAGATAATCCATTTCTTCCTGTGGGACCTTACGGTTCACAAAAACAATGGCGTTATTGAGATCACCGCCCTTTATTAAATCATTTTTTAATAGAAATTCGAGTTCATGCAAAAAAACAAATGTACGGCATGGAGCAATTTCAGCTTTAAATTGTTCAATGTCTTCCATTTTTGCAACTTGTTCTCCCAAAACTCTTGATTCAAAATCAATAACAGTGTCTACTGAGAATCTTTTGGAAGGTCTGATTTCTATTCTGGTTTTTTTGTCAGGAATTTCCATGGTAATGGTTTCTTCCACAACAAAATATTCTCTTTCGGCATCAAGTTCCTGAATACCTACTTTATCAATTGCTTCAACAAAATACTTGGCAGAACCGTCTTTTATAGGCACTTCTTCCATGTTAACACGAACCAGAGCATTGTCAACACCCATTCCTCTGAAAGCAGCCATAACGTGCTCAATAGTATGTATTTTAGTGTCTCCAATACCAATACATGTGCCTCTGTTGGTGCTGATTACATTATATACTATTGCATCAACAACAGGTGAATCAGCTAAATCGGTTCTTTGAAATTTTATTCCGTGTCCGGCTGGTGCAGGGACAAAGGTCATTGAACCTTTTTGTCCGGTGTGGAGTCCCTGCCCCTCAATTGTCACCGAGTCTTTTAAGGTTGTCTGTTTTTCACTCATCCAATCAAAATAACTTAAGAAATTTTGGCAAAAATAATATTTTTTTCAGGCGAAAGCGAGAGTTTGATTACGAAAATACTATTGAAATGCCAATTTGATGATTTAGTGTTAATAAATTGTTAAGTTATATTGGTTTAAATCCCTGCTCTTAAAGGACAAACTCAGGCTATATTAAATCAGTATTTTTAAATCTGATATCGAAAATCTATTCAGTAATATTCTGATTTTTCAATTTTCGTTCGAGTTCGTTTATCCTGTTTACCAGTTCATTTAGTCTTTTGAAGTGAACCGATGATTTTTGAAAGTCGCTGTGATTAAAGGCAGGTGATCCGCCAATAATCATACCGGGATTTTTGAAAGATTTAGTTACACCAGATTGTGCGGTAATAGTTGTGTTATCTGGAATTTTTAAATGTCCTATAATACCCACTTGTCCTGCGATAATACAGTTTTTGCCAATTTTAGTAGAACCAGAAATTCCTGTTTGTGCAGCTACAACAGTATTTTCTCCAATCTCAACATTATGAGCAATTTGAATCAGGTTGTCCAGTTTCACCCCTTTTTTAATGAGTGTTGAACCCATAGTGGCACAATCAATGGTTGTGTTGGCTCCAATTTCAACATCATCTTCTACAACTACATTTCCAATTTGAGGAATTTTTTTGTAACTTTTGTCCTCCTGGGGAGCAAATCCAAAACCATCAGAACCAACTACTACTCCAGCATGAAATGTACATCTGTTCCCGATCACACTTTCGTCATAAATTTTAACGCCAGCGAAGAAAGTGCTTTCAGAGCCTATATTGCAATTGTTACCAATTGATGTGTTGGCATATATCCGGCAATTATCGCCAATAACTGTGTTCTCCCCAATCGCAACAAAATCACCAATAAAAACATTTTTTCCGATCTGTGCAGTAGTTGCAACTGAAGCTTTGTCAGAGACTTTAGGTTGGACGGCCTTAGCCTGCTGATACATTTCCAATAGCATAGTGAAAGCAGAATAAGCATTTTTTACTCTGATCATAGTTGGTTTAACTGCTTTTTCAGGAATGAAGTCTTCGTTAACAACTACAATACTTGCTTCTGTTTCATAAATGTATTGAGTATATGCCTTATTTGCCAGAAAACTGATGCTGCCCGGTCTTCCCTCTTCAATCTTCGACAGTGTAGAGACTTCTGCCTCCGGATCACCATCCACTTTACCTTTTAATACTTCTGCAATTTGTTGTGCGGAAAATTTCATATTCTGTATTTTTCTGGTTAATGTCCTTGTTTAAAACTAATCTACAGTTTAGATTAGTTTAGTAAACAGGTACTTTCATGTGTTGCAAATGTAGGAATTAATCAGGTTTAAAGTTCTTAATTTTTATGAATTGTATGCCGGAAGTTGTCTTCTGAAACCTTCTTCAAGAGAAATAAAAGTTTCAGTAGCTGTAACTTCAAGAATGGACTGAATGTCTTCAACAAGAATCTTTTTCAGATGCTCGTTATCACGGGCGTAAATTTTTAAAAAAAGAGAGTGTTTTCCAGTAGTATGATGGCATTCAACCACTTCTGGAATCTTCGAAATCCGATTAAAAACTTCTTCATGCGTTCGTGTGCTGGTAAGGTTTACCTGAACCCCGACAAATGCAGTTGTTAAATAACCGATTCCTTTGATGTTGATACAGAATTGTGATCCTGAAAGAATTCCGCTTTCCTGAAGTTTCATTACCCGTTGGTGTATCAAAGCTCCGGAAACATTGCATTGTCTCGCTATCTCTAGAAATGATATCCTTGCATCTTTTACCAGGAAATCAATAATTCTTTTGTCTAGAGTATCAATTTTATATTCTGACTTCATATTTTATTTTGAAATAAATAGATTATTAAATAAAATCTTAAAAATAATATAAAATATAAAATAAATACAATTATTAATGTTAAAATCATTTGTAAAAACATGATATATTTTATAATTTGATATTTTTGTAAAAAAATTAAACTAAATGGACAAAAATTTCGATCCTGCAACAGCGATACAGCAGCTGGAACAGTTTGGTGAGTTTGGAGGGGTTAATCCTTCAATAACCGATTCGGCAACCTTTACATTTTTACGTGAAGATGATATGATCAAGACATTTCATGGTGAAAAAGAGGGATGTTTCCTGTATTCTCGTCACTGGAACCCTAGTAATCTTTATCTGTCACAGGCTTTGGCTGCAATGGAAGGAACAGAAATGGCTTGGGTTACAGGCTCAGGAATGGCAGCAATAACTACTGCAATTTTGCAATTATGTAACAGTGGAGATCATATTGTTTCCAGTGTTACAACCTATGGTGGAACCTATGCTTTTTTTGCCAACTATTTGAAGAAGTTCAATATTGAGGTTACTTTTGTGAATATTACAAACCTGGAAAGTGTTCGCAAAGCGATGCGACCCAACACAAAAGTTTTGTATACTGAAACCATGACTAACCCGATGTTGCAAATTTCGGATATTCCTGAACTTTCAAAAATAGCTCATGATTTTGGTGCTAAACTGGTTGTGGATAATACCTTTACTCCAATGATTTTTGCTCCGTTTAAGCTTGGAGCCGATATTGTTGTTTACAGCATGACCAAGTTTATTAACGGTAAAAACGATGCTGTTGCCGGAGCAATTTGTGGTTCATTAGAGTTTGTAAATGCTATTAGCAATGTAAATGACGGTACTGCTATGTTATTAGGACCTGTGCTTGATCCTTTACGTTCTTCCAATATTTTGAAAAATATGGGAACCTTGCATATTCGTATGCAAAAGCATAGTGAAAATGCAAAATTCCTGGCCGAAAAGTTCAAGGAAATAGGGCTAAAGCATGTTTATCCTGGCGATTCTGAACATCCTCAGTATGAGTTGATGAAAAAAATGATGAATCCTGATTTTGGTTTTGGCGGAATGATCGCAATTGATTTGGATACTGCAGAACGTGCTGCACCCTTTATGGAACTGATGCAGGAAAAAGGAGTAGGCTATCATGCAGTGAGCCTGGGATATTTCAAAACATTATTCTCTAATTCAGGAAAAAGTACTTCCTCAGAAGTGCCTGACGAAATTCAGCAGGAAATGGGCCTCTCTCCGGGACTGGTTCGTTTCTCGGTTGGGTTGGATCATAATATCGAAAGAAGTTATCAGATGATTGAGGATTCGCTCAGAGAATTAAAATATATTTAGTAAAAAGCTGCCTCAGGGCAGCTTTTTTAATTTTCAGCGATTGCTATTTTTGCAAAAAAAATGTCATGGGAAAGATTAAACTTGATTTGCCTGAACACTTTGTTTATAGAACTGATCTTATTGTAAGAGTTTCAGATTTGAATTATGGGGGGCATCTGGGTAATGATGCTGTATTGAGGTTAGTTCATGAAGCCAGGATTCGTTTCCTGAAAAGTGAGGGTCTTACAGAGTTTGATGTTTATGGTGCAGGTTTGATCCAATCTGATGCTGTTGTAATTTATAAATCAGAAGCTTTTCATGGAGACCAAATTGAAGTTTCTGTTGCATTAGGAGATTTTACATCCGTATCCTGTGATTTCTTTTATCTGTTAATTAACAAAGAAAGTGGAAAGGAAATAGCCCGTGCCAAAACACGCATAGTATTTTACGACTACGGGCACCGAAAAAAACTTCCGGTGCCCGTAGCATTTCTTGAGAAATTTCAGCAATAAACTGTTAAGCAGCTGCTTTTTCTTCTTCTTTATTTCTTCCTAAAATAAAACGGTCGTAAATCCACAAACCGGCTACCGCAATAGCACCAATGATAAAGAATACAACCCAGATTTGTGAGGGGTGGTAATGTTTCCACAAGAATTCGGTGATTTGTTGATCTGACATGCCTGTCAGGTGTGAGAACCGTTCCATATAATCAGTCTGTGTGAAGCCGGTGGTTTTTGAAATAGCCGGAATCTCCAAACCTCTTTTTGCCGCTTCGATCTGTAATAAAGAAATCTTGTCACTCATCGTCTGGTAAACCTTACCTGAAAGAATACCGGCAAGAAAATTCCCAATGGCAACGGGTAGGAAAGAATATCCCATATAAAGTCCAACTTTATCTCTTGGGGCAATAATTCCGATGTATTCGGTAAACTTTGGCGAGGCGGCCATTTCGCCTAAAGCGAAAATGAAAATACCAAAAACCACATAAAATACATTGTGTGTTGAAAAGGCCAATGCCACACCAATAGCAGCAACAATAATACCACTGATGATAGAGTTAATGGGTTTTAACCGCATGGCAATGCTCGAAACTATCAACTGGAACAGAATAATGAACATGGCATCAAAACTGACGATAATCTCAGGTTTAATAACTTTTTGTCCGTCATCTGAACCAAAGAACCATGTGAGTCCGGACCAGATATTACCAAAAAAATCATACAAAGCATGCGTATTTACCCACTGTTCAACAAAGTTTGGGAGGGTATAAAAAATCTGGTTGAACATAGTCCAGAAACCCACAATAAAGAACAAAAACAGGATAAATTTCGAATCTTTAAAAATGGTAGTAATATTGTTGAAAATCTTTTTATTATCATTTCCAATAGGCAGTTTCATAATAAAATCAGCGAATTTAAAACTGAATCTTGTTTTTGTAATCCATATTACTAAAGTTTCAAGAATATATATGCTAAGGAAAATAGAAAAGAAGATTGCGAAAATAAGAATTGAAGTAATCAGTGTCCAAAGAATAATGGCATAGTCATATAAAATGTTTTTTGATTCAAGTGGTTTTTCTCTTTCAGGTTCTTTATAAAAGAGAAGAACCAGAACCAGGTTAACCAAAATGGAAATGGTTGACATAATAAAAACATAATCCCAGTTTATGACCCGCATTTTAGAGGCAACAATAGGGCCAAAGAAACCTCCAATATTTACCATCATGTAAAAAATACCAAATCCAATCGACCGGGTGTCTTTGTCTGTTGACTTAGCGACTGTAGCAGAAACAATGGGTTTGAACATACCAGCTCCTAAAGCAACATATAAAAAGGCAAAAAATACCATGCCATAAGTAGTAAATCTGCCCATCATGAAATAACCACTGGATAAAACCATGTAGGCCAATATTAATACTCTGCGAAATCCAAATCTGTCAGCGATGGCGCCTGTTATAATGGGGAGTAAATATAAAATAGCAGTAACTGTACCCAAAATCCATCCCTTTTGTGACTGAGTGAAACCTAAAGCACCGATATCAGGAGAGAGTGTAAGATACAGTGCCAGTACAGCGAATAGTCCATACCATGCCCAGCGTTCGAACAGCTCCATGGTGTTGGCAACCCAGAAAACTTTTGGGAATTTCTTAAACGTTTTAACAATATTACTCATTCGTTTGGAATTTTTTGCGGGCGAATATACAAATAATGACGGATTTTATTAAATACGGAGTCAGGAACATAAGCGTCAGTAACAATTTGTTTCAGGTCTGAATAACCGTGCAGCCGGCTTCTTATTTTTACAATTTTTAAGGTGTTGTCATAATTCAGATAGGGGTGATGAAGCAATTCTTTGAAAGGAGCGTTGTTCAGGTCTGTTTTGTGAACCAGACTGCTGTCACACTTTATCCAGGGTTTAATTTTATTGAAGGTTTTAGCGTTCATACCAAATACTTCTTTAAGCTGATTTACAGAATAGAAATTTCCCAATGCCATTCTGTATTTGATGATTCTGGATGCCAGGTATGGTTTAATATTAAGACTGGTAACCAAATCAGTTGAATCGCATCTGTTAATTTGAACCTGTTCGAAATGAGTTGATTCTTTTTTGCTTTCTGAACCAATTCGAATATAGGGTGCAAGCACCTGATATTCCTGATCTGATACAGAGTAAATTTTTTTGAAATCTTCTTTTTTGTAAAAGTGACCTCCTTTATTCAGGTAATTGAGCACTACACCAATTTGTTTGGTTGATAGTCCGAGTTTTTTACCAGTTTCGGGTGTTAGTTTATTGGGGTCAAATAAAAAAGGAGTAAGCGCTCTTTTGACTTTTGGCTGTTTCAGTTTTTTAATTGAATCTTCTAGAGCCTTTTGTTGTTGAATAAAATGACTGATTTGTCTTTTGAAGACACTGTCGTTTTCATCTGTAGTATGTTCGGGTAATGAGGGGATTACTGCATATCTGACAAGAACAAGAATAATAATGAATACCAGTAAAACATAAATACCCCTTTGCTCACTTTTGTTAAGTGTAAAGAAATTTTTGAACCATTTTTTTATACTCTTGAGCATTATAATGGTTTAAAATAAAACTAGTTTTCAGTGTTTTCTGATTCTGATTTGGGAGGAGTTTTCAAAACCCTCATCAGAAAATAGACAGTTACTACAGTTACTAACGATTGAACCGAAACCATTAATATTAATGCTGATGTACTCATGATTCTAGCGTTTTAGAGGATGTTTTTCTTTTTTTGAATGCGATATGGGTAAGGTAGCTTAATCCAAGGAATGTAAACAAAAGGAGGAATCGTGCCATATCTTTAAAGAACATTCCTGTTGGTACACCATGATCGAACCAGACCACTTTTTGATTGAGGTGGAATAACTGGGCAATAATGCTGTCGTCGGCCCAAGGCCAGGTTCCCTTAGTAAATAACTGATGGAAGGCCAGTTGCCAATCAGGTAATTCACCATGTAAAGGTTTAACCAATGCTGTTAAAAAGATGATCAGTATAAAGATAGGCGTTACCCATTTTATGATAAACTTATAAATTCCGGGAATTTTAATATCTGCACCTCTGGTAATCTCTTTCCAGCCTTTGTTTAAACCGAATACCCAGGAAAACAAAATTACTTCAGCTAATGCGAATACTACAAGTGCTACTGTTCCTGTCCAGTAATCATACTCGTCAAAAACTCCGTATTCGAAGAAGAAGATGGTGGGAAGAGCCAGGATCATGATTAAAATACCCAGCATCAGAGCTCCCTTTTTTCTGCTCCAGCCAAACTCGTCTTCCATGAATCCAATAAACGGTGTTCCCATCGCAAGTGATGAAGTGATACCAGCAAAGAATAAAAGTCCAAACCATGCTATTCCTGAAAGTGTGGCTAAAATCGGACCCCATTGGTTAAAAAGGTAAGGCATTGTTTTAAAAGCCATCATAAATCCTGCGTTTTCTTTTACCCAGTCGAGCCCCATGTAGCCAACAGCGATAGGAATAACTATGGATGCTCCCAAAACAATTTCCACAAATTCGTTCATCCATCCTGCCGACATGGCATTAAGTGCGACATCATCATTTTTTTTCAGATAGGCAGCATAACAATGAATGGTTCCCATTCCC
The DNA here is from genome assembly GCA_016936505.1 of Bacteroidales bacterium. Lineage (GTDB taxonomy): Bacteria > Bacteroidota > Bacteroidia > Bacteroidales > F082 > Sulfidibacterium. The sequence continues at coordinate 7,944 of JAFGXS010000089.1, read as the reverse complement.
ACCGAAAGGGTGAAGAAAATTTGTCCGGCAGCTGCAAGCCATATTTTTGGGTTTGCGAGACTGCTAAAATCTGGGGTCCAGAGAAAATCAAGTCCTGTTTGAGAATTACAGGTGCTGCAATCGGGCATACCGGTATGGCCTAAAGTAATTCCTCTTATTGCCAGGAAAATACCAAACAGAACCAACAATGGCATTGCAATTTTGGCAACCTTTTCAATTCCGCTGCTCAATCCTTTGGAAAGAATGTAAATATTGACAGCAAGGGTCACAAAAAAGGCTACTAGCCCCCAGGTTGGAATGTTAATGTCAATTTTGTTATCGGTAAGGCTGCCGTGAATTCCGGCATATTGATCGAAAACCCCTTCAACCTGATGGATATTCATTCCCTGAAAACTCTGGAAAATAGATTTCAGCGTATATGAAAGTGTCCAGGATTCGATATAAGTGTAGTAGGAAATAATACCCAGGTTAGTGAAAATGGCAAAGGTTCCAACATATTTCCACATGCGTTTTTTCCCCATACTTCCCAAAATAAACGGGGTAGAGTGGAAGCCTCTGACGCCGCCATATCGTCCCATCGACCATTCAATCCAAAGCAGTGGGATCCCCATCAGTAGAAACGATACAAAGTAAGGTATGATAAAAGTTCCTCCTCCATTTTGTATCGCCTGAACAGGAAATCTTAGGAAATTACCTAATCCAACAGCGTTTCCGGCCATAGCCAGAATTAATCCGATTCTTGAACCCCAACCTTCATTAGCTTTTGCCATAAACTTGATTTTTCAGGAAATGATTAAAAACCTGCAAGTATAATAAAATGTGTCTGAAATGATTGAAAAATGGGGAAAAGTTTCGGTTTTTGTGGAAAACTTAAAGGTTTTAGTATTCAAAAGTTCCTTTATCAGAACGGATGGTCAGCTTTTTTGATGAATTTTCTTCAACATATCCCACAACCTGTGCGCCGATGTTGTAATTTTTTGCAATGCCCATAATGGTCTGTGCTGCTGTTTCCGGAACATAAAATTCCATTCTGTGTCCCATGTTAAACACCTGGTACATTTCTTTCCACGGAGTGGCGGATTGTTTCTGAATCATTTGGAACAAAGGCGGAACGTCAAATAAATTGTCTTTGATGATGTGCAGTTTGTCCACAAAATGTAACACCTTGGTCTGTGCCCCACCACTACAATGAATCATGCCGTGGATGTATTTTTTCATTTCTTTGAAAACATCATTCACCACAGGTGCGTAAGTTCGGGTGGGGGAGAGTAGTAGTTTGCCGACTGTTATGCCATCTACAGGAGATGGATCAGTTAATCCCAGTTTTCCTGAATAAACCAGTTCATTCGGAACCAAAGGATCATAACTTTCAGGATATTGGGAAGCCAGTACTTTGTGGAGTACATCATGGCGGGCAGAAGTCAGTCCATTGCTTCCGGTACCTCCGTTGTATTCATCTTCGTAAGTGGCTTTCCCAAATGATGCCAAACCTACAATTACATCGCCGGGTTGAATATTGTTTTCAATAACGTCAGAACGTTTCAAACGAGCAGTAACAGTTGAATCCACAATAACGGTTCGAACCAGATCGCCAACGTCTGCTGTTTCACCTCCGGTAAGGTGCATGGAAATACCCAGCGACCTCATTTTTTCCAGAAATTTTTCTGTACCGTTGATGAGTGCTGCCACAACTTCTCCGGGAATCAGGTTTTTATTTCTGCCAATGGTAGATGACAGCAAAATGTCCTGAGTAGCACCCACACAGAGTAAATCGTCTGTGTTCATTACAATGGCATCCTGCGCAATTCCTTCCCACACACTCATGTCTCCGGTTTCCTTCCAGTACATATAAGCCAGTGATGATTTGGTTCCTGCACCATCGGCATGCATGATGTTGCAATAGTTGTCATCATTGCCGAGTAGATCGGGAATTACTTTGCAAAAGGCATTGGGGTACAATCCTTTGTCGATATGTTTGATGGCGTTGTGTACTTCTTCTTTTCCCGAGGAAACACCTCTTTGGCTGTAGCGTGAATTCTGATCAGTCATATTATTTTCCATTGATGATTAAGAGGTGCTTTTGGGTATTGAATTCGTATTTTCCGAAATTGCTCATAACCTGTTTTCCGAACACGATGCCAAAAAACAGGTTTTTACTTACAATAACCTGGAGATTTTTAATTGTCTTGCCCCCAATGGTTACTTCTTTCAGGTTCAAAACCGCATTGTTAGCCACGGTATTATTTTTCAGGATTTCTTCCGGATTGCCGATAAAATCGTCTTTACTTATGATTCCTTCGTTTAATAACTCGATGGTCATATTTACTGAAATCAGAGCACTATTGTTCGGATCATACATAAACGACTCCTGTAAACCGTTAATCAAACAGCTTGAAACATACAGCCCGTTTTTCTTATCAGCACTAAAAGGCACTTCGTTTTCCCCGTGTGTCAGTAGAATATTGAAATTGGTATCTGTAACTGCCACAGCCTGCTGAGGTTTAAAATCGCGGCGTAATATCCTGAAATCTGTTCGCCGGTTCAAAGCATAGGCTTCTTCTTTGTCAGAATTATCGGGTAGCGAATTGATGTAAGCATCGGTTAATGTTGTTCCATCTTTAAACGTATAACCGTTTTTTGTAATGTTCTTTTGCAGCGTTCTGGGAACACGTTCTCCATATCCTTTGGCAACCAGTCTTTGTGGATTGATACCGCGAAGGATAAGATAGTTCACTACCGAGCGTGCACGGTGTTGAGAGAGAATATCATTTTCTTCTTCAGAACCGCGTGAATCGGTATGTGAACCCAGCTCAACCACCAACCCCGGATTATCGCGCAACATCTTGACCAGCCCCTGCAATGAGTCCTGATACTGAACTTTTAAATTCCATTTCCCTAAATCATAAAGAATATCAGGCAAAACTACCGGTTTAGACGGAATGGGTTCCATTAGGAAATTTTCTGTAAAATCTTTGCTGGCACTCAGTTTTTTGGTGCTGAACTCTTTTGTTTGCGACAGATAATCATCGGCTTGTATCAAAAGTGTATAATCTGTATTTTTTCTAATCTGACTGTTTCCAAATGAGTAATATCCCTTGTCATTGGTAATGGTGCTGTATTGAGGGCCAGTTTCGCCTTTCAGCTCGACTTTAATGTTGCCCATACCAAACAACGTTCTGGCATTGGTTACGGTGCCGGAAAGTGAAAACTCTGTTTCAGGAATAACAAAGGAATAAAGATCTTCTTTTCCCATGGTTCCATTTCGGTTCGAACTGAAATATCCTTTGTTTCTTTTCGGTTCAATAATGAAGCTCATATCATCAAATGTAGAATTTATAGGGTACCTGAGGTTTTCAGGTTGGCTCCATTGACCGTTTGCTTTTAATTTGGATACAAAAATATCAAGCCCGCCCATGCCTCCATGGCCGTTTGAGGAAAAGTACAAAACCGTGTCGTTTCTTAAAAATGGAAACAACTCATCGCCGAGTGTATTGATGGTTTTTCCCAGATTAAAAGGATGCCCGAATGCTGAGCTTTTGTCCTTTCTGGTGGCGATCCAAAGATCGGTTCCTCCCAGGCTGCCTTTTTTGTCTGAAGCAAAGATGAGGGTAAGTTCATCTTTAGATAAGGTAGGTTGTCCGACAGATTGGGTCGTGTCAACTCCCATAATTCGCACCAATCTTGCCTTGCTCCAGTTGCGACCAATGCGTTTGGACTCGTAAATCTGGCATCCCGTTTTTTTGTCGGGAACCTTTTTGCAACGGGTAAAATACATGTGATTGAACTGATCGTTAACCCACGGATCACCCTCATTGTTTTTGGTGTTGATGTTGCCTGATTTATCCAGTAATACCGGAGTACTCCATTTTCCTTCTCTGTCTTTTTGAGCAGTAAACAGGTCGCTGAACTTCTGGCCGGTCCATCCATCCAGCTCTTTGCCGGTACTTTCTTTGCGGGTTGAGGTAAAGACAATTGAATTAAAATTATTCGATAAAAATGCCGGTGCATAGTCAGCAGCCCGTGAATCTATTTTTTTTGGATGACTGATTTGAAATGCAGTCGGATGTTCAGTCCAGTCTTTTACCAACAAAAGCGATGTTAAACCTAGTTTCCCCCTTGGATCATCCGGAACAGCTTCTTCATAAAGCTTGTAGTATTTCTCGGATTCGTTAAAACGGCTGTACATTTTCATTAAATCACCCAGGCGAAGGTAAACCAGCGGATGCTTTTTTACCCATCCGTAACGAACCAGATGTTCGTACATGGGAATAGCGCGGCGATAATTTTCGGTTAGTCGGTAACAGTCGGCCAAACGTTCTATAACACGGTTGCGTTCTTCGCGGTTGCCTTTCATTTTGCTGTAAACCTTATAATATTTTTTCAGCGCCAAACTGTATTGCTGGTTAGCAAAAAGACGGTCGGCGGAGCGTGTGGCAGAAAGAGATTGAGCTTGAGAAGAGCTGGGGGTTAGTCCTGTTAGTAACAGCAATAAAAGAATAGGGATTGCAAGTTTTGTTTGTAGCTGTTTTACCGCCATAAATTTATGATTTGTTGGTAGAGTCGTCGGTTTGTTTCTTCTCCTCGTCTTTTTTTCCCTCTTGTTGTTCTGTTGTGCTATTTTCCTGACTACTGACCTGTTCTTTGTATTTTTTTAGTTTGTCTTCTCTTTCCTGCCTGTCGGCTTCACGATTAATTTCGGTTTTAACTTCTTCTGTTGCCTTTTTTATTTCATGAACTACTTTTCCGAGTGATCGGGCAAGTTCAGGTATTTTTTTGGGGCCAAATACCAGAAAAATTGCCAGCACGATGAGGATAATTTCACCGGTTCCGAAATCGAAAAACAATAGTGTCATGGATCAAAGTTTAAGCAAAAGTATAAAATTAACGCATTTTTACCCGAAATGTTATAGCAGATTAAAGAGCCGCTATTTGTTCTGCAATCAGTCGTCCTTGTTTTATTCTGTCGGCCATACCAATGCCGTTTCTCATGCTTCCTGCCAGAAATATTCCGCGATGCGCTTCTTCAATTTCCTGAATGGCTTCCAGTCGGGGACCTGAATCTGCTCCGTATTGGGCTATGGCCCGGGTGTAACTTTTGGGACGGAAGAGGTCGGGGTTGAAATTTTTTAATCCCATAGTCAGCTTGATTTCTTTGGCAACCAAATCTTCCAGTTCTTTCCCTTTCAGATCAGCGAGTTCGGGTTTACGCATGCCGCCCACAAATGTGGTCAACAGCGCACCGCCTTCAGGAGCACGGTTCTTAAAAAGTGACGACATAAACAGTATTCCCAGTATGTTTCTGTTTTCGCGAAACGGGATAAGTCCTCCGAAAGCTTCCAACGGCATTCCTTCCCATTTTTTGAATCCTAAAGCTACTTCGGTTACCCGGGCATATTTTAAACGAGTGATGGCTGAGAACCGACTTTCATCAACAAACGGAAACATGTCAGGCAGTTGCTGAGCCGTTATTGTGCTCACCACATTGCTGTAAACTTTGCCGTTTATCTGGTATTGATCTTTAATTTTTTGCACTTCCAACGACCCACATTGTGTGGTGATGTTTTCTTTTCCGATGGCTTCAACCAGGGCGTTTACCAGTTTTTCAAGCCCTCCTTCTACCGAGAAAATGTCGCGTGTAGCCTTTTCATCCCTGGGATCTTTTTCTTCTTTTCGTTTTTTTATGGAACCTCCTATAAAACTCCCATAGTCTTGTTCAAGGTTGTATAGCTTGGGAAGTGCATATTTTGGAACGATGTATTCCGGATCACCGGCATAAATACCCAAAATAAACGGGTCAACAGCGTAATTTAAAAAGCTTTTGCCCATTCTGCGTTTTACCAGATCGGCAAGGCTTTCGTCGGGATCGTTGCCTTTTTTGCGGAAGGGTTCACCCAGTAATCTCAGCTTATCTCCAAAGGTGAACAAAGGAGTGCTGATCCCGCTGAGCGGTCCGGAAGGTAAAGCATACCAGCGGCCTTTTTTCCAGATTAACCTTTTTGCCGATGCGGTGTTGGCTATTTCAGGTTTCAGGTTCAGATCTTCAAAAAGTTCGGCAGCTTCGGGGTGAGACAGTGTACCGCTGTTAGGACCGGTTTCATAAATAAATTCTCCTTCTTTCACAGAGTGAATTACACCGCCGATGTGATCGGACTTTTCATAAATATGAAACGGTATGTTATTTTTATGCAGATAGAAAGCTGTGACCAGTCCGGAAAGTCCGGCACCGATGATGGCTGTTCGCTTTTGCTCGTTGCTCATGGGTTTGAAATTTGTCATGCAAAAGTACAAAAACAGTTTGGAGATTGAGTGTCTGAAGTGTTCTGTTTTGAGAGTAAAAGAGCTTAGAATAAGCTTGAATTTGTTAAATATCTCCTTTTATCGATATATTTGTGTTCAAACTACAAGGCTATGATTACGATTAAACTTGAAGACAAAGGAAATAAGGGACGTTTTGTCCTTTATGAAGACAATACTCAGGCCGGGGAAGTGACTTTTTACTCCGACGGTGAAAATAAGATTGTTCTGGATCATACCGGTGTGGATCAACAATTCGGAGGGAAAGGCTATGCCAAACAACTGGTGATGAAAGTTGTGGAGTATGCGCGGGAAAACAACCTGAAAATTGTTCCGGTTTGTTCCTATGCCAAAAGGGTATTCGACCGCGACGAAAGTCTGAATGATCTTCGTGAATCGTGATTAGTGAATGGTGAATCGGTGGTTTTGGTTGTCATTCTGAACGAAGTGAAGAATCTTCGTGTGAAAAGAGATCCTTCATTCCGCTGTGCTCCATTCAGTATGACAGGCAAGAAGTGTTTGTCATGCTGAGCGCTGGCGAAGTATCTCTCTTTTCGATGCAGAGATTCTTCTCCCCACTGCGTTCCGATCAGAATGACAAATATGAAGTGTACTGGATGACAAATAAGCAAGGGTGCCATCTAATACAAGACAACACCCTTAACTCAAAAATTAGACAACCTGCAAATATTATTCAGCCGGTGCGGGTTTTTTCCGGCGTTTTTTCACTACCTCATTGTTGTCGGCAATAATCTGGCCCACGGTGCGGGCAAAAAGATCATAGGTTTCAGCGTCAACCTGTGCCATGGCCAACAGGTACACCACCAGTTTGTCGTTGATCAGGCTGACCACCCTTTTTTTAATAGTCGTGGCATTTTCCCGGGTACTTTCCTGTGCTTTTTCTTCATCAAAAGCAATGCGGGCAGCTTCAAAATTGTCTTCAGCAGTTTTGAGTTGGGCAATGATTTCAGCACATCCCGATAGGGCAGCAATCGCTTCCTGAAGCTCAGGCTGTGCCAGGTCGTTCAGCAGGGAGCTCACCAGCGACGATTCGGAAGCATAACTCTGGTCGGTAATCGTCAGCCCATAGTGATCGAGTACGGCAAATATTTTTTCTGCAGCCGCTTTAACTGTGGCATCGGGGTGGTGTGCCATTCCCTGTATCAGGTAATACAGGCTGCGGAATGCCTCATCGCGCAATTCATCTTTTGCTTCGAGTTCCGACTCGGCTTTCATCCTTTTGATGGCAGCCGTTAACGACCCCCCTTCAGTTTCCAGGCCGGTCATCAGCCCCGAAAGGTAGGGGTCAGTACTCAATGTGGTGCCTTTGTACGCACCGGTAATGTTTTGCGCAACAGCGTCGACTTCAGTAGTACGGCAATTGCTAATTAAATTTTGAATCATAGGTATTAGTTTTGTGTCAGAACCTTACATTGGTTTTAAAAAAAGGTGCAGGGTTTCTAACTGGTTAAAACAAAAGTTGGCTTTCAATCAAAATTCTATCCGGTGTACCCGGCTGTTTTTCTTCCGGGAAGCATGGGGGACTCACCCAAGCTCCACTTTTTGTCCGGGGAAGCATGGGGGACTCACCCAAGCTCCACTTTTTGTCTGGGGAAGTATGGGGGACTCACCCAAGCCTCACTTTTTGTC
>JAFGXS010000088.1 GCA_016936505.1 Bacteroidales bacterium | reverse complement strand
CTAACTGCTTGTATAAAAAAACAACATTAGAACCTATTGTTATAAGTGAGTGAAAACGGTCAACTAAATACAGGCATCAACAACTTACAACCTATAACTCATAACTTACAACTTTTATTTATTTATTCTCTGAGCCCTTGGCTCTTCGCTCTGTGCTTTAGGCCCATGCCAAAGCTAACCACAAATAGCTAAAAGCAGTTTTTCATTCTTCATTTTTCACTTTTCATTAGCATCTCCGCTCATTGCTAATAGCCAACTGTCAAATTCCAATAACCATTAACTACTAACTATTCATGCCCTTCATAACCCCGGATGATAAAAGATGGCTTCAGACAATGGAAGGCAGGCATTGCGATATCTACCACAGTCCCGAATATGTACGGCTGGAAGCCATGAGGATGAACGCGGAACCTATGGCATGGTTCGAAGTAATCGGGGAACATCAGTTTTTAATTCCTCTTTTAGGAAGAACTATTACAGGAACAGGGGAAAGGGATCTGATTAGCCCTTATGGTTACCCGGGTATTTTGTATAAAGAAGGAACTCAGGCAATATTTATTAATGAGGCATTGCAAAAGTTTAGTGATCAGGCCTCTCAGGAAGGTTATGTCAGTTCGTTTATCCGGTTGCATCCGTTGTACAATGTTTTCCCTTTGACCGGAATCCAGAATAGTACACGTCATACTCATGGGACAACGCTCTCGGTAAACCTCATGTTAACAATGGCCGAAATCAGAAAGGCTTATGCCCAGAATCACAAACGCAATATCAAACGGATTTTAAGAGAAGGTTATCGGGTTCAGGTTAATAGCTGGGATCAACTCAGTAGTTTTATGGAGTTGTATTATCAAACCATGAAACGAAAACAAGCCCGGAAAGGGTATTTTTTTCCTGAAGACTACTTCACAGGCTTGCAGAAACGAATGGAAGAAAACCTGATTCTTGTGATGGTTTTTGATGAAAAAAACAAACCGGCTTCCGGCGGATTGTTTACTCATGTGAATGGAATAGCCCAGTTTCATTTGGGAGGGTCTTCAGATACGCATATAAAATGGGGGCCTTCCAAATTGATGATGGATGCGGCTATAGAACAATGCAAGCTACAGGGAGCTTATACGTTGCATCTGGGCGGAGGTTACGGCTCAAGTACAACTGACGGATTATTTCGTTTTAAATCCGGCTTTGGGAAGCAAACCCATAAATTTAATACTTTGCGTCTTATTCATCATAGGGAAGTGTATAGCCGTTTACTGGAGTATAATGGTGTAAAAGACAAAAGCACCGGAGCCTTTTTTCCTGAATATCGTTTTATAGAAGTATAATCACATGGATAAAAAACAGGTAAAGAAACAGCTCGGTGAATTTATTTTTTCATTGCGATATGTAGGCTTGTTTGCCTTACTGTTGTTCGGTTTTCATTTTTTGTACCTGTTATGGGCTGAGCAATTGCACTTTTTCCCTCTGAAAGAACAGGTGAATCAGTTGTTTAACAGGGCTTCTTTGTTGTTGTTTGACCAAAGTGTATGGGTACTGAACCATATATTTCACCTTGATTTCTATACTACGCTCTCTGATCAGACCATTCATATAAAAACCATTCATAATCAGGTAGCTTATGTGTCGGTAGAACCGGGTTGTACCAGTTTAAAGCAATGGATGCACTGGCTTTTCCTGATGTTGTTGTTCCCGGGACCGTGGAAGCATAAGCTTTGGTATATCCCTTTGGGGTTAATCATTATTGAATGGATTAATGTATTTCGTATTGTGGGACTATCTTTATCCATGGTTTCCTATTCGGCACATTTTCATTTCCTTCACAACTATATTTTCAAAACATTTTTCTATTTCATGATTTTCCTGATGTGGGTGTTTTGGTTAGAACTTTTTGTGTTGAAAAACCGAAAGAAAAAGAATATGCTCATTGATAATACAGACAGAAAGGTTGATTAAAAATAATTATAGGTTTTTTAGTATGTTTCATATATTACAACTCAGTGCCGGTAGTTTAGTTAGCCAGAATGTATTGGATTCGTTGGAGGGAAGAAGAGACAAAATCCTGATTACGGGATTAGATGCCAATTATAGGAGTTCGAGAATATACAGATGTGATAAAGTTTATATTTCACCTCGTATTGATTCTGTGGATTTTGAAAACTTCTTATTAAAGATAATTGCTCTTGAAAAACCTGACATAATTCTCCCCGGTGGTGATCATGATGTATTTTTTCTGTCTGGATTATTAGACAAGTATCCCCATTTATCAGATATAATTCCGGTTGGTTCCATTAAAGCAGCATCCATAATTAACGATAAAGCATTGAGTTATCATTTTTCGTTGGAGTATGGTTTGCCTTTCGCTGATACTTTTGTTTTGGAAGGCTCAAAAATACAAGATGTAGTCCAGTGGGCTGACAAGGTGGCTTATCCCTTGATAGCCAAACCAAGAAAAGGTTATGCCTCACTGGGTGTTAAATTTGTCGTAAACAGGAACCAACTAACAGAATTATGGAAAGATAGTCATGGAAAGGAATATATTTTACAAGAGTTATTGGTTTACACTGAAGATATTGAAAAATATATAGTAGATTTTCAATCGCAGATAAAAATGGGGGTTCCCTTGTTTGCCTACATACCGGATCATGAGGAATATACGGCACAAACATGTATTTTACCCAATGGATCTGTTGCTGAAATATTTACATCAATTACAGATATGGTTATGGGAAAATGTGAATCATCTATGTACATTGATGATAGTGAATTGAAAAATGTTGCTGAAAAATTTGCTAATGCTATTTCAAATATAGGTTGGCGGGGAATGTTCAACTTACAACTGAAGAAAACAGTAAAAGGTTATGTTGCTTATGAAATGAACGGAAGAATGTCTGGGTCCACTTCAGCAAGAGCGCTTGTCGGCTATGATGAAATAGCAATTTTGGCCAATATGTACTGCGGATACAAAATAAGTCCGAAGAAAAGATATGAAAGAATGGATGGTTATATTTCAAGGTCACCATCAGATTATTTTGTTGTATATAAAAACTTAAATCAGCTTAATACCAATGGGGTATGGGAGAATCCTTTATCTGAAAAACACATTTCATCCATAGCACTGGAGAAAAATGAGTTTTTGGATTGAAGTATCACTAAATCTGGATGAGAATCTTTATATGCATTTCAGTTTAGTTGTTCCTTTCAAAGAGTATCAGTAATGTAGATTTTATCCTTGCCCCAAATTCCCTGACTATGGTTTTCCAACCGTACCATGTGGTAACAGGAGTTGCATTATAACCTATGGCATCCATACCCATTCTTTGAGCCAGAACGATGGCCCTTACATTATGAAACTGCTGACTGATAAGAGTCAGCTTTTTTGTTTGCAGGCTATCCTTACAGAATCGTAATGAGGCCATAGTATTATACCCATGCTTATCCAATATTAGTACCGAATCAGGCATCCCCATCCTGGTTAATCCTTCCCGCATCCATTGTACTTCGTCATATTGGGCATTGGTACTGTCGCCACTGATTACCAACCTTTTTATTTTCCCGTTTTTCCATAATCTGTAAGCAGCCTTGCATCGGGTTGTAAAAAACAAGTTGGTATCGCCATTGTTCATCAGCCTGGAGGTGCCCAGTAAAAGTCCTGTTTGATTACAAGGGGTTTGCTTCAAATCATTTGTTACCCTGTGATAAGCTATAAAATTATACATCAGCGAATTAAAAGCCACTACGGTGATAAGCCCCAGTACAAGAATAAACCAGTTTTTGCTGAGAAAGGAAGACATAAATAAGTATTCATTTTCACCGCGAAATTAATGATTTTGTCAGCACGAGAGTCTTTCGTATTGGTTGGTCCGTATAACAAGGATAAGATTCTCACTTCGCTGCACTCCTCAGAATCGCCGCTGTCTTTCGTTATTTGGTAATCGTGAATCGTTATTCGGTTCTGAACAAAATGGAATTTCCCTTTTCGTCATTGCGCGGAGTCCCGATATTCGGGACGACAAAGCAATCTGTATTGAAAATCAATCTTTTTTCATAAAGAGATCTCTTTTCCTGATAAATCGGTATCGCGATAGGCACGGATGGTTTTAGTGATTTGTGAATCTGCTACTTAAGCCTTGAACAAGATGGAAGAACCGTCTTTGAACAATTATTGAACCTCTTGAATTTTTTTTCTTCGCACCCCCAAATCCGAAACGGGGCGAGCTAACGCTGTGAATAATGATTCGGTGGCATCAACCTTGAACTATCTGCAACTACATCGAACTATATATTGACTGACCCATTTTGAACTTTACCCTTTACCCTTTACCCTTTATCCTTT
>JAFGXS010000087.1 GCA_016936505.1 Bacteroidales bacterium | reverse complement strand
TAGGTTTGCATGATTCCACAACGCCGAAGGCGTTGAATGTGTTGATGTTGAGGGGTGCGCATATATTGTCTGGCTTATGCGTTTTTTATTGTCACTATTTCCAGTTCAACCCGCTTCGGGGTTGTGAGGCTGTTGGTCTCTGGAACCCGCGGATTCCATCCGCGGTTAATCACATGACGACCTCCGGTCGTATTAAAAGAGTCACAAAGTTAAAGAGTCTTAAAGTCTTGAGGTTTAGTATTTTCGGGAGTAGGAGGGGCATCTTGTAAAAGAGATTCCTCCCGTTGGTTCCAATGACAGATTTACATTCTCCCTGTCATCAACATCTTATGCCCAAATTTTTGGGTTGCCACTCCGGACGCAGCGCAGTGGAGAGAGGAATCTTCCGAAAAGGAAGGAGGTAATTTAAGGGTAAGATAGAGGTGAACGATTGGAAAAGAATGGTATTGCTCAGTGGTTGATGTTATTGCAGTGCTTACCAATAGCCCCAAACCAACGGACTATCCCTTTTATATCTGTTGGGTGGCTTGGGGCTTAGCCTTGGGAGGCATTAGGAATAGACCAGCTCTTTTAGGCCACTGAATATCTGTGACCAATTTGTTTTTAAAAATAGCCAAACATATTATTGTTTTATTATTTTTGTTTAGGCGTTCAAGGCTGAGTGTGTCATGTTATGACAAATTCAGTAATCAATAACGGAATGTGTTTTTATCGACAAGTTATGGGCAATTAAAGCAAAAGGACTAGACTAACTATAAATCATTTAACTATTAAAATATTAATATGGAATCAGTTAAACAATACAATGGATTTTCAGGGGCGAAACAAAATCCCGATAGAACATGGATTTGCGGAGGTGCATTTACAGGAGCAAAACAAAACCCAAACGGAACTTGGGTGTGTGGTGGTGCATTTACAGGTGCGAAACAGAATCCTGATGGAACTTGGGTTGTAGGAGGTGCATTTACTGGAGCAAAGCAAAATCCAAATGGGACTTGGGTTTGCGGAGGAGGATTTACAGGGGCAAAACAGAATCCTAATGGAACTTGGGTTGTTGGAGGAGCATTCACAGGAGCAAAACAAAATCCTGATGGAACTTGGATTTGCGCATAATAGAAATTTTATAAATAGAAACATTATGAGTGATTATTCAGAAAAACAACTAAATGAAGTTTGGGAAAAAGCTAAAATCGTGAATCAAGATTCAAAAGACGAATGGAGAAAAGATTATGCAGGAGCTTGGATTAATAGAAATCAATATGGTAACCATGATTCTACTTATGGTTGGGATGTTGACCATGCTAAACCACAATCAAAAAACGGTGCAGATAATCTTAGTAACTGGGTTCCTCTTCAATGGGAAAATAATCTAAAAAAATCCGATAATTATCCGAGTTTTCAAACCGAAGTAACTTCAGAAGGGAATAAAAATATTTACAAAGTTCAGAATTGGAATTATTAAAAAACGCACATAACACATGGTATAATGCATGCGGGTTTTAGCGGTTTGCGATGGTTTGTAGCTTGTAGAAAAGTAGGTGTAAACTGGTAGGAACGTAGCTTTGAACTCCCGAACGACACCATACCATTAAACGTTGGGCGCAAGCATTAGAATCGACTTTGCTAACTAATATGATTCACAAAAATAAAAATATAATGAAGAAAATTACTTTTTTTAACCACAAAGGTGGTGTTGGAAAAACTACAAGCCTTTTTAATTTAGGCGCTCGATTAGCTCAAAAAGGAAAGACTGTTTTACTGATTGATGCTGATACTCAGTGTAATTTGACATTGCAAATACTTGGAGAGATTGGCTACGAAACTCATTATGAAAATAATCCTAAAAATAATATCAAGAGTTATTTGGCACCGGCATTTGATTCTCAGCCCGTCCTAATTTCTGCTGGTGATTGTATTTCAACAAAAATTTCAAATCTTTTTGTAATGCCAGGTAGTTTGGATTTATCTGGAAGTGATACACAACTAAGTATGTCTTTTAATTTGAGTAGTTTTTTAACTTCAATGCAAAACCTGCCAGGTTCATTTGATTACCTTATACAGAAGACAGCAGAGAAGTATAATGCTGAATATGTTTTAATAGATTTAAACCCAAGTCTTAGCGCCGTTAATCAAGATTTATTAATTACTAGTGATTATTTTATAATTCCTACCTCTACAGATTATTTTTCTGTTCAATCAATTCGTTCTCTTGCATCAAAATTACCAGAATGGGAAATGTGGGCTAAAAAAGCTAGAGAAGTTTTTAAAGAGTCGTTTTATCCTTTGCCATTAAATACTCCCAAATTTTTAGGTTTCACATGTAATAAATTCAATTTACAGGGAGGTGGCAGACCTCAAGAGAATCAAAGACAAATGATGGATAGAATTGGTAAAGCTATAGATGATATTTTTGTACCTAATTTGAGGGCGGCTGGTATGCTTATAGATGAAAGATTATACAAACAATATCCAAGACAATTAAGATCAACACAAAGTAAATATTGTTTAGCCGAGTTTTCAGATTATAATAAATTAAATGTTATTTCTCAACAAAAAGGGATTCCTTTATATGACGTTACAAATTATGATGTGCGAGAAGATAATCAACGGTTGACACGAGATTGGTTCAAAGATTTGTATGACTACTTTGCAAATGAAATAATAATACGTACAACTGATGCAACAAGCAATTGATACTTTTAAATTAAATATATCAAGTGTAAGGCAAATTGATGTAATTTATCAATTTTTAATGCAAAACGAAGTTAAAACTCTTGATCTATCAGAGCTTTTAAGAACTGAAATTGTATTATCCGTTAGCGCACTTGATAATTTTATTAGTGATATTATACATATCTGTTTAATACAGACATTTAAAGGTAATATTCAGATTCCAGCTGATTTTGCCAAGCCTTTTAAAGAATTTCAAATAGATATGCAAACTTTAGTTCAGATTTCCGCTGCTGCTACTTCAGATGAAAAATTGTTTTGTTTGGGTAATTTCATTAGAAAGTATAATTCAAAAAATCCATATCAAGACCCAAAACAAATTGAATCTGCAATGCTTCTTTTAGGAATTAGAAATCTTTGGACGAAAGTAGGAACTGAGTTAGCTATGAAGGGTGATGATGTAAAAAGAGAATTAGCAAATATTGTTTGGCAAAGACACAAAATTGCGCATGAAGCAGATTTTGATTATTTAACACAAAGTAAACGAATAAGGGATAGACAATCAACGTTATTTGCTATAGAATTTTTAGAGAAACTTTGTGTTTCTATTTATACTATTGTCAAACTTGAAACAAAACAATAATGCCAGCGCCCAACACATAGCCCTCATTTGGATATTCCGTCCTAAGCTGACCCCCCATTTTGAATCCTGACAGATCAGTTTTTGAGCTCTGTCCGTCTGTCATTCCGGCAGATGTTGACCCCTTTTTTGATGTTGACCGGTTCCCTGTTTGAACAAAGATAGCTTTTAGGGGTTATTCAGGAAAAGGCCATCATGTTCAGCATCAAAACGTCCATCGACCTTGGATCGACTCCTTATACCACCCACCGTGAATTGTCGTTGCAGCGGCTGGAGCTGCTGCACCAACGCTTGAAGCAAGTGGCAGATGGGGGTGGCGCTGCGGCTGTGGCCAGGCATACCGCCCGGGGTAAGTTGACTGCCCGGCAACGCATCGAGTTATTGCTCGACCGTGACACCCCCTTCCTGGAGTTGTCGGCTCTGGCGGCCTGGGATCAATACAACCAGAGCTTCCCCAGTGCCGGCATCATCACCGGCATCGGAACCATCCATGGCAAGGCGGTGATGGTGGTGGCCAACGATGCCACGGTGAAGGGTGGCACTTACACCCATGAAACGGTGAAGAAACATCTTCGGGCACAGGAGATTGCCTCTGAGCTCAATTTGACCTGCATTTATATGGTCGATTCGGGGGGTGCCTTTCTGCCCGAGCAGTCGCGTGTCTTTCCCGATCGCGATCATTTTGGCCGCATATTCTACAACCAGGCGCGCCTTTCGGCCAAGGGGATTGCTCAAATCGCCATGGTCATGGGGTCGTGCACGGCAGGAGGTGCCTACATTCCGGCCATGAGCGACGAAACCATCATTGTTGGCAACCAGGGAACCATCTTCTTGGCAGGGCCTCCCTTGGTGAAGGCTGCCACGGGGGAGGAGGTCACCGCCGAGGAGTTGGGGGGCGGCCGGGTGCACACCACCATTTCGGGCGTGGCCGATCATCTGGCCGATAACGATGTGCATGCCATTCATTTGTGCCGCAACATTATGGAGTCCATTCCAGGCCATCGGCCCAAATGGTTGCAGGGCGATGTGCCCCTGCACGATCCATCGCAGATACACGCCTTGATACCCGATGATCAAATGCCTTGGCCCGATGTGCATGAAATATTGGCCCGGTTGCTCGATGGCAGTCGGTTTCATCCTTTCAAACCCGATTATGG
>JAFGXS010000086.1 GCA_016936505.1 Bacteroidales bacterium | reverse complement strand
GAGGCTAACTGCTTGTATAAAAAAACAACATTAGAACCTATTGTTATAAGTGAGTGAAAACGGTCAACTAAATACAGGCATCAACAAATCCGACTTACAACCTATAAATCATAACCTGCAACTTTCTTCATTTTTCACAAACAGAAAAAGGCCGCCTCACGACGACCTCTTTCCACAAAAAAAAACTAAGGCAACAGCGTAACACTGCCCGCATACACCGTATCCGATACGTTGTACCCTTCGGCTACGTCAGACGGATCGGCACCCCAACTGCAAAATGCCAGTACATGCAGGGTTTGACCTGCCCATGAAACGGGCAACTGGACGGTCCCGGAAACATCACTGCGCCGGAACTTACCAAACAACACCTGACCGCGCTTCAGCTCCTCATTGTACAACCCGATAATCAGGTTGTCCTGAGCATTGCCCTGGGTCAGTGCACTGTTGTCGTTCCAAGCGAGGCTGATCGCTGCCCCCGCTTCACCGGTAACGGTCATTCCCTCGGGAATCAACAGGTCCCCGCTGGAAAGGCGAACCTTACTAAAATCAAGCGCCAGGTCAGGATAATCACCTGTGAACGCCGTGTGAAAATTCGCCTGCATGGCAGCGTTTACAGCCGATACATTATCGACAGCTAAAGACTCGAATCCTACCTTCACGGCAGATCGTTGAGAAGACAGAAACTTACCCAGCATAGCAAAACGCATGCGGGTGTTCTGTTGAGCATCGGTACGCGGATTGCGCATAGATGCCGGTCTGATACTTAATACCTGAGTCCCGTTTCGCACAGAACCCACTACGTTGCCTACTCTTCCGTTGTAAGCACCGTAGATTCCTTGTTTACCTTTACCCATTTTTTAAATAATTTAAATAAAACATATAATTAATTTTTGTGCGACTTTCGCCGCGGTTATTACTGTTGTTTTACCTGCAATTTTTGAGCTATCACGTTGTTTTTCAACAAATTTGCCGACCGTTTCCTGTGGTTTCCCACTACCTGACAAACCGACACTGACACCAACCGGAAACCATGGGAACCTGCCGGCAAACCGAACCTGTCAGGGCGGCAGAACTGACAACCCAAAACACCCCAATAATCAGATACCGGGGTTTCCGGCCTTACTTTTTGAGGCAGGATGCCAAAAAAATCACATCATCTAACCGGTCGGTTTTTCAGATCATGTCATGGTAAGGCATGGAAAAGAATGTATCGTGACGTTTCTGGTTGAAAAGAATCAAAAATCAATGGCCTGCCTACGGCATAACCCGTTGATTAACATATATATACTCGTTTTAAAATGGATATATGCCTGAAAATAAGCCACATATACTGCCCGCCTCCGACAAGGGTCCGACAACAGTCCGACAAAGGTCCGACGGAGGTGGGGGTTTTGTCGGACATCGGTCGGAGGTATGTGAGTGGCATGTGGGAGGGTTCTCTTACCATCGTTCAATTCTGATCCCGATTCACGGGAGGCCGTGAGCATCTTAAAGTACATTACGGGAACAAACCGATGACAAGTGACGAAGTGACTGAGTGACACGGTAACAAGAAACAACCGAAACGAAAGACCCTCACGTTCCGGTAAACCGGAACTCAGGGTTAAACTATAATAATTAGTTCAATTCTAATCCCGGTTCAGCAAACCGAACAGAAAAAACCGGGTCAGATAAATGCTCCTTTTTTCACTTTCTGTCACTTGGTGTCACTTTACAAAATTGGGTCAGATTGGCCCCCTATTTTGGCCATTTACGGGCATTGGCGGACAATTGCGGACATTCAGGGAAAAAAATATTTTCCCAGTTAAACCGTCAATTTATCCTACTGCATGAACCAATTGTCAATCAATGATTTTGTGACTGATAAGAAGTACTAACCAGAGTATTTTCAAGAGTTTGGTGTTGGTAAGCGAATGGGAAAAAACAAACAAAACGAAAAACTTATCGGAATACCGTTCTTTTGAAATTTTCATAAAACACTGTTATATTGTATTTTACATTTTTTACACGATGTGTGGTTTTGTCCTTTTCTTTTTGGGCATTCGGAACGTACTTTGTTTTTTAAAATCAAAAAGATTGAAAGAAATAAACTTATAATAAACTACAGAAAAGTGAAGAAGACTAAAGAAAAGTGCAGAAAAGTCACAAAGAGTTAAAAAAGCGCTAAGTAAGATATTCAGAGGTGTTTTCTTTGTATTCTCATTGATGATTTAAAGGAATTGACCATTTTAATATCGGTAAATATGAAAAATAAACACACAACAACCAGGAAAAGAAAAGAGCCTTTTAATGAATTGGACATGAATAAAAAAACACGATTTTTTTATTCCATGGCACAAGACAATAGTATCAACCTTATTATCAGATATTTATCAGAACCAAGAAGTGCCCGACAGTTTTGTCCTTTGAAAAAAACGTGCTGGATTGTAAGTTTATCGCCTGAAAATTAAATAACACATGTCCGATTGGTTGAACCATAACATGAATGACTTTTCGCACCACTCCCCAAGCAAAAAGGAGTTGGCCGTGAAGATTTCTTTTATGGAACACCAAATTGAAAAACAGGACCAAAAAATAGCAACTCTGGAGGCCGCAATAAAGGAACTGAAATCAAAAATACAAACCGACGGACATTCTGTTGGGTACCTGACTACTGAGGAGGTAACCGATCTGCTGAAAATGTGCAGCCGCACCCTGTATTCCTACAGAAAACAAGGGCGTATCAAAGGATCTAAGTTTGGGGGAAAACTTTTGTTCAGGAAGGCGGATGTGGAACAACTGCTGGACGAAGGACTAGGTTGATAAGGGCCAGGTGCCGGGGAAAGGCACAGGCAAATGCAAGCCCCTGAACGGGGGGGGGTTGGGAACCTGTCAAAATAAGTAATAAAATGTCGTAACAGACATAATGTCAGTACTTTATATAATTTATTTTTATACAAACAACCGCTTAAAACCCATTTCATGACAATTCGTACCCATTTAACCGTCAACAACAGAAAAGTTTTTCACATTTTCCTTATAAACCTAACAAGTTTTTAACAACCGCTTAAGAATAAATATTTTGGAACTGAACTTGTACAAAAACAAGCCTAACGTATTGAAAATTGGAAGAATATTTGCAACATAGCGACCAAAAACAAGAACCTATCAATGTTAGAAAATTGTACCGCTCTGTCAGCACCATGGAGCAGAAATTTAATGAACTGAAGACAGTGATGGAACTATTCATGCAACAACGAAAAAACTATACGGTACCCCAACTTCTGGATGGTACCGAAGTGATGCAACTCCTGAAAATCAGCCGACGCACGCTCTACTCCTACCGCCGGGATGGGCGACTGAACGGAAAAATGGTGGGCAACAAGTATTTGTACAGAAAAGAAGAAGTGGATAATCTATTGGCTTAAGAAAAAACCGGCAGGAACCAGGGGGCTCGAAACCTACCCTTTCACTCAGCCGGCTTTTAAAGTGTAAAGGTACGTTATAATGAATTAAAAACCAATAAAAGACATCATTCTGTACTGGGGCACGTGTCCGAACGCATACCTTTTTAACCAGCTTTTCAATGCCTGTATAAAACATTACAACTATTTTTCTAAAATCTATCCGCGTTTCACTTGCAGCCGGGCTGAAACGCAGATAAGTGAGGAGGTAAAGGCACAAGCAAATGCTTGCCCAGTGTAGGAAGAACCTGGACAGGAAAGAGGAAGTGGAACAGTTGATTGATGGGAAAATATAATACAAAGAGTAAAGATTTTTATGTAATCTATTGCTATTTTCTTTTGCGTAGTATGCAATTCCTTTGTTAAATATTATATCCTCTGCTTATAGAGGTGTAGAAGCCAATTTTGAGATGGAGTTAATAAAACGATGAAAAAGCCTTTTAACTTAGATAAAAAACGTAACAATATTTTCTAAATTAGTGGCATCAAAATCCTTTATTTTCCAGGGACAAATGTTGGTAATAGTGTAGAAAATAAATTAAGACAGGAAAATCTAATGGCAATTAAAAAATCAGAATTATACAGCTCAATATGGGCAAGTTGCGATGAGTTGAGGGGTGGGATGGATGCAAGCCAGTACAAGGATTATGTATTGACTTTGTTGTTTGTGAAATACGTTTCGGACAAGTACGAGAACGACCCCGACGGATTGATTGAGATTCCCGAGGACGGTAGTTTCAAAGACATGATAGCTTTGAAACACAACAAAGAGATTGGCGATAAGATGAACACCATCATAGGGGCATTAGCAAAAGCAAACGACCTTGTGGGGGTAATTGATGTAGCTGACTTTAACGATGACGAGAAACTCGGTAAAGGTCAGGAAATGGTTGACCGACTGACCAAGCTGATTGCCATTTTTGAAAAACCTGCCCTCGATTTTAGTAAAAACCGTGCAGGTGGAGACGATATTCTGGGTGATGCTTTTGAATACCTGATGAAAAACTTTGCCACCGAAAGCGGTAAAAGCAAAGGACAGTTCTATACACCCAGCGAGGTAAGCCGTGTTTTGGCAAAAGTGCTGGAAATAAAAGAACCCAAAAACTCTACAACTTTTTATGACCCCACTTGTGGTTCAGGTTCGCTGTTATTAAAAGTGATTGACGAAGCTGATGGCAAAGGTTCAATATACGGACAAGAAAAAGATGTGGCAACCGCTGCATTGGCTCGGATGAACATGATTCTGCACGGAATTGAAGGCCACGAAATACACCGTGGACAAAGCACCCTTTCCGACCCGTTTTTCAAAGACAAAGATGGCTTTTTGAGAACCTTCGACTATGTGGTAGCCAATCCGCCTTTTTCATCAAAAAACTGGGTAAATGGTTTCGACCCGCAAAACGACCTGTACGCACGTTTTGAAAAGGACGAAGAAGAAAGTGCAAAAACAGGAAAAGCCATTTACAAAACTCCACCCGAGAAAAACGGCGATTATGCTTTTTTACTGCATATTCTTAAATCGCTGAAAAGTACTGGTAAAGGGGCATGTATTCTGCCTCACGGAGTTTTGTTCCGTGGTAATGCTGAAGCTGAAATCAGAAAAAGCTTAATACAACGTGGATATATCAAAGGCATTATCGGATTCCCTGCCAACTTGTTTTTTGGAACAGGTATTCCTGCCTGTGTTATTGTATTGGACAAAGAAGGAACCGACGAACGCAAACACATCTTTATGCTCGATGCCAGTAAGGGCTTCATTAAAGACGGAAACAAAAACCGTTTGCGTGAGCAAGACATTCATAAAATTGTGGATGTTTTCACCAAACAAACCGATGTGCCAAAATACAGCCGTTTGGTAAGTGTGGAAGAAATCAGCGACCCGAAAAACGATTACAACCTAAACATTCCCCGATACATCGACAGTCAGGAAAGCGAAGATATACAAGACATTGAAGCCCATTTGTTGGGTGGTATGCCAAATGCTGATATTGAAGCATTAAAGGAATATTGGGATGTTTATCCTTCATTAAAAGCCGAGCTTTTTGATGCCAACGGCAGAGAAAATTACAGCGATTTAAAAATTGAAAAAGAAGAGGTAAAACAAACCATTTTCAACCATCCTGAATTTAACGCTTTCTCAAAGGAGATGGATGAAGTATTTGAAACATGGAAAACCAAAAACACCCAAATACTGAAAGCACTCGAAAAAGGTTTTAAACCAAAAGAACTTGTTTTTAGAATTTCGGAAGATATTCTGGCAACCTACACAGGACATGCCCTGATGAACAAATACGATGTGTACCAGCACCTGATGGACTACTGGAACAATATCATGCAGGACGATTGCTACTACCTTGCTGTGGAAGGCTGGAAAGCGGAACTTACCATTACCAAACAAACCAAAACCGTAACCGAATGGGATTGCGACCTGGTGCCTAAAGCCTTGGTAATTGACCGCTATTTCGGCGTAGAGGCGCAATACATTGCGACTCTTGAAGCCGACAAAGAAGCCATTGCAACCGAAATTACCGAACTGGAGGAAGAGCACAATACCGAAGAAGGTTTATTGGCCGATGTTCCCGATAAGGTAAACAAAGGAAATGTGCAAAAGCGATTAAAAGCCATTGATACCCCAAAATTAAAAACTGAAAATACCGAAGAAATAAAGGTGTTAAAGGCTTATTTAAAACTGATTGACGACCAAACAGCTTTAAACAAAAAGATAAAAGAAGCCCTTGCCGACCTCGATAAAAAGGTAATTGAACGCTATAAAACCCTTACTGTTGATGAAATAAAACAATTGGTAGTAGATGATAAATGGATGACCGTGTTGGAGCGTGATGTAAAAACCGAAATGGAACGCATTAGCCAACGCCTTACCCAACGCATAAAAGAATTGGCAGAACGCTACGAAACAACATTACCACAGCAAACCACCGAAGTTGCCAACCTTGAAACCAAAGTAAATGCTCACCTTCAAAAAATGGGGTTTGTATGGAATTAAGAACAGGTTATAAAAATACTGAGGTTGGGATTATTCCTGAGGATTGGAGGGATTTAACTTTCAAAGATGTTTCTTGGGTTAACCAAGGTTTGCAAATTCCTATTTCCCGAAGATTGTCACTCCCAACTAAAAACTCAAAAGTTTATATTACAATTCAATATTTAAATGACGGTAAATCTATTGAGTACATTGATGATTATGTAGATTCTGTATGTTGTTCTAAAGATGATGTTTTGATGACAAGAACAGGTAATACAGGAATTGTTGTTACTGGTGTTGATGGTGTATTTCATAACAACTTTTTTAAAATAAATTTTAATCGAGAAAAAATTGACAAAAACTTTCTTGTCTACTATTTAAATCAATCTAAAACTAAAAAGATAATTCTTGCAAAGGCTGGAACAAGTACAATTCCAGATTTAAACCATAGTGATTTTTATTCGATTCCAATTCCACTTCCCCCCACCAAAGCCGAACAAACCGCCATAGCCACCGCCCTAAGCGATGCCGATGACCTGATAAACAGCCTCGAAAAACTCATTGCCAAAAAACGCAACATCAAACAAGGGGCAATGCAACAATTGCTAAAACCGAAAGAGGGTTGGGAAGTGAAGAAGTTACCAGAATTAGTGTGGTTTCAAGAAGGACCCGGTGTTAGAAATAGTCAGTTTACATATTCAGGTGTAAAACTTCTTAATGGTACAAATATCGAGGATGGAAAATTATTGTTAGAAAAAACTGATAGATATATTTCAGAGAAAGAAGCTAATGGTTGGTATTCTCATTTCTTAGTTGATGATGGAGATATTTTAATCGCTTGTTCTGGAGTTTCCATTGATAAGTTTGGTGAAAAAGTGACTATTGCAAATTCCGTTCATTTACCGCTTTGTATGAACACCAGCACAATGAGGTTTCAAATAATATCAAAAGAATTATCTAAGAATTTCTTTTTCCATTTTTTGAAATCAAAGTCTTTTAAGTCTCAAATTGGTGGAAAGGCAACAGGTTCTGCTCAGTTAAATTTTGGACCATCACATGTAAAAATGGTTGATATATCTTTTCCCAAAATTGAAAGACAAAACGAAATAGCCACCATCCTTTCCGATATGGATGACGAAATACAGGCATTGGAAACCAAACTGGAGAAATACCGCAAGATAAAACTGGGTATGATGCAAAATTTATTAACAGGGAAAATAAGGCTCGTTTAGTATGTCATATAAAAGTAAAAGCATATTACAGGTTGTAAAGGAAATTGAGGGTAGTAAAGTCTATTTGCCTGCCTTACAACGTAAGTTTGTTTGGGGCAAACCACAAATTGAATTATTGTTCGATTCTTTGATGCGTAACTTCCCGATAGGCACATTTTTGTTTTGGAACTTAGAGCGTGAAGTGGCCAATAATTATGTCTTTTACGAATTTCTGAAAGAATACGACCAACGCCATCCATATAATAAACGCAAAGACGGAAGCTTTTTAAACCCTGAAATAATTGGCGTTTTAGATGGTCAACAACGCTTAAGCTCCATGTATATCGGGTTGCAGGGGACGCATACCGAAAAAGCACCTTATATGCGATGGGCTGACGAAAATGCGTATCGTAAATCGAAATTGTATTTAAACCTTTTGTCGTTGCCCTATCACATAAACGAAGACAATGCAATTGAAATAAACGAGGAGCAAAATTTCGAATTCAGGTTTTTAACCGAAAAGGAAAGCAAGACCTGGATTTTAAGAAAGAACAAACAAATTGACGAAAACGGAACCGAGACCATTTTTGAAGAAAACATGTATTGGTTCAAAGTGGGCGATGTACTGTCGTGGAGTGCCGACCCTGAATTTGACATTATCATTGATGCTTTTTTAACCGAATGTTCAACCGAGGTTCAGAAAAAACAAGTTTCAGAAAAGAGAAGGCTCATTAAAAAAGCCCTCGAAACATTAAATAAACGCATAACTTCCGAACAGCTCATCAATTACTTTGAAATTGACAAACAGGATTTAGAGGACATTCTCAAAATCTTTATCAGGGTAAACAGCGGTGGTACGCAACTTAGCAAAACCGACTTATTATTTTCAACCATTGTAGCCACATGGGACAATGGTCGCGAAGAAATTGAAAACCTTCTACAAAAGATTAACCGTAAAGGCGATGGATTTGGTTTCTCAAATGAATTTTTAATGCGTTGTTGCTTGGTATTGACCGATGCACCTGTTTTGTATAAAGTAAACTCATTTAAAACCGAGAATGTTGAAAAGATAAGGGACGAGTGGCCAAAAATTGCACATGCCATTGAGCAAACCGCAGATTTGCTGGTTGAGTATGGTTTTAGCCACAGCCTGTTAACTTCGCAAAATGCCACCATTATTATTGCCTATTACCTGTACAAAGGGGGTGCGGTAAATGACAAAACAAAGGCTGATATCAAGAAATACCTGATACATGCATTATTAAACGGAATCTATGGAAGTTCACAAGACCAGTTAATTGCTTTTCTGCGAAATTCCTTCAGGGAAGCGTCAAAAGATGCCACGGGCAAAACCACATACAAATTGAAATACAACCAATTTTCATTCGATGAATTGCTGAAACTGGAACTTCCCTCACGAAAAACGTTGTATGTTACCGATATCGAGTTAGAAAACTTGCTGACATACAGAAAGGGAGCTTCATCATTCTTTGTCCTTTCGTTATTGTACCCAAACCTGAAATACAAAGAAGTACAGTTTCATCAAGACCACATTCATCCTGCATCCAAATTCTCAGGAGATACTTTCAATACTTTGGCTCTTTCGGAAGAAGAACAAGAAGAATGGATGAAAATGCGTGATATGATTCCGAATTTGCAGTTGATGGAAGGCCGTCAGAACGAATCAAAAAACGCAGAGGATTTTGAAACTTGGCTTGGCAAGAAAGAACCATCGGAACAACAACATTTTAAAATCACCAACTATATTCCTGAAAATGAAAGTTTAGAATTCAGAAACTTCAAATCATTTTTCGAGAAGAGAAAAACAAAACTTGGTGAAGCATTACGAAAAGTCTTAGCTATAAATAACGATGCACAAATAACAAACGAAGAATTCTTGGAACAGGAAACCGACGTTGAGCAAGAAATCAGTGCATTAAAACAGGAAAACCTATGAGCAAAGTCGGCGATATAGAACGAATAGCCCAAAACCGTGTGGTAAAACTGTTTCAGGACGAACTGAAATACCGCTAT
>JAFGXS010000014.1 GCA_016936505.1 Bacteroidales bacterium | reverse complement strand
TCCCCGACAAAAAGTGGAGGCTTAATCATTTAATTAAACGTTCCCCGGACGGAAAGTGAGGGCTTAAGCGTTTGGTTATGGCTTGCTTTACTCCCGTCTTCGATCTTCCAACTTCTGACTTTTATTTTCTGTTACCTCTTATTTCTTTTTGGTAATAACAATCCGGTTGGAATGATCGGGTTTGTATTTCAATGGAATATCTGGAATACCGTTGCTGTTGGTGTCTTTTAATTTTTGCATGTAACGGATTACGCCCAGCCATTCGCTGCCTTCCTGGATACCCGGCTTGTTTTTGTCGAAGTCAATCAGGGCATTATTGATGTCTTTTATGGGCTGTCCGTCTTTGTTTTTGGGAACAACATTTACCAGTCCGTGGCTCAGTTTTTTCACTCTTCCGATAAAGCTGAGCAAATAGGTGTTGGCCGTTACACTGTAGAGCTTTTTGTCCTTTTTTGAAGTATTGATTTGTTTGCCATCCACATCAATTCTTTTTATTCGGGTCAGCATAAGTTTTTTGGGATTGTAATATGCTTTCATACCCGAAATAAAAACATAACCGTCGTCGGTATTCGAAAGCAATAAAACATTCATCAGGCCTTTCAGCTCATGTCCGGTAAGGTAAATCCTGGCCAGCGGGTAACCCGGTAACGTATCGTTAGCCATTCCCAGCGACATCACACGGAATACATCCGGAGGAGTAATCACTCCTGTTTTGCCTTTCAGAATATTGTCTCGAACCGTTCCTGATGCCAGCAGAGTAACATCAGTTCCTCCGCCATCTTCATCCACATAAGTGCGGATGGCATGGTCAATAAACGGTCCAAGATTGGTAAACTGATAGCCTTTTTTGTTGCGTTTCATCAGGTTGAAAGATGTTTCTGCCACGGGCTCGCCCCAGTTCAATCCGTAGGGTTGCAGGTATTTTTTTGAAATAACTTTTTCATACTGGTTAATTTCATCAGTTAGTTCCTGGTTGCCCATAATTTTATCATCAATGGGAATGAGTTTGTACTTGAAGTCGGCAATTTTTCCGTTCTTCACATCCAGATCCAGCTTGCCCAAATAGTGCAGGTAAGCACCGGTTTGTACAATCAGCGTATTCTTTACTTTGTAAGGCTGGGGAACCACAACGTGGGTATGACCGCTGATGATGATGTCGATGCCTTTAACTTTTTTAGCAAGTTTTACATCTTCTCCTTCAAAACCGCCTTTTCCGTCGGGATATTCGCCGCTGTGCGATAACATAATAACCATATCCACATGTTTTTCTTTTCTCAGCAATTGAACCATGGCTTTGGCAGTTTTAATCTGGTTTTCCACTT
The DNA here is from genome assembly GCA_016936505.1 of Bacteroidales bacterium. Taxonomy (GTDB): domain Bacteria; phylum Bacteroidota; class Bacteroidia; order Bacteroidales; family F082; genus Sulfidibacterium. Next base: position 14,749 of record JAFGXS010000014.1, on the reverse strand, counting down.
GTACCGGTGTTTTTAGCGGAGCATCTTCTGCTGCATCAACACCCAAAATGCCAAACATTCCGATTTTTACGCCTTCAACATCAATGATTTCGTAGGGTAAAATTGTTTTGTCTTCGAACAGTTTGGCCAGCTTATCATCTTTTGGAGAATTCGGATCAGGAACCAGGTTAGATGAAATAATCTGCGGAATACCGCCGTGTTTTTTGGCTTCATTAATTACATCGGCCAGTTTGTTGGGGCCGTAATCAAATTCATGGTTCCCAATAGTAGTATATTGAAATCCCATTTTTTTCATCATAGCCAGTTGAAATCCGGTATAAGGTTCGTTCACATTAAAAAGCGTTCCCATCAAAAAATCACCGGCATCCAAAACCAGTGTTCCGTTGGGGTTTTTGGCTTTTTCATCTTTAAGCAAAGTGGCCAGCCGGGCAAAACCGCCAATCACTTCATCGTTGTTGGTTATTTCGGGGCTGTAATCTTTTTCAGGCCCATCGCCTGTAATTCTTGAGTGGATGTCGTTGGTATGAAGAATGGTAATGTGTTGTGCTTTAACCAGGCCGGTAAAAGCAAAAAAGAGCACCGAAAGCAGTGCGAGCTTAAATGTTTTCATGGGTACACAGTTTGTATGAACACGTTTTTCGCAAATATAACGGTTCCTTGCAAACAGAATAATAAGTATGCGTTAAAAGTGGGTTCGGAGGTGAAAACAGTGTTATGAAATATGTTTCTCGATTTCCAGTTCGTGAAGCAAACTATTTACATCAATAGAGTTTTCGGTTGAAAGAATCAGCGTGTCATTATCCATTGCCTTTTCCGATTTGCATTTTAAATGGCTTTTCCAGATATGTTCCATATACCATTCGGGTTCTTTTCCCCAGCGGAAGTCTTTAGATTTCCTGTTCCAGAAGGTTTCTTTGCTGATGGTTAGAAATATTTTTTTGTCATAATGCTTCACAATACGTTCATCATAAAAAGCAAAGATGCCTTCTGCGATAATTAAGTCGTGGCTTTTTGCTTCTTCCAGAACCTTGTCCAAATAACGGTTCATATCGATAGACACAGGAGTTTCCCAGTCGAGGTGATTCTGAATTAAAGGAATTTCATCTTTTGAAACAGGAAAATCATCCTGACATAAGATACTTACCTTTAATGCAGGCAGGCTTTCTTTCAGTTTTTTGGCCAGCGTAGTTTTACCGGCATTGCTTACACCTCCGATTCCAATGATCATCGTTCTGTATGAAATAGTTTAATCAGGTATTGATTTTCTTATAAAGGCTGCAAAATTAGCAAGTTTCCCGATACTATTTACCTTGACCAGGAACAAATTGATAAGCGCCCAAGTCAGGAGTAGTTCCGCGGGGATTTCCCAAAATGTCATAGGGTGCTGTAGAACCAATAGCGGGGCTTCCTTTTCCTATAGCGGGAGAGAGCGTATCCAGGCGAAGGTTCAGGGTTTGAATATCTTTAAACAACGGGTCTGTATTTTTAATGATTTGATTGAAGAAAGCTGAATTAGCTGTGTTTCTGGTAGTTTTTATCAAACAGTGATCCAAAAAATAACTCGAATCGGTACCTGCAACCATCTGTGTTCCGAATTCATTATCGTTGTAGCCATAAATTATGCTGTTGCCCATATTAAAGCTGATGTTGTTTGGAACCGGTTGGTCGTTGGAATCCAGCACGTAATTGGTAAGCATTACAGCCGGATTATTACGGATGGAATAAGTCCAGTAATTGGCAATTGTACTTTGAATAAAATTATAGTTTCCACCATCGGTGAACGCCATGCAGTAGTTTCCACAGTTGGCGACAACCAGATTCTTCCCTTCAATGGTGTAGTTTCTGGAATAAATTCCTGCGCCGTCCATATTTTCAATAATTACATTTTTCAGTATTAGTGCGTTCTCGTTTTTTTTAAAGAAAGATTCAGCCTGTATTCCTATGAACCCATTTTTGATGATAGCATTTTCAATGGTGTTGTTTTGGTTGGCTTGTCCTTCCATAATCCAAATGCGATCCCATTGTCCGGGAAGATCGGCATAGCTGCTTTCTAACCGATCGCCTCGAAAAGTAATGGGATTATCAATAGTTCCCTGTGCTGTTAACTGGCCATTGGCATAAACCCAGAGTCCCGAATTTTTATGGAAATAAATGCGTGTACCCGGCTCAATATTCAGCTTGCCGTAAGAATTAACTACGGCATAGCCGTAAATAACATAGGGTTTATCGTTTGTCCAATCTGTGGTTTGCAAACTGTCGGCGACGATTTTATAGGGTGGATATCCGGAAACATCATGATCAGCAACAATGTAATGAGCATTTTGTCCCCAGGCTACCAAATGAACAACCTGATTGTTTCCATTAACCTGGAAAAGTAAGCTGTCTTCCACCACAAAGGGGTTATTCACATTGGTGGGATCAATGGTAACTTTTGCGAAAATATAAAGACTGTCGCCACCGGCAAGTTCTACGTTTTTCTTGTCCGGTACCGGTTCTCCGTCAATGTTAATGCGGAAAGGAGACTGATCCCCTCCTGCCAGTGCGATATCAGAAATAATTACTTTTTCGCGTGAGGGGTTGTACACCATGAGTTGCTTTGTGGCCGATCCTAACGATGTGAACACGGTATCGAACAACACAGAATCGTTGGAAAAGTTAAGTTTCAGGCTCGGATCACTGTTGATGATTTCATTTTTCTGACAAGAGGCAACAAAAACAATCAGCAGAGCGACAGAAAGAAAGAGTAAAGGTTTCAATAATTTCATCTCATCAATTTAAGCACGGGGAAGGCGCCGCCCTCCCCGTAAATGTCACTTTACATTCTACAAACGAACAAAGCTAATATTTATTAGTGAGACGAAAAACTTAATTATTTATTGTTTCGGATTAACAATTCCGAAAGGAATATGCAATGAAACAGTAATATTTCGACCGATGTTATACAATCCCACTTCCTGAAGCGTTGACAGGTGGCTCATGTAATTTACATTAAACAGGTTTGAAGCTGTAACATCCAGGCTTACCCATTGCGAGCCCCATTTCATTTGTGTTCCTGCAATCAGGTTCACCAGAGTATATGACTTTGATACACTCTCAAATTCAGAAGGATGATTCTGGCCAAAGGCATAGTCGGTTTGAACCTTAATGAAGCCGTCTCTGAACTGATGCCATTTGTTTTTGGTAACCATTAACTCAAAATGCAATTTATTGGCAGGAATCAGAGGCAAATATCCTCCTGAGATTATTTTTCCGATTACGTAAGAATAATTGGCACTGAAGTGCAGCCAGTCCAATGGATGTGGATGGATGTGAATACCAGCCTCGCCTCCGTACAACTCAGATGGGGTTTGCATGTATTGATAGATTCTGTTTCCATTAGTATAATTATTTGTTGGGGACAGATAGATATAGTTGTTGATATGATTGTAAAATGCAGAAATTTCAAAAGTAGCATGACGTGAGTGGTAATGCAGGCCCAGGTCAGCCTCTGTGTTTTGCTGGTTCTTAAGATCAGCATTTCCCCTTTGATATTGGTCGCCATGTAAACCGTTCTGAGTTAATTCAGCAATGTTGGGACTGCGGAAAGCTGAAGCCAGATTCAGGCGAAGCAATAAATTTTCAGATAACTGGAAGTTTGTTCCCAGCGACGCGCTAACGTTGTTGTAGTTGCGGGTCATATCAGGAACCGGATTACCGTTGGATGTATAGGCAGGAATAAAAATATTTCTGTGGTCGAAACGTACACCGGCTTCAGTAACGATATTGGTATTCCAGTGGTAACGGCCCATACTGAATACTGAAAAATCGTTCTGAGAGGCGTCTGGAATAATGTGTTGCGGTGCCTGATAGTTTTTATTGGTTTGCGACAGTCCCTGAATTCCCAGGAAAGCTTTGAACTTTTCATTGAAGTTATACACTCCTTTCATTCTATAGGTGAAGGTTTGCAAAGTCATATTGACCAACTCAAAAGGAGGATTGTTGGGATCACCTTCCAAACGCCGGTTATTGTTTTGATAGGAGAAATCTGCATCCAGTTTGAAATTCCCCAAAAAGATTTTGTTTTTGGAAATCAGCAAGTGATTGGTAAGGTTCTGATACCAAACATTATTTTCCCGGCCTCTTTCAGTAACAAGGGCCAAAGCAGGAGGTACAGCCATACCAAACTTATCGCGGTCGTAATTGTAAAACAAACGGAAAGTTCCTAACTTTTTTATGAAACCGACATTCATTTTGGCGCTTTGTGTGTTGAACCGTGTATTGGGAGCAAACTGGCCATTTCCCTGAAGATAATCTTTTTGCGAATTCATAGCAACACGTGCCCCCCAAACAAAACCGTTTTCGTTTCCTTTAATGCCGATATCTGAATTGGTTCCAACGGTATTGCTGTAGTATCTTAAATTGGCACTTCCTACAATGGTTCCTTTTTCGGCTACGGGTTCAGCAATAAGATTGATGACACCACCTACCGCACCCGATCCGTACATCAGAGAAGCCGGACCTTTGATGACTTCTATGCGGCTTAGCCCCGAAGCATCAATCATATAAGGATGGTCCTCAGAGAACTGAAAATTTTCCATGGGAATACCGTTATTCAATACCAGAATGTTGCTTAGCGACAGTCCTCTGATCACAGGAGTCATTACGCCCGGGCCTTTGGAGATGACATCAACATTGGGAATTTGTGCCAGAGCAGCCATTACCGAAGGGGTTCCCACCTGGTTCAAACTTTGTTCATTAACAGCGTTAATCTGAACCGTGTTTTCATGTTGTGTTCCGGTAAAACTTCCGGTTACAACCACCTCCTGACCTTCAATCACTTTTGGACTGAGGGCAATGTTCAGTTTAATGTGTGTATTTCCTGTAAGGTTTACTTCCTTGTTGATGGTCTCATAGCCCACAAAAGAATAACTGACCAGAAATTCTCCGTTGGGAAGGTTATTGACTATGTAATGTCCCTGATTGTTACTAACTGCTCCTGTCGATAGTTCGGTAATTACAATGTTTACACCGGGTAAACTGGTCCTTGATTGTGCATCGGTTACAATACCCGAAATGCTATTTTGCGCGTTTACTTTTACAAAAAGAAACAGCATAAAGAAAAGAAATATTTTTGCTTTCATTTACGTAAATCATTATTAGACAATATGTTTTTTTCTTTTAGGAAAAAATATCTGATAATGGAGGTCCACGTAATGAGAATGAGAGAACATAAGGTGAGAAATATGTTTCAAGGGTATTAAAAATGTCTACTGTGTGAAGAAATAAACTGCCTTCCAGTTTAGGTTCATCTACCTGAAAAGTAAATGAATGAAATTTAAAACCAGGAATAGGACAAAGAGTAGATGGTAGGTTGTATCCGGTTTCCGGACTTTTTTGTTTCAGGCTGTCGTAATGGTGATGATATAATATATCAGCGATCTTGACAGGAAACGGAGCAAAGAAAAGCAAAAGCAAGACAAAGGCAATGCCAATGTGAAGCTTACGTATCAGAGTAAAAATTACATTACTTTCTTTTCTCATATTGCTTTTGGAGAGTCAGGAATCTTTGTAATAGCTGCTTATTTTGCAGGAATATTTTTTAATACATCTAACGTTAGATCCCAAAATTTTTGAACTGTTTCAATGTTCAGTCTTTCATCCGGTGAGTGGGCTCCTTTAATAGTAGGGCCGAAAGAAATCATGTCCATTTTAGGATATTTAGCTCCGATTAATCCGCATTCGAGGCCAGCGTGAATAGCAAGCACTTCGGGTTGTGAATTGAAAAGCTTTTTGTACGATTGTTCTGTTAGTTTGGCAATTTCAGAGTCAGGATTAGGAGTCCATCCCGGATAGCCATCAGTAGTTCTGGTTCTTCCCCCGGCCAAACGAAAAACACTGGTTACCATGTTGGTAATATCATCTTTTTCCGTTTCTACAGAACTGCGCTGACTTGTTGTAACAAGAATTTCCTTTTCTTCAAATTTAACGGAAGCCAGGTTGGTGGATGTTTCCACGAAGTTTTCAATGTCCTGAGACATGGCTATTACACCGTGTGGACAAGCATACAATGCATTTATGAGATTGTCAAATTCGCTTTCTGCAATAACATAACCGGGTATTTCTGTTTCAGAAATATTAAATTGCAGATTAGGTTCGGTTTTGTGAAACTCTTTTTGGAAGATATTTTCGTATTTCTTTACTTCGAGTTCAAAAGCATCAATTTTTTCTTCAGCAACTGTGACAATTGCATAAGCTTCACGAGCTAAAGCATTTCTCAGGTTTCCACCATCGAAAATATTCAGGTTTAGGTTGAAATCTTTTTTGGTTTCCCATAAAAAGCGGCTCAAAAACTTATTGGCATTACCACGACCTCTGTTGATGTCGTCGCCGGAGTGGCCACCAACCAAGCCGGAAATCATAAGCTTAACAGCTTTGGTTCCTAATGGAACATCGTTTTTGGAATAGGGGAGCCATGCTAAAGTATCCTGACCACCGGCACAGCCAATAAACAACTGGCCTTCATCTTCTGAGTCGAGGTTGAGTAACAAATCGCTTTGTAAAAATCCGGGTTGTAATCCAAAAGCGCCTGTTAATCCGGTTTCTTCATCAATAGTAAACAAGGCTTCAATGGGTCCGTGTTCAATGGTTTCAGAATCCAGAATAGCTAGTTGGGTAGCCACACCAATTCCGTCATCACCGCCAAGTGTTGTTCCTTTGGCTTTCACCCATCCGTCTTCAATATAAGTTTCAATGGGGTCATTATTAAAATCATGAACTTTATCACTGTTTTTCTCACAAACCATATCCACATGGCTTTGCAAAACAACAGATTTTTGGTTTTCCATCCCATCGGTAGCGGGTTTTCTGATGAGGACATTACCAATTTCGTCTTTGTGAACCTCCAGGTTTCTGTCTTCAGCAAAACGAATAAGGTAGTCAATAATCTTTTCTTCTTTTTTAGAAGGGCGAGGAATGGCTAAGATTTCTTTAAAAAAATACCAGAGTTTTTCAGGATTTAATTTCAGGAGTTCTTCGTTCATGATATTTGAATTTGATGTGCAAAACTACAAAGAACAGTTGTAATAGCCGACCTAAAATCCGGATTATTTAGAATGGTTCTTATAGAAACATCCTGAATCAGAATGACCACTTTACTCTGAGATAGTACAATTGACCGAAATCTCCGTATTCAGTATCTTTATTTCCGGTAAAAATCTGCCCCATGGCATAGATCTCCAGGTTTTGGGTCATATTAAAACTGAGTGAAGGTCCGACGAAAGCAGAACCGTCGTAAGGATTAACAATAGCTGATAAATCAGCCTTAATCAGCGGTGTTATGGGGTAGGATATTTCTCCGAACCAATTCATTCTGGAAAGTGTCAATGTTCTGGGTGAAAGATTATTCATATCCAGAAAGTTTCTCAATCCCGCTTTTTGTGTAGTTCCGGTGCTGTTGTAAATAAATGATGTGTTCAGATATAAACTGTTAGTGAAAGTGTAATTAGCTCCCACCGAAACAACCCATTGCCCTGTACTGTCAGCAAAATGATCTTTATTTCTGAAATAGCTTGCTTCTCCTGTGAACCCCGCACCTTTTATTTGTCCTGCCCAGCCTGCTCCTAAAACTATATTTTGGTTCATTACACCACCCAGCAATTGGATATCATAATTGGCCACATTGAATTTGTACATGGCTGCAGCCGTTAAACGGTTCTTATAATCTAATTTGGCAGCCAGTTGCAATGATGACAGAGAACCTGTATAGTATTGAGCCAGAACAGCATCACTTCCCGGGCGTTCAACGTAGTCAAAATTGAAATAGTTATAGGTATTGAAAATGTCGTTTGGGTTCCAGATCAGGTTAATTCCCCAGTTAATGCGTTGCCTTCCCACGGTAAGTTCCAGTTTTTTGTGGCTCCATTTAAAATTCAACCGGTCGATATTGGAATAAAATACATAGGATTTTCCGCTGGCCCATTTGAATGTAAGATCCATCAGGCCATTATCTTGTGTCAAGGATTGCTCATACATGGGGTTAAAAGCAGCCAACATGGCTCCGTAGTCGAAATTGTTACGCACCCCGGCAAAAAAGGTGAGCTCATTGTTAGCATACCAGTGTACATTCACTCTGTTGTAAATGCTTGAAAGTCCCATCCATGTGTCACTGGTGCTGGGTGCCCAGGTAGTGTTGGAGTATTCCAAAAAACCTTTTACATCGATAGAGTTATTCTGTGCCTTAATTTTGGGAGCTATCAAAATAAATAGGATAAAAAAAATAAAATAAATCTTTTTCATGATGCTTCTTAGCGTTGAAAAGTTTCATCACTGGTAATCTTCCCATCATCCAGAGTTACAATTCTTTTGGCTTTATCCATAACCCGTTGATCATGTGTGGAAAAAATGAAAGTGGTATTGTATTTTTTGTTCATTTCAGCCATCATATCCAGCAATTCGTGTGTCGATCTGGAGTCAAGGTTTGCTGTAGGTTCATCTGCAATGATATACCTGGGTTGTGAAGCAAGTGCTCTGGCAACCGCTACCCTTTGTTGTTGTCCACCAGAAAGCTGCCCGGGACGATGATCTGCTTTGTCACCGATACCAACAGCATTTAGTAACTCCATTGCTTTTTGTTCCCTTTCTTTTTTGGGAACCTTTTGTAACACCATAATGAATTCGGTGTTTTCTTTGGCTGTGAGAACCGGAATTAGGTTATAGGCTTGAAAAACAAAGCCAATGTGTCGTAACCTGAAGTCGATCAATTGTCTTGAAGAAAGTTCATTCAAATTAGTATTTTCTATGAAAATATTTCCTTTTGTGGGCAGGTCAAGGCCTCCGATAATATTCAGCAAAGTTGTTTTTCCGGAACCTGAAGGTCCTACAATTGCTGTAAATTCTCCTTGCTCAATTTTAAGGTCCACGCCGTTTAGTGCGTTAACTGGAACGTTAGTTTCATTATAGGTTTTGTAAATACCTTCTGCTTTTATGATACTCATTGTATGTAAATTTTCGTTGTTAATTGCTTTCTCTGATGGCCGTAGCCGGTTGCAGTTTAAGTGCTTTCAGAGCAGGGGAAATTCCTGAGATTAGCGCAATGATAACAACTAAAATCATGGATGTGAAATAAAATTCACTGTTTACTCTGAAAAAGATATTGGAACTGTATCCTATATAATTCATACCACTGGAAACTACAGAAAGGTCAAAGCCATAAGTGGCATAATGTTGGACAATCAAAATACTTATGCCCAGTCCGACCAGGGCTCCGATAATAGAAAGGAATACAGTTTCCAATAAAATCATGCTGAAAACTTTTCTCTTATTCATTCCCAGCGCCATCAGCATACCGAACTCCCTTGTTCTTTCCATTACGGCCATCAACATAGTGTTAATGATGGCAAAAGCCAGCGCAGCCAAAATAATCAGTAGAAATAAATAGGAAAAATAATTCATCATGTCAATCATAGACTTAATCAAAGGTTCTATTTGTTCCCAGCTTTGAATAATGATGGCTTTTTGTTTGACCATCGGGGCAAACATTTTGTCTAATTGCTTTACTACTTTGTTTGTAATCTCATTGTTGTTCAGTAGAATGGCAATTTCATCACCTGTATTGGCCGGGTAATTGACAAGCTTTGCAAGGTCGCTACGTTTAACAAATACATGCGACTCGTCGAAATTATTATTGGATGTTTTGTAAATACCCACAATATTAAATGCTCCGCTGGTAATTGTCCCTGTTGTATCGGTCATGGTGACAATAATTTTGTCGCCCAGACCAATATTCAGCTTTTTTGATAATTTTTCACCAATAACAGCAGGCAATTTTTGGTTGTTGGCAAGATAGGTTCCCTGAATGATGTGATTGTGCAGTGCACTTACTTTTCTTTCAGCATCGGGTTGAACGCCGTATAAATTTATTCCGGCTCCCGCATTGGCAGAAGCTGCCATAGCATTCACTTTCAACCTTAGGCTAACACCTTTTACTTCAGGAATTGTTTCAATCTTTTTCATTATTTCCTTAGCGTCAGGAATGGTGTATTTGATTTCCTGATTCAGCAAGTATTTTGGGTTGTGAATCTGAATATTTGAAACCTCATTGGCGATAGCTGAATTGGCACGTTGGTCTGTCATTCCGGCCATAAATCCATCTGTAACAACGGCGCCAATGATTCCTATGGCAATTGATGCGAAGATTACGCTGCTGCGCAGTTTATTTCTCCATAAGTTTCTCCATGCAATAGATGTTAACATAATCTTATCTTTTTAATGTCTGAAGGCGTTCAACACGTTGAAACGGGCCAGGTAAATAATGGGGTAGAGAGCTGAGAGTAAAGATAATCCTAGAATAATGAGCGTTTGGTAGATGAAAATTCCAGGCTGTAGTGAGAATGGAATTACCGGTTCAATATTAAACTCCAGATACATTTGTGCCATATCTCCGGTTATTGGAATTGGATTCATGTTCAGGTAAATCAGGATAGGAGTTATAATAATTAAACCGACAATCACACCAATAATGGCTACAATAAATGTTTCAACAATACTTACCATAATGAGTTTGGTTCGTTGCATCCCAATAGAAACCATCACGGCATATTGTTTTCGTTTTTCCATGGTCATCATCAGTACAGTACTGAAAATACCGAAAGCTGCGATGATGTACAATATCATGAGCATAATTTGCCCGGAAACATTATCTACTTCAATGGTTTGAAGCATATCTGATAAAATGGTTTTCCAGGAGATTACTTCATAATTTTTTCCCAGCTTCGTTTGTATCTGTTGTTTTGCCTGTTCCAGTTGAGATGGATCTTTCAGAAAAACAGAGATTCCTGTTAAAAGTCCTTCACGATAAGGATAGACAAATTCTTGTGTGTTTTGAAGGCTCATGTAAATTAGCTGGCTGTTCATTTCCAGTGATGGAAGATGGAAAATTCCTTTTATCGGAAAAATGCCATATGCCGTAATTCCCTGATATCCTTGCCCTATTAGCACTAAACTGTCTCCAATACTAATTTTGAGAAATTCAGCAAGCTTGTCTCCAATCAAAACACCGTTATCATCAGAAGTCAGATATTTTCCTTTGATGATTTTGCCAGCCAGATTAGTTTGTTTGGTTTCCAGTATTGGATCAGTTCCTGTTACAAGAACGCCTTTGGTTTGTGTTCCGTAGGATGCCAGAGAAAAGGTTTCCAGTTTGGGTAAAAAACTTTTTACGAATGGCAGGCTTTTTAGTGAGTCTCCCAATTCATTATTATAAAAAAATGCCCTGTCGATACTTTGATTGGCCCAGTAACCTGTATCATGTACCTGCAAATCTCCTACCTGATTAACTCCTGCCTGAATCATTTGGTTGTATGAACCGAATTGCATTGAGCGCATAAATAGTGCCAGAACCATGGCAAATACTACTGTTGAAGCAGTTAGAATGGTTCTTCTCCGGTTTCTCCAAAGGCTTCTCCAGGCTATTTTTATGAGCGTGTTCATATTATTTTAAATTTTCTGGTCTTATATTTTTGATTCTCTGGATAGAGAAGAAAGCCTTGTTGATGTACTTCAAATCAAACTTCTGATGTGAAATATCTATAATAGTTTTGTGGCCCTTTTTAATGTTTGAGATCATCTCGAGGTGGGAGGGCAGAAGCCTGCCATCCATTAACGTTAGGTTCGAAGCTTCTTCTGTTTTAATAAGCTTTCCGTGAGTGTCGTAATATTCGGCTTTCAATGTATTAAGATTTTTTTTGGCTATCCACATTTTTATGGAACCCCAAACAACAGCGGCATCGGGTAGAGGTTTAAGTTCAATAACATAACAATCGTAACCTTCAATTTTTTCGTTTCCTGTAAATTTGTGTGTGTAGTCAGTAACAATGCTGTTTTGCTTCATCAAATCGTTGTTGGTGAAATCAGATCCCATCCACGACTGCATCATCATCGAAGGTGGAATTTTAATGGTGCGGTTGATTGCAGGAATATAGTTCCACATGTCTTTGTCATATTTCATAAAAACCTGTCCTTGATCTCTTGCTGGTGCTGTGATATATGTAATATAATAATCGTTTCCGAGCGACCAGTTTTGCATTTCGATGCTGCGATTCCAGCTGGGGCGTTCAATTGTCATTTTCATGACACTGAAACTGCTCTTTCCCAAGAACAGGTTGAATGATTTGCTGACAACTTCTTTGGCTGTCATATCCTGAGCCTGCACCGAAGAGAAGGCCAGAAGAGTAAAAAGCAGAAGAATACTGCCGACTTTAATTATTGTTTTCATTATTAAACAAATTTTTCAATGATAATGTTTTTGATTTCCTGAAGAGGATATTGCTCTCCTGCAAATATGTAATCGATACCTACACCGTCAAAAATTGCTCCCAGTAAGTAGGCATAAGCCATGGGGTTTTTTACTCCTTTTTCCTGATAATAACCTGTTACTGCCATGAAGAAGGGGGCAAGTATTTCAAATATTTCCTGGCTTACTAATTTAGTTACAGTTGGTTGTGTGAGTACAGAAATGTATAGTTTCCAGTAATCTGAATTCTCCCTGATGAGATTAAAATTAATTTCAATCATTCTGGTAAAGCTTTCTTTAGTAAGCTTCTGTGAGAAATCCATGTTCATATCGCCCATAATTTTCTCAATTCCTGTTATAATAAGTTCCTTAACAAGCTCATCTTTATTAGCATAATAATTATAAAGTAAGCCTTTGGATACTCCTGCATCTTTGGCAATATCCATTACGGAAGTAGCCTTAAATCCTTTATTGGCAAATAATTTTAATGCCGAAACTTTAAGAGATTCCTTTCTTTCCTGTCTGATTGCCTCAAATTGTTCTTCAGATTTTGGTGACATATTTTTTGACTGAACGTTTGGTCAACAAAGATACAATCAGATTTGTAAATGTCAAGGAAAAGTGAAAAAATTAATATTGAAATAATTATTTTTGTCTATAAATCACTAAAAACCAATTGCTTGATCATCACCACGAAAATCAGCTCCGCCTTCGAGTTTACCATTGGGTAATCTGAGGATGGCGTCTACTTTACCAATGACAGGCATTAAACAGGTGTCGGTCATATAGCCTATTTGCTTTAGTGAATCCTGCAACTGTATGGAAAATCTGTCGGGTTCCATATTAATGTTATCTGGTAGCCATTGTGAATGAAACCTGGAAGCATCTACAGCCTGTTGCATTGTCATGCCAAATTCATAGACATTAAGAAATACCTGGGCAACTGAGGTGATGATAGTGGATCCTCCCGGAGACCCCAATACCATATATAGTTTTCCGTTTTTTGTTATGATGGTAGGGGTCATAGAGCTGAGCATTCTTTTGCCCGGTTGAATGGAATTGGCCTCAGCACCCACCAGACCAAACTGGTTCGGCGTTCCCGGTTTGGCACTGAAATCGTCCATTTCATTGTTCAGAAAAAATCCGCCATCCGAAACGTACAGCTTTGAACCATAGGCCCCGTTTAATGTTGTGGTTACGGCTATTGCATTGCCGTACTGGTCCACAATGGAATAGTGGGTGGTTTCCATACTTTCATAATCCACAATTTTACCGTGTGAAATTTCAGAGGATGGTGTGGCCTTTTTCCAGGAAAAGTTTGCCATTCTTCTTTGTGCATATTCCTGTGATATCAGCGTATCAATGGGAATCTTTACAAAGTCGGGGTCTCCAAGAAAATAGGCCCGGTCGGCGAAAGCCCGTCGCTCTGCTTCAGTGAGTAGTTGTATATATTTTGTTGTATTATGACCATAACTTGCTACTGGAAAAGGTTCTATGGCATTCAGTATCTCTGCCATACAGACTCCGCCACTGGATGGTGGCGACATAGAAATGATAGTTGCGTTTTTATAGTTGAATTTAACGGGCTTTCGCCATTGGGCCGTGTACTTAGCCAGATCTTTTTTGGTGATGATGGCTCCGTGCTCACTGGCGTATTTTACCAGTCGGTCAGCAGTTTTTCCCTTATAGAATTCGTCTCTTCCATAGTCTCTTATCCGTTCGAGCGTTTGAGCCAATTCTATATAGCGGATAGTATCACCAGCTTTCCAGTTTCTGTCAAATGGCGTGTAAGAACCGTTTTCTTTTTGAAATATTTTCTTGTAGTAGTTGAATCTTTCTGCTTGTTTTTGAGTGACAATAACTCCTTTCATGGCTAGATCTATTGCCGGTTAGATCAAGGAATCGAAGGGAAGTGTTCCAAACTTTTTGTACACCTCAAACAATCCGGCCACGGTTCCCGGAACACCAACAGATAATCCTCCCAAAGTACTTTTTCCTTTCACCAAATTTGCGTTCTTGTCGAGATACATATTTCTGGTAGCTTCCAGTGGTGCTTTTTCGCGGTAATCCAATGCACCGGTTTTGCCATCACGGTTTCGGTACACCATAAAACCGCCACCGCCAATGTTACCGGCAAAAGGGTAGGAGACACACAGGGCCAGGTCAGTGGCAATCATCGCATCAAAGGCGTTGCCTCCTTTTTTCATGATTTGAATTCCAATGGCTGATGCTTCTTTTCTGGCACTAACCACCATAGCACTACCTGCAATAATTCCAGTCGGCTGAGAAACCTGCTTTTTCTGAGGAGTAGAGCAGGAGAGGAGTGAAACAGAAATCAGAATAGAGATTAATAAATGTTTCATGGATTTCATTTATCACTCAAATGTAGAATTTTTTGTAACAAAAGAGAATAATAGGGCTAAAACAAAAAAAGCCCCAACATGAGGTTGGAGCTTTTTTTAAAAAAGGTGGCGACGGCCT
>JAFGXS010000085.1 GCA_016936505.1 Bacteroidales bacterium | reverse complement strand
GTTTACTTCCATGGGAAAAGTTGAACCGTCTGCCCTGACAGCAGTAAAAATACCGGAAGTAAATCTTCCTTCAAACATGCCTTGAATACTGCTGCGCACTCTCTCATGTTCTGAGGGGATAATAAAATCAAACAATGGCCTTCCTATAAACTCTGATAATGATTTATAGCCAAATAATTTCCAGGTAATATCAGACGTATAAAGGACCTTGCCATCAATGTCTGTAATGGTGATCATATCCGGAGAAGCTTCCATTACTGATTCAAAAACAGCTTCTCTCTTTGCCAGATCCTTTTCTGTTTTCTTCTTTTCTGTAATATCATACATAATACCAACAATGCTGGGATTATGTCCTTCGTGCTCTATATAGCGAACGTAATAATAAACCCATATTTCCTTCCCCGATTTAGTAACAACTTTGCTTTCCGCTTCTTTCTCACCAACTGATTTCATTTCCTTTTGAAAGTCTTTCAGTTCTTGGCTCTTATTAAAAGAGAACAAAGAAGAAAGTTCTTGGTTGATAAAATCTTTCTGCTTGAACCCAAAAACACGTTCAAAACTAGGGCTTATGTACAAAATCTTCCACGACAAATCGAGTTCAAAATAAATATCCTGGGTATGGTTTGAAATTTTTCTGAAAATTTCTTTCTCGGCATGTACCTGATACTTATTTCTTTTTTTAAGCTCGTTAATTTCTCTGGCAAAATCGCTCTTTACTACTGCAAGCTGCTTCTTAAGAGAAGAAATTTCAGAAAGCAGTTCGTTTGGTGTTCTTAGGTTATTTTCCATGGCATCTTAATTTATGCCTTTTGTAAAAAGGTATTCCTAAGATAAGAAAATTTATTTGAACAGACGACAATTGTTCAGAAAAAACAGAAGTTAACAAATAGATTATGAAACAAATACAAATCTATGTGTATCCAACTAAAAGAAGATATTAAGAAATCAACTAGCCACCGCTTTCCTTATTCTTTCAGTAATCTTAATGATAATTACATAAAACAGAGGAATAAAGAAAACAGCCAGCAAAGTTGCCGTCAGCATCCCGCCGAAAACCGTGTACCCTATATTTACCCTTGCATTGGCTCCGGCTCCGGTAGCCAGCATCAAAGGAATAACTCCCAAATTAAATGCAAGTGAAGTCATTAAAATGGGACGTATACGTAATTTTGCGGCTTCAACAGCAGCTTCTATAAGTGGTGTTCCACTATCGTATTTTAACTTACAGTATTCCACAATCAGGATGGCATTTTTGGCCGCCAGGCCTATCAATGTAATAATTCCAATCTGCGCATAAATACTGGCAGACAACCCTCCAAGTTTCAACGATAAATAAGCACCAAAGATACCAATGGGAACGGCCAGTAAGATTGCAAAAGGCACTGAAAAACTTTCGTATAATGCAGAAAGGAACAGAAAGACAAACAGAATGGCCAGAATGAAAATAATCAGACTGGTTTTACCCCCTTCAATTTCCTGTAATGAAATGCCAGTAAACTCATAAGAATATCCAGGAGGTAACACTTGTGCAGCTACCTGTTTCAAAGAATTAATGGCATCACCAGAGCTGTATCCCGGAGCAGCAGCACCACTAATGCTTACACTCCGATCCATGTTGTAATGTGTAATAATAGGCGCAGATGTGGATTTTTTAACTTTCACCAACACATTTAAAGGAACCATCTGTCCCTTATTACTCCTAACATAATACTGTGATAACGCATTGATGCTGGAACGGTAACTAGAATCTGCCTGTGCAAAAACCCGAAAAGTCTTATTAAACAAAGTAAAGTCATTGATATAATATCCTCCAAGAAAAGTCCTGATGGTATTGGAAATATCTGAAATGGAAACGCCCATCATTTTTGCTTTTACCCTGTCGATGCTCAGTTGAATATCGGGATAATCAAAGGTAGCCATTGAATAAGCCATTCCAATATCCTTTTGCTTCTGAAGAGCTTTCAGAAAATCATCCTGAACCGTTTTCAATTCATCCAATGTACCGCTGCTTTGTTTAATTTCAAAGGAAAAACCTGTGGCGATACCCAAACCGCGAATGGGAGGAGGAGAAATCACCCGGAATGTGGCCCCTTTAATCTGCGAAGCCTCGGCCATAAGTTGACGGGCAATGGCTTCTGAATTGGCATTCTTCCCTTTGCGGTCTTTCCACGGAGACAACCCGATAAAGGAAGTTCCAAAATTTGACAGTCGTGTCCGTGTCATAATATTAAAATTGGGTGCCAGGAAATAATGACTTATATATTTGTTCTTTTTGAGTATTTCACCAAATTCGTTCATTACTTTCTTGGTTCTCTGTGTGGATGCCCCTGGAGGCAACTGAACCACAGCCATCAACATTCCCTGATCTTCATTTGGAATAAAAGACTGTGGGGTGTATTTAGACAACAAGCCTACTCCGATATAAATCACAATCAGCATAACTAACATCATTGGAGCCTTCCTGATGGTGTATCGTACATTCTTTCCATAGGATTCGACTCTTTTTTCAAACCAGATGTTAAACCGATAAAACAAGCCATTTAAACCTCTACTATTCACATTTACCGGATTAGGTCGCATCATAAGCGATGTTAGCGCAGGAGTAAGAGTAAGTGCTACAAATGCAGAAATGAGCACAGAAACAGCAATAGTCACTGCAAATTGTTTGTACAGCATACCTGTGATTCCTGGCATAAAAGTAACCGGGAAGAAAACAGCCGAAAGAATCAGGGCAATTACAATAACCGGGCCACCTACTTCTTTCATAGCTTTTATAGATGCTTCTTTCGCCGACAAACCGAACTTATCAATGTTATGCTGCACCGCTTCCACTACCACAATGGCATCATCCACCACAATCCCAATAGCTAACACCATGGCAAACAGAGTCAATGTATTGATAGAAAAACCGATCAGTGAAAAAACCGCAAAGGTTCCGATGATGGAAACCGGAATGGCCAATAACGTAATCAAAGTAGGCCTCCAGGTTTGCAGGAAGAAGAAAACCACCAACAACACCAGAATCAATACTTCAAAAAGGGTTTTGACCACTTCGTCAATAGAAGCCTTGACAAACCGAGTATTGTCAACCATGGTTGTCCAGGCAACATCCTGGGGAAACCCCCTGGCCAATTGTTGCATTTTTGCTTTTACCAAATCTGCTGTTTCCAACGCATTACTTCCTGGTGTCTGATAAACAGCCAGCCCACTACCAACTTTCCCATTTACCAGTCCCTGTCCGGTATAGGAAGATGAGCCCAGTTCAACCCGGGCAATATCTTTCAGACGGGTTACAGCACCAGTTATTGGGTTGGTGGCAATCACGATATCCCCAAATTCTTTAGCCGAAACCAGCCTACCTTTCAACCGCACACTCACCTCAAAAGACTGTCCTTTGGGTGCCGGAGTAGCTCCAACCGATCCAGCAGGAGTCAATTTATTCTGATTTGTTACCGCATTAATAACATCAGTAGTTGTAACATGCAGGTTGGCCATTTTTTGAGGATTCAACCAAACACGCATGGCAAAATCACTACCAAAAGAACTTACATTACCAACACCGGGAACCCTGGCCAATGCATTTTTCACATACAAACTGGCATAATTATCCAGAAACTTCCTGTCGTGGGTTCCTTTTGGAGAATAGATAGCCACGATTTCAAGCATACTAGTAGAAGCTTTTCTTACAGAAAGCCCTGTACGTTTAATTTCTTCAGGAAGGCCCGGTAACGCCAATGCAACGCGGTTCTGAACCTCCATAGCATCAACATTCACATCAGATCCCAGATTAAAGGTTACATTTAAAGTAAAACTTCCGTCATTGGCACTGGTTGACTGTAGATACATCATATCTGTAGCCCCGTTTACCTGGTTTTCAACTGGTGTGGCAATGGCATTTTCAACATCAGCAGCACTGGCCCCTGTATAGGAACCGGATACATTAACAACGGGTGGAGTAACTTCAGGAAGCTGAGCTACAGGTAAAAGAAAAATGGAAATTGTCCCCACAATTATAATAAACAATGAAAGGACAATAGCGGTTATTGGGCGCTCTATGAATATCTTTGAGAACATAATTTCTGAATTTAACTTCCTGTAACTGATGTGTTCACCGGCACTATTTTAACCTGCTCATGTGGTCTCACTTTTTCAATACCCTCCACAATTACTTGTTCACCTGATTTTAATCCTGATTTGATTATTTGCATATTTCCGGAAACGGCTCCCAAATCAATTTTTCTCTGCTCAACAATCCCTTTTTGGTTCACTACATAAACAAAGTATTCATCCAAAAGCTGTTGTACTGCTGCCTGTGGAATCACAATTGCTTTTTCATTAGAACGGGTCAACCTTAAAATACAATTCATTCCTGATTTAAGTATTAGTTTAGGGTTCGGAAATTTAAGGCGAACCAAAATTGTACCGGTTGTTGGATCAACAGTATTATCAACAAAGTCAAGGTTTCCGGCATATGGATATAGTCTATCGTCAGGCAAGAACAATTTAAACTCCGAAAGCTTTTCGTGTATGCTTTGATCACTTTCGCCGAGCTTTACATAATCACTTTCACTAATATAAAAGTCAGCATTCATGTTGCTGTTATCAACCACAGTAACCAGTGCTGTTTGAGACGCAACTACCAAATCTCCCAAACGAACATCCGATACATTTGTTTTTCCTGCAAAGGGGGCCTTTACAGTGGCATGATCAAGATTTGTTTGAGCATAAACCATGTTGGCTGTTGCTGAAGCCACATTGGCTTTGGCCACTTGAACCTGTGCCAGCGCATGATCCAACTGAATTTTATCTACCGCATTGTGATCCCATAAATTTTGATAACGACGGGCATCGGTTGTGTCGGTAACATAATTTGTTTCTGCCACTTTGAGTTCGGCCAAAGCCTGATCGTGTTTTGCCTGATACAAACGCTTGTCAATAGTGTACATAGGCTGTCCTTTAGTAACACTACCCCCTTCTTTAAAAAGGATCGCTTCTACCCTGCCCCCAACATCGGCACGAAGATCTATTTTCTTATTGGCAACCAAAGTTGCAGGATATTCAAAATTTTGTGGTGCTAAAGCAAACTGAACTTCAGCTACCCCAACGCTGACTTCTTGATTCGATTGTGTATCTTTTATTTTATTCTTACACGAGGAAAAGAAAAAAACAATAAGTAACGATATAAACAAAACGCCGAGTTGTATCTTTTTCATCTTAAATCTTTAATTTGAATGATTGTTATTAATAATCACTAACCCATCTTAATATTTAATAAGTCCCAGGCTTTTTTCAAGGTCAACTTTATTAAGCAAAGCCTGATATAAAGCATTGATATAATTATCCTGTGCCTGTAATAATGTTGTTTCTGCATTCAATACTTCTATAAGTGGTTGAACACCATTATCGTATTGATATTTTAAATTTTTATAATTTAATTCTGCCAGATTTATGTTCTTTTTCTGGGTCATCAGATTTGCCCTATCATTTTCAAATTGTTTGTAATACTGACTATACTCAAGTTCAATACTATTTTTGGTATCTCTTAATGTATTTTTGTAGATGTCAGTATTTATTTTTGCCTGCTGATATTGATAGTGCTTCTTTAAACCCGAGAAAACAGGAATATTCAACTGTAGCCCGGCATATGAATAAGGATATAATTTCCTGTCAAACAAGCCACTAAAATTATCACCATTAAACGGCGCCGACAAATAATAGAAAGCTGATAATGTTGGTAAATATGACTTGGTAATATTAGCCTGAAGCAGCTTGCTCATTTCCAGATTTGTTTGAGCCTTTTGGTATTCGACACGGTTTTTATAAAAATCGTCACCCGATGCTAATATTGGCATGGATAATAAACTATCAGAAATTGAACCAGAAATATTTAATGAATCATGAACCGACATTCCAAGATAATACTTCAACGATTGCATCATAATGGTAAGGTTTCTTAAAGCGTTAGCCTTAGAAGTAACAGCATTATTTACCAAAACTCTTATCCTGTCAATATCCACTTTCTGAGCCAATCCATTTTCATACTGATATTGGGTATCCATTAACGACTTTTCAGTTCTTGTAATATTTGCATCCAGTAATTTCAATTGCTTCTTAAAAACCAAAACACCATAAAATGCCTTTTCAACCTGTACAACCAAATCAATTTCAGAAAGTTTGGTATTTTGTTCCGAAAGCATCTCATTGATTCTGGCACTACTTGAATTACCAATCAAAACCGGATCAAACAAAGTTTGATTCACATTAACATAGGCCTGAAGTTGTTGAGGTGATCCCACAAAGACTGTATTATCGCCCATAATTATTACCTGACGCTTGATAGAGTATTGATATTTTGCGCCACCACTAACCTGAGGCAACCACTGGCTGTTTACTTCCTGCGTTGATTTTCTTACCAGTTTTTCATTTAATCGCTGATTTTGAATTGAAGCCCTGTTTTTAAGAGCAAAATGGATACAATCCTGTAGAGAAAATACATTAACTTCCTGAGCACTAGCAACATTAAACATAATCATCAATATTAACGTTGCTCCTGCCCTTAATAAGCTACCTCTAACGAGAGAAAATATTTGCATAATTGATTACTCATTTAATACGGTTTCATACAAAATATGAGAAAAGCAAAAGTAAATAAAAATGAATGCTGACACATATGAACACTATCGGTTTATCATTTATTTATGAATAAAAAACCCGGGAAATCTCCCGGGTTTTACTTTTCAATCTAAATATTATCTGGCAGTATTTGCAGGAACCGGTTTATAAATGGCCCCTGTTGCAAAATCGACTACCAGGCTCAATGGAAATACTACGATGTCTGCAATTAAGAAGCCTACTCTTACCTCACGTTGTGGCTGACCCGGAGCAGGCTTTGTTTTTTGATAAGGAGTTACCTCTCCACCAAATAAAGTAGCACAACTGGTAATTGACAAAGCTAATGTAATAACAGCAATGGTTTTAAGAATGTTTTTCATTATTGATTTTTTTAATTAATAAATACTGGTTCAAATATACTTATTCTAAAATATTAAA
This sequence comes from Bacteroidales bacterium, assembly GCA_016936505.1. GTDB lineage: Bacteria > Bacteroidota > Bacteroidia > Bacteroidales > F082 > Sulfidibacterium. Next base: position 101,283 of record JAFGXS010000085.1, on the reverse strand, counting down.
TATTGATCTGTTCGAAAAATGATCTTTTAGATTTGTGAAAAGAAGATTTATTATTGGTATTTTTATTTTCAATTAATTATACAAAACATTATTGGTTCCAAATAAATAAACAAATATAATTTTTGAGTTACATACCCCGAAATCACTTCTTTTCATATGCCACGAATCCTCAATAGTGTGCCCGGAATAAACATTAACACCATTACTATGTGGTTTCAGATTATCGCTTATAGTTTGAACCAAAGAATGTGCACTTGATTCCAAAGCGCTTCCACTAACATGATTGACATAAAGACTGATATTGTGTGTATAGGTATCGTAAGCCATTGAAATAGCAAAATCACCAAACTTTTCATGAAAATCATTTAAAGCTACTTCAAAGTTCTCAAAACTATCAAAACCCAATTTCTCAATAATTCTGAAGTTGGGTTCATTCTCTTTTATGGTTGTTTTCAATATTTCATAACCAAGTGCCTCACCTTCAAGCTTAATCTGAAAATCATATTTTCTTACTTTACACCACGACCATTCCCAGGCAACATATACTGTTTGAGTATAAACAGGTAAAATACTTCCGGGACCTTCATGTCCGAACGCGTAATAGCCACCTCCGTCTTTATGTCCATAACAACTTGACATTGGCCGAAAATAACCGTCGGTCAGGTATGAAATAGCAAATGAAGAGAATGTTGAGGCAACATCACATAGTACTTCTTTCAGAGAAGTCTTCAAATGAGCATTTGAAATCTCATTCAATTTATTTGCCTCTACAAGATAGGTATCCACATAAGTCCATGGCCTGTTTTCGTCCTGCATATACAAACCGCTACCATCCAGAATTCCATAATCATTTACAATAAGTTGCATATGTGAAAACAGGTTCATTTCTTCTATTTGAACATCTGAATTATACAGACCATCAGGATATTCATACAAGTACAGTTCTACATTGTTTCCTATATGCTTTCCTTTAATCTTATATCCCCATGTTTCACCATAAATGTCGTGTTCTTTATTTTCATATAAATAAACTTCACTATAGATTGAGGTTCCTTCGGGTATTTGCGTAGCACTTACACCATGTAAAACTGAAGTATCCTCATAACTTTTATCTGGTGATATCTGAAATGACCACTTTCCGGATAAGCTCATCGGCTCATTACCGGATGAATCATAATTAAAATCATTACAAGAAATAATAAACAACAAGATAAAAACAAGCTGAAAAAAGCTTAAAAATCTTATGGGTTGTAGTCCGGATTTCATAGATTCTAATTTTTGGGGTTACGGTTGTAAAAGATACAAAATAATTTAACATTCTTTAACATCTTATAAAATTTTTCACTATACGATTCGCTCTTGCCCCTATAATAAGGTTCTTAATTTGGCATGTAAATATTTAATTTAATACATTTGTAGAAAACATCATCCTATGAAAAAATTAGCAGTATTAATAATTGCTTTAGTTGCAACAGTTAATGTATTTGCACAAAAAAATATTTACAGTTTTACAGTAAAAGATATTGATGGCAAACCCTTTGCTTTTAGTCAGCTTAAAGGCAAAAAAGTTATGATAGTCAATGTTGCTTCTAAGTGCGGATTCACTCCGCAATACGAGGCTCTTGAAGCATTGTATAAAAAATACAAAGCTGATGGTTTTATTATTATTGGTTTTCCGGCAAATAATTTTAAACATCAGGAACCGGGAACCGATGCTGAAATCAAATCATTTTGCACACTGAATTACGGAGTAACATTTCCAATGATGTCAAAAATATCGGTTAAAGGTGAAGACATGGCTCCTCTTTACCATTGGTTAAACGAAAAGAAACTAAACGGAAAAATGAACTCCACTGTAAAATGGAATTTTCAAAAATACTTGATCAACAGGGATGGAACATTAGCTGAAGTATTTGACCCCTGGATTAAACCTGACAATAAAAAGATTATTAACTGGATAGAAGCAAAATAAGATGGAAACTAAGAATATTTATTCATTTACTGTTAAAAATATTGACGGAAATGAGTTCTCTTTTGAGCAACTCAAAGGAAAAAAAATAATGATCGTTAATGTAGCTTCCAAATGTGGTTTCACACCGCAATATAAAGCATTGGAAGCCTTATACCAGAAATACAAAAACGATAATTTTATTATCGTTGGATTTCCGGCCAACAACTTTGCTCATCAGGAACCAGGAACCGATGCTGAGATCAAATCCTTCTGTAATATGAATTATGGTGTAACTTTCCCAATGATGTCCAAAATATCGGTAAAAGGAAAAGACAAAGCCCCCATTTATCAATGGCTGACCACAAAAAAGTATAATGGGAAAATACATTCCATAGTTAAATGGAATTTTCAAAAATACTTGATTAATAAAGAAGGTGAGCTAGAACAAATGATAAACCCATGGGTCAAACCGGAATCAAAGAAAATCAGTAAATGGATTGAATCAGAATAACTTAAAGAAGTCCTTTGTCGGAACCTCCGGTATGTGCAATGGTTTGTCCTGTAACATATGTGGAATGAGGTGACAACAGCCAGGCAGACAATGAAGCTAAATCATCAGGATTGCCCATCGTTCCCATAGGAATTTCTCTAGTAAAAGATTCTTTAGCCTTTTCTTCTGTAATTCCTTCCAATTCCATTTTCTTTTTAAAGATACGATCCATTGCAGCGGTTTCATGAAACCCGGGGGCAATTACATTTACCGTTATTCCTATTGAGGCTACTTCCTGCGACAATGTTTTGGCGTATCCGACAACAGCTGGCCTTAAAGAATTACTCAAAATAAGATTAGGAACCGGTTGTTTAACAGAAACACTTTCAAGAAATAAGATCCTGCCGTAGTGATTCTGCTCCATCAATGGGATGAGCCTTTGAACCAAAGCAATTTTCCATCGTACCACAACATTCCACGCCATGTCCCACTGCTCCATTGTTACGTCAAATGCACCCCCTGCCGGAGGTCCCCCGGCATTTACAAAAATACCAGCCAATGGTTTGGAAATAAAATAATTCTCTATTTCCTGATGCACCCTCAAATCGGATAAATCAGCAGGTAAAACCTCAATATTTTCTGGAAATAAGCTTTTAAGAGATTCCAGTTTTTCCTTTGTCCGGCTTACAGCCAGTACTTTAGCTCCTTCAGCTGCCAAAGCCAAAGAAACAGACTTTCCAAAACCACTTCCTGCACCTCCAACCAAAAAATACCGATCTTTTATTCTTAAATCCATAATTCATTCACTTTAATCAATTCCTGAAGCCAGCACATCTACAATGTGCGCGACTTTAATTGGTAAATTATGTTTCTTTATGTAACCATACTGATGCATCAAACACGAGGAATCTGTAGAAACAATATATTCAGCACCGGTTTCCAAAGCATTTTCAACTTTTTGTTGAGCCATTGAGGTTGAAATAGGTTCAAATTTTACAGAAAAGGTTCCTCCAAAACCACAACAAGTATGGGTGTCTTTCATCTCAACCAATTCCAGTCCTTTAACATTATTAAGTAAAGTTCGAGGTTCATCTTTCAATTGATATTCCCTTAGTGCTGCACAAGAATCATGGTAAGTAACCTTATGTTCAAACACCGAACCAAAATCTGTTTTACCCATCACATTCACCAGAAAATCAGTAATTTCATAAATATTATCTTTCAGATACTTGTATTCCAAATGATAGGACGTATTGTGAAATAATTCCTGATAGTTATTTCTGATGTAACCGATACAACTAGCCGAAGGACCAACAACAACTCTCTGATTAGAAAAGTCATTCATAAACTTCACCCCTAACTTCTTTGCTTCATTCCAAAAACCGCTGTTAAATGCCATCTGGCCACAACAGGTTTGGTTGGGATTATAGTGTACTTTTAAACCAGCATGCTCCAACAATTTTACCATATTGAAAGCCGTTTGAGGATACACCTGATCAATAAAGCAGGGAATAAATAAATCAACTTCGGTTATTTTCTTCATATTTTCAATTTATCTCTGTCTTATACTTCTTTATCAATTTCGAATATTCCTGATTGCTCCAAATCGTCCCAAAAATGAGGATACGATTTTGATACTACCTCAGGATTACTAATATTTACCTGACCAAATTGCAAAGCCATGGGTGCCAGACACATAGCCAAGCGGTGATCACCATGGCTTTTAAAAATCAAATTTTCCTGAATTGTACCACCTGATACGAGTTCATAGGCTTTACCATTTTTTTTGATCTCGACACCTATTTTACCTAATTCTTCCTGCATAGCGCCTATACGGTCTGATTCTTTAATCCTTAAATGCTCTATTCCCCTGAATCGTGCTTTTACATTAAGAACAGCGCAAGCGGTCATTACCGAAGGCACAATATCAGGTGCTGATGAAAAATCAAAGTCAATTTCCTTTTCGGGATTACCTGCTTGTGTTATGATAATGTCATTATCCACAAATTCTGTTTTTACACCCAAACTGGCAAACACATCAACTAAAAAACGATCGCCCTGAACACTTTTTTCTCTAAGGCCAGTCAAGCGCAACGAAGAACCTTTTTGAGAAGCCACAATCTGATACCAGAAAGCAGCAGAACTCCAATCTGATTCAACCATCATTTTTCTAACAAGATAACGACCAGGATGAACAATAACCTCATTACCTTTCTCTTCAACTTCAACCACAAAATTCCTCATCAATTCAATGGTCATTTTCACGTATGACGACGAAACAACCTCACCATCCAGCTGTAAGCGTAAACCATTCTTAAAATGAGGAGCTATCAACAATAAAGCTGAAACAAATTGTGAGCTGTCAGATGCTTTAATTTTAACCTCACTTCCGGATAATTGAGTACCATTAATCATTAAAGGAGGATAGCCCTCTTTTTCTGTATATTGAATATCAGCTCCTAAAGCACGTAGTGCATCAACTAAATCTTTAACAGGACGTTGTTTCATTCGTTCCAGTCCGGTTAGTAACCATTTTCCTTTCCTCTGTGCTAAAAAAGCTGTCAAAAAGCGAAACACTGTTCCTGCATTCTTAGCATCCACTATCATTGGAATTTTTGAATCGGAGCATGTTCCGATAAAACTCAGATATAAACGCATCATATAAGTATCGTCTGCCTCAGAAAGATTATCAAACCACACGAGACTTTTTTCCATTGCCCGCATAATTAAGAGTCTGTTACTTATACTTTTGGATGACGGGAGTGTTACATCACCCTGCAATACTCCCTCTTTCAATTTGATCCTGTATTGCTTCATCAATTGTCCATTTATTGATTTACTATGTAATACCGAAGACTCTCTTCGGCAATCTGATCCGATATTTCTATATCATACAATGATGATCCAATCTTATCAATCAGGCTGTAACGAATTTTTCCACCACGCGCTTTCTTATCCTGTCGGGTAAGATCCAAAAGTCTAGGAATTTCATTTTCGGTAAACCTGAGTCGGGGAAAAACTTTATCGATCACCTTCTGAATCTCAGTAAATTCATCCTGTTCAAGTCCTGAGATTTTCATAGAGATCCACGATTCGCATATCATTCCTGCAGCAACTGCCTCTCCATGCGTTATTGGTCTGTCTGCAGTCAGAAAATATGTCTCAAGAGCATGTCCTAGCGTATGCCCAAAATTCAGAATTTTTCTCCGTCCACTTTCCTGACTATCTTCCTTAACAATCTCTATTTTATTTTTTGCCGAACGAACAATCATTTCTTCCAAAGCTTCTCTCTCAATTTGTTCTATATTCTGCATTTTTATCAATTCCCAAAGTTCTCTGTCCATGATCAAACCATACTTCATTACCTCTGCAAAACCTGATCGCCATTGCCTTGAATCTAATGTATTCAAGAAAACAGGATCAATAATCACTGCTTTGGGATCTTTAAAAAACCCGATATGATTTTTCAAACCATTAAAATCAACCCCTGTTTTGCCACCAATCGCCGCATCAACCTGTGCTAATAAAGTAGTCGGAATATGAACAAACTGCATTCCTCTTTTATAGGCTGCTGCAGCAAAACCACCTATATCTGTTATTACACCACCACCTAAATTAACCAACACACTGTGTCTGTCGGCATGATGTTCAGTAAGAAAATCCCAGATAATTCCAACTGTTTCCAAGTTCTTATTTAATTCACCTGAATTAATACTTACAATGTGAGCATTTATTGTCTGCGGCCAGACTGCCTGCAAGAGCGGCAAACAGGCTTTATCTGTCATTTCATCGACCAAAATAAAAACAACTGCATTATCATCCAATAAAGAAGCTGACTCTGTTAGAGCCTTGTTTCCCATCCAATAATTTACAAGGTAACTCGAATTTATTTCTGTCTGATTATACATCATACAAAGGTAGGATTTTGTTTTACGAAGTTAAAAAGAAATCTGTAAGATATTCTGACACTTTTATCTAATTTTCAACCGAATTAAAAAAAGAAAACCGCCCCTTACTGGAGCGGTCTCAAATCTATTTCCAAAAATAAATCTATGCTTTAACGACCTTGCTTACAAGCTGGGCAGCTTCATCTAAACGAATGGCAGAATGAACTTTTAAACCAGATTTATCTATGAGTTCTTTTCCTTCTTCTGCGTTGGTTCCCTGCAGACGAACAATAATAGGAACTTTAATCTCTCCAATGTTTTTGTACGCATCAACGATACCCTGAGCCACGCGATCACAGCGTACAATACCGCCAAAAATATTAACCAGAATAGCTTTTACACTTTCATCTTTTAATATTATTCTGAAAGCCTGCTCTACCCTTTTGGCATCAGCTGTACCACCAACATCTAAAAAGTTTGCAGGATCGCCACCTGACATTTTAATAATATCCATAGTAGCCATAGCCAAACCGGCGCCATTTACCATACATCCTACATTACCATCGAGTTTAACAAAGTTCAGGTCAAAACGGCTGGCTTCAACTTCTGTAGGATCTTCTTCCAGAATATCGCGCATTTGAGCAATGTCTTTGTGGCGGAATAATGCGTTATTATCAACAACTACTTTTGAGTCAGCTGCATAAACCTGGCCATCAGCGGCTTTAATCACAGGATTGATTTCAAACAAACTGGCATCTGAACCAATATAAGCTTTGTATAAAGAAGACACAAATTTCACCATCTCTTTAAATGCGGTTCCACTTAAACCAAGATTAAAAGCAATTTGACGAGCCTGAAATCCTTGCAATCCTACTTTAGGATCAATAGTTTCAGTAAAAATCTGATCAGGAGTTTCTGCTGCCACTTTTTCAATATCCATGCCTCCACGGGGTGAATACATAACCATATTCTTACCTTCAGAACGATTCAACAGGATACTCATGTAAAATTCCTTTACATCTTCAGGTCCGGAATAATAAATGTTTTGTTCTATTAGAACCTTACGAACCAGTTTTCCTTCTTTTTTTGTTTGAGGAGTTACCAGGTTCATACCAATAATCTGATCAGCATAGTCTCTTACTTCATCCAGAGATTTGGCAATTTTAACACCACCGCCCTTACCACGGCCACCGGCATGAATCTGAGCCTTAACAGCCCAACGATCAGAACCGGTCTGTTTTGTAATTGTTTTGGCAGCTTCAACTGCTTCATCGGGCGAATTAGCTATAATTCCAACAGGAACAGATACTCCATAGCCTTTCAAGATTGATTTCCCCTGATATTCATGTAAGTTCATAAAACAAATCTTTTAATGTTCAAATAACGGAGCTCAAAGGTAGGACTTTTATCAGTTTCCACCCGTTAAAAATGATAAAAAATAACAAGTAAATTGTATTTAGAACCGTTTATAAATTGTTTTTTATCACTATTGAAAATGGTTCTAAAATAATAAGTTTAAAGAAGTAATGAATGAGAAGAACTTAATTTTTTAACAAGGCATCGCTATACTTATTTCCATTGCCTGGATCAATTTGTGTCATAATTTTGACCATGGTGTTTTTTTCATCCATTGAAGCAGGTGTGAACACCTTAATAATCTCGTTTCGTAGTGCATCAACAATGATTTGCAAATCATATAATCCGGGACGTTTATCAAAAACCTTTTGTAACTGGGGCAAAGCGTTCAGTATTGCTTTTCTTCCGTTTTCAGGGTTCTGATACATAACATCCAAACCCTGACGGTAATATTGGTACAAAAATACTCTAAGGGGTTCATATGCATTATTTAACAGCTGTTCCACAAACTGATAACGGTTTTTCTCTCCATCCATCATTTTCCAACCGGGTTCTGAGGTATTTTGTGCTGCCTGAACCACACTCATGGCCTGTTGATAAAACGGGGTTCCGGCATTTATTTTAAAAGTGTCAAATTCCAATCCCAACATCATGTAAGAATAAAATGCCAATAAAGAGGTTAAGTTATCGGAGAAAGTGCCTTGTGTAAAATTCAGGCTTTGCGAAGGGAAGTATCTGAACTGAATATTTTTGTCCACCATATTCAGCAAAGGTGAATTATAACTTGATTCGTAAACAGGCCTTTCTAGCACCCAATGAAAAGTACCGGCAAACTGATCATTGCTGATTGACGAAACTGTAAAAAGCAATGTAGCCTGCAATTTTTCTTCAGGCTGAAAGGTAACAGAGCTCCATTTCTGATTATTGATAAATTCAGTAATAGCTTGCTGCAGGTTAGTGATCACACTCTGATCAAAACCCTGAACCTGTTGCGTATTGATTTGAACCTTACAATTGAACTCCTGAGCTGTTATACTCTGAACCAAAATAAATAATGCTGAAAGAACCAATATTAAGCGCTTCATGAGATTTCCTCCATCAAAGCCTTTATTTCTGATATAATATCAGTAGCAACAGCTTCTTTTGATTTTAAATCAAAAGTATAGTGATCACCATTTCGATTCAGGATTGTAACTTTGTTAGTATCTGTTCCGAATCCTGCCCCGCTATCTTTCAAAGAGTTCAGAACAATCATATCCAGATTCTTCTTTTCTAATTTCTTTTGGGCATTCTGAAACTCATTATCAGTTTCCAAAGCAAAACCAATCAACAGTTGATCTTTCCTTTTGGATTTTCCCAGTGAAGCCAAAATATCTTCTGTTGCCTTAACTTCTATTGAATGAAAACCACCCTCCTTTTTAATCTTAGATTCCGAAGTATGAACCGGAGTAAAATCGGCAACAGCAGCTGCCATAATAGCAACATCGGCTTCAGTAAATATTTTCTTGCATTGGTCTGCCATTTCAGCAGCTGTTTCTACCGGATAAACTGTAATTCCAGGAAACGAAACATCAAAAGAAACCGGACCTAAAACCAAATGCACCAGAGCTCCCTTTTGGGCAAAAGCCTTAGCCAGGGCAATACCCATTTTTCCAGAACTTCTGTTCCCAATAAACCGAACAGCATCAAATGGTTCGTGAGTAGGGCCAGCACTAATTAAAACTTTCTTTCCCTGAAGTACCTCATCCCCTGAAAAATATTCATTCAGTACTTGAGCCAACTCTTCAGGTTCACTCATACGACCAGGGCCATCAAGCCCACTGGCTAAGAAACCTTCAGATGGTGGAACATAATGATAACCTAATTTGATTAATTTTCGAATATTTTCCTGCGTAACCGGATGTTGAAACATATCCATATCCATGGTTGGCGCAAAAAACACAGGACAACGTGCCGATAAAATTACCGTTAGCAAAAAATTATCAGCAACACCCGAAGCCATTTTAGCCATTGTGTTAGCGGTAAGTGGAGCCAGTATCATAGCATCTGCCCACAACCCCAAATCTACATGACTGTGCCAGAGGCCATTCTCAGGATTAAAAAATTCGGAATAAACCGGTTCGCCAGAAACGGTTGCCAATGTGAGAGGAGTAACAAAAGACTTAGAAAAATCAGTCATTACGACTTTAACCTCAGCGCCTTCCTTTTTCAATAAACGAACCAGCAAAGGAATTTTGTAGGCGGCTATTCCGCCGGTTATTCCTACAACTATTTTTTTTCCTTGCAACATGGCAGGTTTATTGAATAATCAATAACGACTAATTAAAAATCAGTTGCGTTATTTTTATGCGGATTACGGAACCAAACTTCACCTTCCATAAAATCATGAACTGCAAGCAAAGTAGGCTTAGGGAGTCTTTCGTAGAATTTTGCGATTTCAATTTGCTCACGATTTTCAAAAACCTCTTCCAGGTTATCGCTTGAAGTGGTAAAATCAGCAATTTTTTGATCCAGTTCCTGTTTCAGTTCCTTTTCAATCTGATTCGATCTCTTGGACAAAACCACAACTGTTTCGTAAATATTTCCTGTTTGTTCGTAAAATTTGTCTTTTTGGCGGGTTACGGCAGTAGTTTCTGTTTTAACTTTTTTGTAGTCCATCTTTGTGTTCTATTTTAAATAAGTCATTGCTTTTTCACTCAAAGGTTTCAGTTCTTTCAAATATTTGCTGTCAGGATACAGGTATAGCAAATTATTGTAAGCTTCAACCATTTTCTCATATCGTTCCTTTTGTTTCTCAGGAATACTTTTCTCGGCATATTCAAAATATGTTTTGCCGATATAATACAAATATAACTCTTTACTTTTGGAATCGGGATAATCATCTAAAAGATTTTGAAATGAAGTAATTGCAGCTTCATAACTTCCCATTTTGTAATACAACAAAGCGATATTATAATCTTTTTCTTCTTGTTTAAATTGCAACTTAGCTATAAGATCACGTGCTTTGGAAACCTTATCACTGTTAGGATAATTATTAATAAATGATTTCAATTCACTCATCGCCTGATATGAGATGGTCTGATCCAATTCAAACCTTGGTGATCTGAGGTAAGTACAATATGCCTGTAAATAAGCTGCTTCCTCAGAATTTTTACCCCTTGGATACATTTGCTGATACTGCTTGAAGTAGTAACTGGCTAACTGATAATCTTTGATTTGAAAATACGAATTAGCAGTATAATAAGTTATATGCTCACCTTTTTTGGTCCCCTGATAAAAGGTTCTAACCAGATCAAAAAAGGTAATCGCCTTTTTGAAATGTCCGCTTTCATACAAATCTACAGCAGTATTGTATTTCAGTTCATTATCCGGACTTTTTAAGACTTTCTGATAATTCTTGCAGCCGGGCAAATAAATCAACACCGCAGCCAGCAACAGCAAATAAATAGAGGCTTTTTTCAACATGGCGCAAAATTATAACAAAATGTTGAACAACAAAACGAAAATTATTACGAGATATTATAATTATTTTTTTTAACTGAAAAATAACGTTATATTCTTATATTCAAATAATTAGCTATTACAGAACCCTCAAACAGCCAGAAAGTTAAGAATATTTAATTCTGATAATTGATTTCTTCCACTCGGAAATCAATTGTTATTTACAAAATAATAGGCCATCATTAACCTAAAAACAACAGACTTAATGATTTTCTGCTAGAGAAAAGAAGTCTGTATCTACCCTCTGTTATTTGTTAATAATTCATTACTTTTGCCGCGTATTAAACCTAAAAACAATGGATTTATTTGATAAATGTGAGGTAAACTTAGGCCCATTAGGGATGTATGCCGATCGTGCCGAAGGATATTATATGTTTCCTAAACTGGAAGGTGAAATTTCAAACAAAATGATGTTTCAGGGAAAAGAACGCTTGATCTGGAGTTTGAACAATTATCTGGGATTAGCAAATAATCCTGAAGTAAGAAAAGCTGATGCACAGGCTGCTGCAGATTGGGGAATGGCCTATCCTATGGGAGCCAGAATGATGTCGGGTCAAACCAAATATCATGAAGAACTGGAGCAGCAACTTGCTGACTTTGTTGGTCGTCCTGCTTCTTATTTACTCAATTACGGCTATCAGGGAATGGTTTCTATCATCAGCACAATGGTGAACAGAAACGATGTAATTGTTTACGATTCAGAAGCTCATGCCTGTATCATTGACGGTATGCGTTTACACTTTGGAAAAAGATTTGTTTATCCACACAACGACATGCAGAATCTTGAGACCCAGTTAAAAAGAGCCACAAAAATGGTTGAAAAAACTGGTGGCGGAATACTATTGATCACTGAAGGCGTATATGGAATGGCCGGTGACCTTGGGAACCTTCCTGCAATCGTCGCCCTTAAAGACAAGTATGATTTCAGAATTTTGATTGACGATGCTCACGGTTTTGGAACAATGGGACCAAGTGGTGCAGGAACCGACGAACATTTTGGTGTTCAGGATAAAATCGATTTATACTTTGGAACTTTTGCTAAATCAATGGCTGGAATCGGTGGTTTTGTTGCCGGAGATGAGAAAGTGATCAAATTCTTGAAATACAACATGCGTTCACAAATCTTTGCCAAGTCGCTACCTATGCCCATGGTTATTGGAGCAATGAAACGACTGGAGATGTTACGTAATGATCCTTCTCACAGAGAAAAATTATGGACCGTTGTAAATGCGCTCCAAAAAGGGCTGAAAGATGCTGGCATGAATATTGGCGCTACCGAATCACCGGTCACTCCTGTACTATTGAGTGGTGGCGTAGCCGAAGCAACACAAATTACTTATGATTTAAGAGAAAATTACAATATTTTCTGTTCCATTGTAGTTTATCCTGTTGTTCCAAAAGGAACCATCTTGTTAAGATTGATTCCTACAGCTGTTCATACTTTGGATGATGTTGACTACACAATTGAAACATTCAGAAAAATTAAAAAGAAATTGGACAACAAAGAATATGCATCTGAAATGAAAGTAATGCACTAATAACCTTTGAATAATTTGAAAACCGGAGTGATGTTGATCATTCCGGTTTTTTTATATTTGACAAATGAATACAACTTCTGATTTATCAAGAAAAAATTTCTGGACAATTGTCCTGAATAGCACCTCTGCATTTGTATTGGCTTACCTTATGGTTTTTTACATCAACCATTTCACTAAAATTTTCATCATACTTTTTCTCGGACATTCCCTACGGTTTAACTGGTATCAGATTTACCTTCTGATTCAGGATTATCAATGGACACACGGAATGGTAAATCTGATTTTTTCTGCAGGAGTAATACTAGTATTGGTGGCTGGCCTTGTTGCATACAGATCTTTACTTATGATGAAATTTGAACAAGGAATAAAATACACTTTTATTCTTTGGGTAAGTTTGCTTTCATTTCAACTTTTCTTTTCAGAGCTTCTCATCGGAACCATTCTAACAAAAGGTATGGGCTATGTTTTTCAGTGGATGTACCTGTCGGATACAGCAAAAGTTGTTATAGCAATGATAGGCTTTGGGGGACTAATCATTGTTGCCTCAATAATGAAAGGGCCTGTATTATGGTCATCTGGAAGCTATTTTGTAAAGCTTACGGAAAGAAACTATCCATTTTTCATAACGGCTCAGATCATCCTGCCTTTTATTTTTGGTAACCTGCTCAGTATCATTTATTTCTATCCTGATATAGGAGTTATGAACTTGTTTTCGTGGATTCCAATTGGAGTTACTTTATTAATAATGTTTCTGATCGTTCGGCACCCTGTTGATGTGGACATGGAAGACAATAATGAAATGCAGGGTATCAAGATCAATAAAACAATAGTAATTATGGCAGTTGTTTTGGTTCTCCTTTTACGCATTGCCCTTAACTGGAAAATAACACTTCCTTAACGGATAACCAGTTTCTTTGTCATAGAAATCGTTGTGGTATATACTCTGACCAAATAAATACCCGGCTTGAGAGTAGATACATCAATCAACTCGTCTGGAGTAATACTTTTCTCAATAATTTTTATACCGTTCAGATTATAAACAGAAACTAGCGCCACTTTTGTAAAACCTTGTATTTTAATAATACTGAGTGTCGGATTCGGATAAATATGAATACGAACCCTTTTATTTGTGGAAATTCCATTTGCATTTTCAGCTAATTTCACATTCTGTTTCAGTATTTTTCCGTCAGAAATGGTCAGGCCGTAATAAGTTTTTGAAACATAACCGGAAGCAGAAAAAGTAACATCATAAGTTCCAGATTTGATTGGACGATAATAATATCCGGAAACAGAATCTGAATAAACTTCTGAGTTATCAGTATCGTGACCACTAATAAAAACCTCAGCCGGTAACGGAGTTCCTGTTAAACTGTCGGTTACTTTTCCACGAATACCATATAAAGCCTGTTTCATGTAATTTAAAAGTGATCGGTAATTATAGTCCCAGAATGAAGGCAGTTGAGAAGGATCAGGCTTTTTAACCATTGACAATTCCAAAGTAAACTCCCTGTCGTGATGAAAATAATTCATATAATCCTGTCGCCCCCCCGTAATCCAGTACCAGTCATAACCATCTGTTATTCCGTCATTCAAGTCTGTGAAATAACCTGAAGGACTATACGTATGAACCGTATCCGCATATTCCCGGCTCACATATTGCCACCAGGCATCGTCAGCAGTTCTTTTCTGCCAGGTATCCCACGGATAATTCACCACCTCTGTACCAGAGTGTAAATTGGCCGATACCACAAAATCATGGCTTGAAGCAAAATCCATAAAGGCTTTGGTTTCGGGCTGCCAATTGTTACCATCGGGATGATCACCAGCAACAGGATCTGGATAATTCCTATTCAAATCCACACCGTTGGCATTGAAACGGGTTGCTCCTGCAACCGAAGCATCTCCACCTGCATAAGTCCCATCAGGATTAGCTAAAGGATTAATCCAGATATCCAAACTATCTACCAAATTAGTGACTTGCGTATTTGTTCCGTAATTTTGCAGTAAATAATCTATAAGATGTAACATTAAAACATAGCCGACTGTCTCATCACCGTGCATTGTTGACGTGTACATAAATGAAGGTCTGTCATCAGGCAAACTTTTACGGCTTCGGATATGAGCAAACAACAACAAGCGACCATCAACTGAAGTTCCTATAGTATCCAGTGTACACAACTGCGGATATTTACCCGCAAATTGCTGCATCAAAGTAATATATTCTGAATATGATGGATAATAATTCCAATCACTAATACTTTTTAGAATAGTTTTCCATCGGGTTGTATCACACTGTAAAGACGGAGGAGTTAACACATGATAGGATAATCCTAACTCAAGAAATCTATGAAAAGTGTATAAATTTGCATAGGCGTAAACATACTGATCATCTTTTGAATCAATTGAAATATACCTGCTTAAGGCATCAAATTCTATCGGATTTTCAGTAATTATTTTGGCAGGAAAACTAAAATATACTTCTCCCCTTTGCGACAGTTGTTTTTCAGCAGCGAGAGAATCAGGTAAATTTTGAGCCTGTAATTGATTATTTGATACTAATAAAAAGACACAAAACATCAATGCAAGCCAACGAAAACTCATACAACTATTTCAAAGGATTCTTATATTCTGACATAAGCTTTGTTAAAGCCTGATTTACCTGCTTATTTACCTTTACCATAGGTAATCTCAGGTTATTCTTTGCAATACCCATATTCTCAAGTACAACCTTTATTCCCCCTGGGTTACCGTCGGCAAAAAGTTGTTCAATAATAGGCATTAGAGAGTAATTGAGTATTAACGCTTCATCATATTCTTTTTTCTTGAGCAACCGAACCATATCTGAGAACTCCGCAGCGTAAGCATTAGCTATAACAGAAATAACGCCATTTCCACCAAGTGTCATCATAGGAAATGTGAGAGCGTCATCACCTGAAAAAACCTTAAAACCTTCTGGTTTATTCGCCAGAATTTCCATTACCTGAGCTAAGTTTCCAGAAGCTTCTTTAATTGCTGCTATATTATCAAAGTCGCGAGCCAACTGTAATGTGGTTGCAGCTGAGATATTTGAAGATGTTCTTCCAGGAACGTTATACAAAATAATGGGAACGGGACATGAAGCAGCAATAGCTTTGAAATGCTGATACAATCCTTTCTGATTAGGTTTATTGTAATAGGGTGCAACTGAAAGGATAGCGTCAATGCCATCAAAATCTGTTTTTTTCAACTTGCTAACAATGGAGCGGGTACTATTACCTCCCAAACCCATAACAACCGGAACTCTTCCGTCAACTGTTTCCTTCACCATTTCCATCACTGCATCCTGCTCATCTGAAGTCAGGGTTGGTGCTTCACTGGTTGTTCCCAACGATACAACAAAATCAACTCCACCTTCTATAATATGATTCAGCAACTTTTCAAGGCTTCCAAAATCAATACTTCCATAGTTGTGAAAAGGAGTTACAATTGCCACACCTGTACCATCAATTTTTGGATTCATCTTCATTGCATTATAGTTTAATGTTTAGTTCTAAAAAATACTTCATTGCCCATGTAAAGAAATCAGCATAGCTCATTGACTTGGAATATTCAATATTTAAATCATAAAACCATGACTGTCCAGGTCTTCCTGCACCTATTTTAATTTTCGAATTAACCGACTTAACAAACTCAATTCCTTTTTTATATAAAAACCGGTCAAAAGAAATGAAAGTATCAAAATAGTGATGTTGTACCCACTCTCCCATCCGCTTTCCTTTTCTTCCAAAAAAATCAAAATCCTTTTTTGAAAAAACAGTAAATTCCTTAGAGATACCCTCCAGATCTGGCGTAAAACCTACTCCCAACAATACAATAGAAAAATTAAAATTATCTGAATATTCACTCAACCAGCTTTTTATTCTTTGCTGTTGACGAACATCACTTACCTGAAAAAAGAAACAGAGCTTACCGGCTTTTTGAAAAAAATCAGCATTATTTGAAGCATTGGCAACAATTTTATTAGTTTCAATCTCTTTTGGATAAGTAAGGTCCGTCAACACTTATATTTTACTGATCATTCAAACAGGTAAAGGTAGAAAAGTTTTTAAAATAGAAGAAAAATAAAATACCTTTGGAAAAAATTTTAAAAATCTTCACCATGCAGGTAACATTTTTGGGAACAGGCACTTCACAAGGTGTGCCGGTGGTGGCTTGTACCTGCCCGGTTTGCACTCAGGGAACTTCAAAAGACAATCGCCTGCGCTCATCTGTTCTCATTCAGCATAAAAACACACAAATTACAATTGATGCAGGTCCCGATTTCCGTTATCAGATGCTTCGTGAGAAAGTTAAAAAACTGGATGCTATACTGATTACTCATTCTCACAAAGATCATATCGCCGGACTGGATGATGTTCGCTCTTTTAATTACATCTACAAGAAAGCCATGAGTATTTATGCTCAGGAAGCTGATCAGGAAGTTATTAAACGTGAGTTTTCATACGCTTTTGGCGAAAATTTATATCCCGGTGTGCCGGAAATGAACCTGCTCACACTTACTGAAGAGCCTCTGACTATAGGTGATTTGAATATTCTTCCTTTGCCTGTGTTACATATGAAAATGCAGGTGATGGGATTTCGTATCGGCGACTTTTCCTACATCACAGATACCAACTATATTCCAGGAGAAACTTTAGCTAAGATTATGGGCAGCAAGATTGTTGTTTTGAATGCATTACGAAAGAAACCTCACGCATCTCATTACAATCTGGAACAAGCTGTTAACATATTGGAATTTCTTCGTCCCGAGAAAGCCTATTTAACACACATCAGCCATTTACTGGGCCTTCATGAAGAAGTTCAAAAAGAACTGCCCGATTTTATTAAACTGGCTTACGACGGACTGAAGATTGAAATTTAATCAGGCCAACCTTACCCTGGGATCTAACCAGGCATACAATAAATCTACTACCAGATTGATAACAATCAGGAAAACAGAAATGAACAATACAATTCCCATAATGACAGGAAGATCATATTTTTCCAGCGCATCAACCATGGCCAATCCTATTCCTTTCCAGTCAAAAACATATTCCACAAAAACAGCTCCTGCCATCAATGATGCAAACCAGCCCGATATTGCTGTAATTACAGGATTTAACGCATTGCGCATACCGTGTTTTAATAAAACCTGCATTCGGCTCAGACCTTTGGCATATGCAGTACGGATAAAATCCTGCGAAAGCACTTCAAGCAACGTACTTCTGATTAAACTTACAACAATAGCCAGCGGACGAATTCCCAACGTTATGGCAGGAAGAATCAAGTTTTGAAGGCTCAAATATTTCTGTCCAGTGTACGGATCAACGGAAAATAAACTCCCAGTCATGGACAAGCCTGTAAGACTTTGCCATACAAAACCAAAAAGCCAGGCAATGAATATAGCGGCAAAAAAGGATGGAACCGACATCCCCAACGATGAAAATACCAATATGAACCTGTCGTAGGCACTGTCTTTGTACGAAGCAGCAGGAATACCCAGTAAAAATCCTAAAACCACTGCAAAGAAAATGGAAGTAACAGCCAGTAAAAATGTCTTGGGAAAAGCTTCAGCTATAATTGATGTTACAAGACGTTTACTCTGATATGAGCGCCTCAAATAGGGAGTTTTCAGAACCACAGCATCAGAACCTATATGGAAAATTATATGCGCATCAGAATATTTATGTTTATTCAGATACCAGTAGCTTTCCGGATCAGAAACATTATTTATTGAAACAGGTGATAAATCATTCAGAAAATTGAAATACTGCAAATACAAGGGTTTATCCAAACCCAAATCTTTTTTTATGGCTTCAACAGATGAAATATCAGCACGTTGTCCCAATAACATTCTTGAAGCATCACCAGGAAGTATATTAAATAGAAAGAATACCAGAGTAACTACGCCCCAGAGCACCAAAATTCCATACAACAGCCGTCTGAGGATGTAATTTCTCATAATTATTTCTCCAACATTTTTTTTATTTGTTTCTCTGAAGGGAAATCAGCTACAGCCCATTTATTCTGCAAAATACCGTTATGTAATAAAATCAGTCCCGGATTGGAACGAATTATAGCCTTCAGCGTTACTTCATCAGCAAAATAAACCGGGATATTTATTCCATAGTTCGATAGCATTTCTTTGGTTACACTCCTATCCGAAGATGTAAGCAGAACAACAGACACATCTTCTTTTTGTAACAAAGGCATTAATGATGCCAGTTTTTTAAAACCTTCGGTTTCTGACAATCGAATATCAAATGAAACCACAACCAAGTGGAAGCCTTTAGCTACAAACACATCATCAAAACCATCTGCCCCTAAAGAATCCTGGATAAACAGTGAAGGGCTTTGATAATTATCTACGATCGTTCGTTGACCTACAAAAACCCATTGTTTCATCCAGGTTGAATCACGCCAGGGATAATTTGGGAACAAGTACTCTTTAACCTCACCGGTTTTTTTATTTTTATACGAAACATAAACCTTGGGTTTGTTTTCTTTTTGACTGTAAAACTCCTGCCCCACTTTCCACGGACGAAAATCAATAACCGGCAAATGATTTAAATTGTAACTCATAAATGAGACAAAAACAACAGCAGCAAAAAATAACGACAAGGCACTCTTGCCTGCTCTCAGCCCATGAAATCTAAATTTATACTGACCTATAATCAATACAATGACAACAATCAGTAATACAATATTTTTATAAAAAGTCTCCCAGTTGGAGAGTTTCACCGCATCACCAAAACAACCGCAATCAGAAACCATATTTTTGGTAGCATCCATGTAGGTCAGGCCGGTAAAAAATACCATCGTCAAAAGTGTAACCCACAAAGCTTGTTTCAGAAAAGCTTTGGACATCAGGGTAATTCCCATAAGAAACTCAAGCAAAATCACACCATAGGAAATAACCAAGGCATACCGAATGAAAAAATTCCAACCGAAAGCCATCAGGTAATCTTCCACTTTGTATGCAGTTCCTATCGGATCAACACCTTTTACGAAAGAAGAAAACAGAAAAACCAGACCTAAAAAAAGACGCAGCAGTAAAAACACCCAATTACTTGTATGGCTTTTACTATTGAGCGTCACCTTCTTCGTTTAATTTTATCAAGGCAAAAACGGAATAGTTGATAATATCCTGATAGTTGGCATCGAGGCCTTCAGAAACCAAGGTTTTACCTTCATTATTTTCTATTTGCTTTACGCGAAGCAATTTCATCAGAATGATATCGGTAAAGGAAGAAATACGCATATTTCGCCATGCTTCATCGTAATCATGATTTTTATTCAGCATCAAATCACGAGCTTGATAAACATATTTATTGAACAATTCCACAGCCTTGTCAGGTTGCATATCAGGTTCATCAGGAACACCCATTTCCAACTGAATTAAAGCCATAGTAGCATAATTAACGATGCCAATAAATTCAGGTTTAATGCCTTCATCCACTTTCTGTGCACCTTTTTTCTGAATGCTTCTAATGCGGTTGGCTTTGATGTAAATCTGATCGGTTAAGCTGGGTGTACGCAAAATTCTCCACGAAACTCCGTAATCTTTCAACTTATTTTCATAAACTGTCCGGCATTGCTCAATAACCGACTCAAACTGTTGGGCTGTGTTCTTATTCATTTATTTTCTTCGATTAATAGTATCTTTGCAATGTTTCAAACACCTGCAAAATGAGGGATAAAAATAGGCATTTTCAAACAAACCGATCGTTACAATCCGGTAAAAATATTCTGGACCTTTCCCGTCCGAGAATTATGGGAGTTCTTAATGTAACTCCCGACTCATTTTTCGACGGGGGAAGATATACAGATGAAAAAACAAGGATTGAACAAACCCGAAAAATGCTTGCTGAAGGTGCTGACATTATTGATCTGGGTGCCGTTTCAACCCGTCCGGGAGCCGCTGAAGTATCAAAAGATGAAGAACTTAAACGATTACTACCCACATTAAAAGCACTTGTTTCTGAATTTCCTGATGTTTTATTTTCCATTGACACATACCGATCTGAAGTAGCTGAACAGTGTTTAAAAGCAGGCGCATCCATAATTAATGATATCTCAGGAGGAATGCTTGATGCTGCAATTTATGAAGCTGTAGTAAAATTCAATGTTCCTTATATTTTGATGCATATGCTGGGAACGCCGAAAACTATGCAACAGAATCCGCTTTCGGAAAACAGCACTCAGATTGTTAAAAATTTCTTTGAAGAAAGAGTTCAATATCTTTCAGAAAAAGGAATCACAAATATAATTCTTGATCCGGGATTTGGATTTGGAAAAACAATAGAAGGAAATTATTTAATGCTCGAAGAACTGGAAAAGCTCAGAATAAATAATCTCCCCATTCTAGTTGGTGTATCACGAAAATCAATGATTTACAAAAAACTGAACATCACTCCACAGGAAGCTTTAAACGGCACTACCGTTGTCAATACAATTGCATTACTTAACGGTGCAGATATTCTACGTGTTCATGATGTTAAAGAAGTCCGTGAGGCTATCGAATTGACAAGTTTTTATCGCAAGAAGATGTAGATATATAGCCGTGTAGCATTGAGAATAATTTTTAAATTTGAAAAAAATTCATCGCCTTGGTCGATTTATTCATCCATATCAGGATTCTTGATTTTGTTGACATCTTTCTCGTAGCAGTATTGCTTTTCGTTTTATATAAACTACTGAGAGGAACAGCTGCCATCAATATTTTATTTGGGTTAGTGGCTATTTTCCTGCTGTGGAAAATCACCTACATTCTGAAAATGGAGTTGCTTTCTGATATTCTTGGAGCCTTTATCAGTGTTGGTATTATTGCACTGATCATCATTTTTCAGCCGGAAATCAGACAGTTTTTACTGGCGCTGGGAAGCCCGACTTTTTTCAACACAAAAGGCAAACGCTTTTCTTTCTTAAAAAGATGGTTTCCAGATGAATTTAGTTTAGATGTTGACCCGATAGTAGTTGCCTGCCAGCACATGAGTAATGCCCGGCAGGGAGCACTGATTGTAATAACCCGTCAGAACGAGTTAAGCAATGTCATTCTATCCGGAGAAATTATTGACGGAACCATCACAAGTCCGCTTATTGAAAATGTGTTTTTCAAAAATAGTCCATTGCATGATGGAGCAATGGTGATTACCCAAAACAGGATTAAAGCTGCAGGCTGTGTTCTTCCGGTTACCAAAAGAAAATTACCCAGGTATGCAGGTTTGCGCCACAGAGCTGCCATCGGTATTACAGAAATATCAGATGCTATTGCTATTATTGTTTCTGAAGAAACCGGACAGATTTCCTATTGTGTTCAGGGCAACCTGCGGCATGATATTAACGTAGCAACTTTACAGCAAAAGTTATTGATTGAATTAGGGATGGCAGACCCAACCGAAGTTGAAGTCGTTAGTTCTGACTCTGAGAATGAAACAACTACTGAGGAAAAACCAGAAAAGCACGAAACTGATACTAAATCAGATAATCCACAGCTGTAACCTGTGTTACACTTTCCTTTATTCTATCAAGGATTTTCACATGTTCAGGATGAGCCCTGTACTCATTTAAAGCTGTTTCATCATCAAAATCAGCAGTAAGAACAAGATCAAATGCCGATGGCTTAGGAATCATATTCAACCCTACTTCCATGGTTTTTAAACTCGGAACCGTTTGAAGTAAACCCATCAGTTTTTCTTTAAACCAAAGCCTTTCTTCTTCATTCCGAACCTCTTCTCTGAATTTCATCATTACAATATGTCGTAACATAACTTACTTTTTAAAAATTCTTTTGAAAAAACGGGATATTTTCTCAGAAGTAATACTGTGTTCCTCTGTGCCACTTGACCCCAAAAGATAACCCACAGGTTCTAGAGCAGGAACATTCTCTCCAAGCACCCGAATAACAGCAGCCATGGGAACCGCAATAAACATCCCGGGAAGGCCCCATACAAAACCGCCAAGAGTAATGGCAAGAATAATCATAAAGGGATTCAGTTTTACATGAGAACCTACAATATTTGGTGTTAAAATATTATTCTCCGTAAACTGGACTAATGCAAACTGAACTACTACCCAAAAAGCATACATTGGCGAGTTCATTGTAAACAAAGCTATAAATAAAGGGAAGAAATACCCAATAATTGTTCCATAGTACGGAATAAAATTCATTAACGCGGCAAGAATCCCCAAAAATAACGCATGCTTAATACCAATTATAAAGAATCCCAGACTATTTACAATTGCGAGTATTGTAACAACTTTAAAAACACCTGTCATATAATAAACAACCAACTGATTAATATCATCGATGATGCGGGTTGCAATTTTATGTTTTTGTGATGAAATCAGCATTAACAACACTTCTCTGAACTTATTGCGATAATAAAGCAAAAAGAAAACATAAACCGGCATTATACCAATAGTAAACACTGTTTGGAATGTATGTGTAAAAGTACTTTTTAGGTTGGCTCCACTCAAATCCAATACATTACTGGTCATTTGTTTTACAGAGTTCTTCAAATCTGTAGACTGAATTCCTGTTGCTTCATTTAAATGTTTAAAAATCTGATTGATGTTATGCGAAACATTAGCCTGCATTTGAGGAATATCCTGGAGAAATAAAGTAACTTGTTTGTAGATTACAAAACTCACACCTGATACAATAACTAATCCAACAAGAATGCTGAAAATATTGGATAATATTCTGGGAATACCTTTTTTCTCAAGAAAATTGGCTAACGGGTAAAGTAAGTAGGCAAACAAACCGCCAAGGAAAAGCGGATAAAGATAATTTCTGAACTCCGTCAGCATTGTATAGCCCAACCAGATAAATAACATCCACACAGTGGCCCACACAACCCAAGGTAATTTAAAGTTTTTCGGCATGATTTTTATTCCTTCATGCAAAAATAAGTTTCTTTTGGATTAGTTATTCTTAATTAAATAATTTAAAGAAACTTAACAAAACTCTACAGATCAAACTGTTTGCCTTCGTTTCAACATAAGAAATATCAAACCGATAAATATTAGCATCTCTCCCCCAGCTATGGTTACATCACTAAATGCAACATGATCCTGCATTTGCTGAAGAATGTATTGAGGAAATGGATTCGGAATTAAGTTTGTTATGGCCTCACGCGGGAAAAACGGAACCAATTTGGCATAAAAGGGCGGAACAAAAGGAGCATTGGAGAGAATCAGTGTTAGTATGGGTTCAATAATTACAGAATACATCCCAAGAAAAATAATCACTACACCTGTTCGCCTGATTAATATGGAAAGAAACATTGTAAAAACCAAGAATGCAAATACATTCATAAAGAAAGCACCCAAATACTGGATGTTCCCGAAAATAGCCTCAATACTGGTATTATCAGAATAAATAAGCCCGGTAACCAAACCAATGATGAAAACCAATAATGTATTGACTAAACTCAGTACAAAAATCATGGATAATTTTGAGAAAACATACTCTGTTCGGCTTAAACCGTCAATAATGTTCTGACGCATGGTTTTGTATGTAAACTCATTTGTAATTGACATAATGATCAAAAATGCCAATAAAATCTTCAATCGGGCTGCAACAAAAACTATATGTTGCCATAGATAAGGAAACTGATAAATGGGTAAGATTGTCGGATCAATACCGTGAAATTCCGCACCTTTACTTTTCAGGTATTCAAGAAAAAACATACCGCTGGAAGTCACAACCACCACAATTAAAAAGTAAAGTGCCGTCAGTATCTGAAAGGCTTTGTATTTCCTTAGTTTAATCCACTCAATATTAAATAACCTAATCATGATGATTGAGATAAAATTTCCAAGAATTGTTCTTCAAGGTTCTTTTTATTGGTTGCCAGATGAGAAATCACCAATCCATTGGCAACAAAATATTGGTTCAAATCGAAAGCATTTTTTTGATGATCCATATGAACTAATACAGTTTGGTGATTTTCACTAAAACCAGTAACAAACGAACACGATTTCAATAGTTTAATAAGATTGTCTTTATCATGAGCTTTGACTTCAACAATTTCTTTATTGGACAAAGCTTCCTCAACCGAACCTGTATAAACATTCTTACCCTTATTCAACACAGCAAAATCAGTACAAACTTTTTGAACCTCATCCAATAAATGGCTCGCCAGTATGATTGTTTTTCCCTCACCTGATATTTTCACAATTAATGACCTCACATCAGCTATTCCCTGAGGATCTAATCCATTAGTGGGTTCATCAAGAACTAGTACATAAGGATCAGGAAGCAAGGCGGATGCAATAGCCAACCGCTGTTTCATCCCCAACGAAAAACTCTGAAATCTATCTTTCTTGCGATCCAAAAGATTAACCGTTTTCAACACCTCATCAATCCTTTCATAAGACACATTTTTAATCTGAGCCGTTACTTTCAGGTTTTCTTCAGCAGATAAATAAGGATAAAATGATGGTCCTTCCAATATAGCCCCAATTTTCTTTCTTGATTCATTCCCCGGTTTTTCGCCAAACCAAGAATAAGTTCCTCCGGTTTTCTGAACCACATCCAGAATAATTCCTAGTGTAGTTGTTTTTCCGCTCCCATTTGGCCCCAGCAAACCAAAAACACTTCCAGCATTAACAGTAAGCGAAAGATCCTGTACCGCTTTAATCTTGCCGTAATTTTTATACAGGCTATTTATTTCCAGTATTCTTTCCATTTTTTGTCTTTTTACGGGGCTTAGACTTATAGTTTAATACGGATTCTATTCCGCCCAACGACATTTTATTGGTCATTAGGGCAGGAATATATTGAAACGGAATTTCTCCCACCAAATCCACTACAAATAAATTATCGGGACTGAAAGCTACCAAAACATAATGATTAATCTTTTTCCCACTTTTATGTATTAATAAATTCATTCTGTAATCATCTCTTTGCATCTGCATAATATCCACAAAATGCTCGTTTTTAACATTCAGAACGAGGCTATCGGCCAAAGCCGGATCAATAGAATCTTTCGAATATTGAAGAATTCTGAATTTATCAATATGTTGTACAAGAGCTGTATAGGTCGAATCGTGAGTTAAATTCAGGGTATTAATTACAGCGGGATAAAAATACAAAACAGAAGCTCTACTGTATTTCTTATCAAACTGTGATACAGCCTCATTAAAGTGACCAGACGGCTGCATGCACCCGGCTAAACCAGTCAATATAACAATAAGAAACAATACAGGTATTATTTGCTTCATTCACTTTTTATTTTCCAGTACAATATAATAAGGACGAGCGAAGAGTACAAACATTACACAAAAAAACTGTTTTTTGAAAAAATGTTTTATTTATCCATAGAAGCAATCAGTGAACAGCTGGAAATTCAACAATCACAATCGTTCCTTTGTTTTCCACACTTTCAATCCTTATAACTCCATTATTTTTATTGACAAATTCTTTGCACAAAACCAGTCCAAGTCCTGAGCCTGACTCACCTTCAGTTCCTTTTGTCAACGAATTGTTTTCCAATTCAAAGATCTGATTTAACCTTTTTTGTTCAATACCCATTCCGGTATCTTTTATAGTTAATAGTATAATATCATTAACTTTCTTCGCATCAATAACTATCTTCCCTCCTTTCGAAGTAAACTTAATAGCATTCGACACAAGGTTCCTTATTACTGTTTCTATCATTTTGGAGTTTCCCATTATAAATGCCGGATCTTTCTGTTGAAATTCAAGCTGAATTGATTTAAAAAGTGTAAGGCTCTCATAGAATTTGATATTTGAAACAATAATCTGGTTCAGATCAAGCCGATCCACTTCAAAATGACTGATGTTATTTGATGAATGAGCCCATTCCAGAAGATTCTGAAGTAGATGAAAAGTTGATTGGCTCAAAACCTCAAGGTTTTCCAGAAATATTTCTTTTTGATCATCTCTTAAATCCTTTTGATTGTTCAATAGATTAAGAAAATTCATAAGAGTTCCTACCGGACCTTTCAAGTCGTGGGCAATTATAGAAAAAAACTTGGTTTTTGTTCTTAGCTGACCTTTCAGTTCAACATATAATTCCAGGTTAACTGCTGACAAAAAACCAAAAGTTATTGCCGTCATGATGCCTCCCGCTACGCCAAAAGCGACAAGCCAGATATATTCAATATCTTGGGGTTGATCGGGGTGAATCAGCACCAGCACAAAACCAGCTAACGACATAAACAAAAACGCACCAAAGAATAAGGCATTAATTATAAATATTTTATGCAAGTGTTGTTTCTCCTTTCCGGGATAAAGCATTTCATAAACGGCAATTGAACTAAAAATAATAAGAACAAGAATATGTATTGCCAGCCTTACCTCATTGTTTGGAAACCAGAAGAAAAAAACGAAAGTTTGAATCAAATCAAATATTGGAATCCCAAAAACAACCCACTTAATTATTTTCTTACCATTAAACTGCCATATTCCTGATAAATAGATATATAAACCAATGGATACGGCCATCATTGAAATTGCTCTCACACCAAATGAGGATGTAGGTGCCAGAAAACGAAAAACTAAAGCGCATCCAATAATAAAATTAGCTACTGACCAATATATTGGACCATTAATACCTCGTGAGTTATTATGTAAGATCCACATATAAAGAGCCATAATAAAGCTAATTGATGAAGCAATAAGAATAATTATTTTAATGGCCAGTTGATCCATAATATAGTTGATTTGAAAGGCAAGTTAATATTAATACATTTTAATTTAATTACTTTCCTAACATAAATTGTATCGGAATATTGAGTCTTCGACTCCACGAGCGTTCACTGTGGCTGTCTCCGGGAAAATATTTTGTAATCCAGTCAGACGAGTTGTATCCTGTAGATTTCATTACAACATCAGCCTCTTTTTGTATTCCGCCATATAATGCATCCAATGTTTTATTTCCATAATCGAAATAAATTTTATGATGAACCGGATCAGGCAAATGATTTCTCAAATATTCAAGAAAAACACCTGGAATAGGATTGTCTTCCAAAGTAAACAGCCCTGGCCAGTGAGTACTCATACAAATTGCTCCGCCAAAAACATCAGGATATTCGCAAATCGCATACCACGAAATCAGACCACCCATGCTACTACCGGCAATAAAAGTATGTGCTTGATCTTTGTAAACCGAAAAATGTTCATCTACATAAGGCTTCAGTTCATTCACAATAAACTTAAGATAGTCGTCAGAATTAGGTTGAAAAACACCATTAACAGCACCCGACTTCTGCAATTCATCGCTGATGCTATCACGCTGTTGTTCAGTTAGCAACGCATATGGTTTTTCCGGGAAATAATTGGTAAACCTCAGATCCGGAATGTTCCAGATGCCTACCACAATAAAGTTGTGAACCTTACCTTCTTTCATAAGGCGGGTTACGGTTTGAGCCACATCCCAACTCTGATGATTCCAGGTCATTGTACTGTCAAAAAGCATCTGTCCGTCATTCATATAAAGCACATCATATTTCTTATCGGGAGAATAACCATCCGGAAGCCAGATATCAACATTTCTGGGCGTTACATACTTTGAGGGAAAATCTTCAATGTGCTTAATTGTTCCATATGGAACTTTTGGAACCTGTGCAAAAATCATCATACTTGAGAAAATAAATATCAGGGTAGTGAGGATGTTCTTCATACAAACACAATTAATAAATTACTTACACAACGTTATCCTGCATAAAAGTATTATATTTCCTAACTATACTAAAATATCAAAAGTATAAAATCTGTAACCAAATCACTTCTGATTTAAGAAACTTTAATTTCTCTTTGGATTTAACTTACAATAAAATAACCTAATTCAATTAAATTTGCACAAACAATTACAGCTAATGATCAAAATAACAGAAACACCACGTGATGGAATGCAAGGGTTAAACAGGTTCATTCCCACAGCAAAGAAAATTGAATACATCAATGCTTTGCTTCAATGTGGATTTGATACTCTGGAAACCGGAAGCTTTGTATCCCCGAAAGCCATCCCGCAAATGGCAGATACCGGAGAAGTGCTGAGAAACTTAAAAGATATACCTGAAAATACAAAAATTGCTGTTCTTGTTGCAAACCAAAAAGGGGGTGAACTTGCCAAAGATTATGAAATGATAGACAGAATCTTTTATCCTTTTTCTGTATCACCTACTTTTCTGAAAAAAAACCTGAATACCAATCTTGATGAGGCTGAAAAAACCATTGACTTTCTTCAGAACCTTTGTGTTCAGAATGGAAAAGAGCTTGTCGTGTATCTTTCGCTCGCTTTTGGGAACCCTTATCACGACAAATGGAATATTGATTTGGTCGCAGAGTGGATTAAACGACTAACCGATAAAGGCATCTTTCTGATACAACTGGCCGAAACCATTGGCGATGTGAACCCTGATATTGTTCACAAAGTTTGTCATGCACTAGTTCCTGAATTTCCTGAAGTTGAATTTGGTTTTCACACCCACGCCATTCCCGGAAAAGGGAAAGAAAAAATTAAAGCCGCTTTTAATGCAGGAATCAGACATTTTGACACTGTACTGGGAGGATTAGGAGGGTGCCCCATGACCGGCAAAGAAATGGTTCCCAACCTTGATCTGGAAGAACTCTTACAATTTTGTCATACTAATAACTTATCCTGCACTTTAGAAGAAGAAAAGTTAAAAACAGCACGTCAAAAAATGGCAGGAATTATTTTTCAATAATCTATTTTGATTTAGTAACTGAACACTTAACCGCTATTCAATAGTACATAATTTCAATTGCATCACACCTAGATTACCTTTTTTTGTTTAATAAACTGCTGCAAAACAATACCTAACACAATTAAAGTTAACCCTACAATTGTTGTAAAATGAATTGCTTCTCCCACCGTATTTCTGATCCAGAATAAACCAATAAAAGGCGATAAATAGATCAGGTTGCTGACTTTGGCCACATTTCCTGAACTTTTCAGAGCTTTCAGCCAAATCACATAGGTTAAACTCATTTCGAAAAGAGCGATATAAACCACTCCGAAAGCACCTTGCATATCAGGCCAAACCGGAATTCTTCTCACCACAAGAAAGTAAATCAGCATATAAACCAGCCCAAACATCAGGTTCAGTAATAACTTTCCCGTGTCCTCCCTTTTATCTTTCATATTGAGAATCCAGTATAAAGCCCAAAAAAAAGCACTTCCCACAGCAAGAACTACTCCAAACGGATGAGCAATATGCCCTAACAACGAATGTCCCCGACTGCTTACAAAAAGGATTCCAATAAAACTAACAGCGATAGCTCCCAAACTTTTCCACGACAATTTTTGCTTAAGCATTGGAATGGAAAGTAAAGTAAGAACAATCGGCCAGGTATAGTTCAATGCCCCGGCTACCTGAGCTTCCAACAAATCGTATGCTTTAAAAAGAATAAGATAATAGAAGAACGGATTAATCAGTCCCATCAGTGCAGAGGAAAGATAATCATTACGATTCAGTAATTTAAACTTAAGTGGTTCTTTACTGAACCTATTGATCAGAAAAAGAAAAACAACAGCAAACAAAACTGTCCAGAACAGCATCACATCAAAAGGCATAAAGCGCAAGGTTATTTTTAATGCCGAACTAATTGTGGACCAAAAAAGCACTGCCAGCAATGCCAACCCATAAGCCCTTCGTTGATTAATAGTTTTCATAAACTATGCTTCTGTTTGCAATGATATTTTTTTACGATAAATAAGCTGAAACACTATTAAAAAAATCGTAGCCACAACTATAGAGGCTATACTAAGTTCGGGTATCAGATTATCTGTAAGTATAAGAATCAGAACATATCCAACACCAGATAAAAAACTGGCAAGTGCAGCCTGATTGGTAAGTTTAACATGAAAAGAAATAATAGCAGCAGGAATAATAGTGAACCCAACGCCTGTAATAAACAAAATGACCTGAATAATATTTCTAAAATAAAAAGCGAGCAAAAAACCTACAATGGAAAATAAAACCACAAAAATTTTGGTTTGAATTTTAAGGTTATGCGGAGTTACTTCCTTTTTTGAAAAATGTGCCACATAATCTTTAGCCAGGCTAGAGGCCAACACAAAAATAATTGTATCAGCAGAACTCATAATTGCAGCAAAAAGAAGTACAAGAGCAATGCCTAAAAATTTGCCTGAGACCAGAACTTTTAATCCTTCTGCAAAAGCATTTCTTGGGAGTATTCCAGGAGCGTTATAATGTGCAGAAAGACCAACAACTGTTATTGCAATCCCGGTAATTAGAACCAAAACTGCCGAACCGATAAATCCGCGTTTTACCACTTTTTCATCACGGGCTGCATACACACGCTGCCAGTATTCAGCCGACTGGAAAATAATCAGAACCCCAAAAGCTACGAACGCTATTGTCATACCAAGGTTCATATCAGATAAATTAATAAGCTCAGGAGTTAAACCTTTATCATCCTTAAGTAAAATGTATGCCAACAGAACAAACAAAACAAACATAATAACATACTGAAAAGCATCAGTTTTTATAACACTTTTAAAACCTCCAAAAAACAAATAAATCAAAATAATTGAGCTGGATGTTATCAAAGCTGTTTCATAATCCCAGCCACTGATGCTTGCCAAAATACTACTGCCAGCAATAAACTGGTTTAACAACATACCAAAATAAACTACAAGCAAAATTATAGCAGAAACAATACCTGTTTTCTTATCGAACTTGAAATAAAACCAGTCCGAAAGAGTAAGAAATTGTTTCTCTGTACTAATCTTTCTAAGCTTTAATGCGTAAGGAATAAAAAAAAGGAATCCTAACGAAGTTCCTAAAAAAACAGCAATAGCCGAAATCCCAAACTGATATACATAAGCCGAATAGGCTACCAATGCTGCACCTCCAATATAGCTGGCAACAACTGAAGAAACAAAACCAAACAGCCTGATCTTACGCCCGGCAATTAAATAATCGTCATCGCGTTTTCCTCTGGAACTCCATAACCCTATTCCAATACAAACCAACGCATAAACAACAAGAAGCATTAAATTAAATAGAGACAATTTCATGTTACTACATTAAAATGATGAGATTTTTTTTAAGAACCTATCTCAGAAATCAAACCTTTACAAAAGCAAATTTAAATGCTTTTACAACAAAAACAAGCCGGTTCTTAATGAACCCAGAAAGGAAGCTCCTGTCCTGAAAGATGAAAAACAACCGGTGCAATGTAGTAAGTGTACAGTGCAATAATTGCAGCACCAATAAGGTTCAAAATAAGACCGGTTTTTGCCATTTGAACCATTGTAATTCGGTTGGTACCAAAAACGATAGCATTTGGAGGGGTAGCAACAGGCAACATAAAAGCCATAGAAGCACTGATGGTTGCAGGAATCAGAAACAGCAAAGGGTTAACTTTTAATGTTACTGCCAGTCCGGCCAAAATCGGTAGCAACATCTCTGTAGTGGCAGTGTTTGATGTGAGTTCGGTTAAAAAAGTAACTCCTAAACTGATGATTAAAAGTATTAATATTGGATGTAAGGTTCCCAGCCCGCTTAATTGTTCGCCAAACCAAAGAGACAAACCCGATTCTTTAAAACCACTGGCTAGCGCAAATCCCCCGCCAAACAACAATACAATATTCCATGGCAACAATTTTGTATCCGGCCAGGTCATTATTCTACCCTGCCCTTTTCGGGATGGAATCATAAATAGCAAAACAGCCATTGCAATTGCCACAGTTCCATCGTTTAGATATTCGGGATGAGAAAAAATCCGGCTCCAACCCGGGATATTTAAAGTGCCTATACTAATATCAGAACGCGTTAGCCAGAGGAGAGCCATTACAATAAAATCAACAAAAACAATTTTTTCCTCTAAACCGGCAGCTCCCAAATCCTTGTATTGCTTCTTAAAACTAACAGAATTAATTGAGTTTTTCCAGGAATTTTCGGGTTTATACAACAGGTACAAATAAAACCAGACGATAATAAAAATTACTATGCTGAGGGGCAATGCAAATACAAACCACGATGAAAAACTGATTTCCGGAGCCTGTGGAAACATAATCTGAAAAATACGGGCAAATGAGAGATTGGGCGGCGTACCAACCAAAGTTGCAATACCTCCAATAGATGCACTATAGGCAACACCAAGTAATAATCCTGTAGAATATTTTTTTAATTCACCATCATCAACATATTCTTCCAGTTTACTAATGATTGATATTACAATAGGAATCATCATCATGGCTGTTGCCGTGTTGGAAATCCACATGGACAAGAAAGCTGTAGCAAACATAAAGCCAAACAATATCCTTAAAGGGCTTGTTCCGGTTATCATCAGAATTTTTAATGCAATTCTCCGGTGTAAGTTCCATTTCTGAATAGCCAAAGCAAGAATAAAGCCCCCAATGAACAAAAAAATCACATGATTAAAATATGATGATGAAACAGTTTTTCCGTTCATGATACCCAATAAAGGAAATAGAACAACCGGAATCAAAGATGTTACAGCCAGTGGAATAACCTCAGTAATCCACCATACAGCCATAAGCAACGCAACAGCCAGTGTAGCCGTAACAGCAGGTTTTCCGGGTTCCAGATCAAAAAACAACAAAACAAACAAAAACACCAGAATACCTGAAAAAAAACCGCCCGGTTTCCAAAGAAAATGTTTTACCGAATTTTCATTCATTATAAACAAGCATTGGTTCCCGAAGATAACAATATTCCAGCACTTTAATCCTTTTTTTGTGTTATTAAATTAAGTAAATCACTTATCATCCGTCACATCAGATTCATTAACTTTGCCCTCTTTATCGCAAATTAAAAAATGGACGTTATATGAAAAAATTGGCTGTAATTGCGTTTGGTGGCAACGCCCTGTTAAGAGCAGGACAGAAAGGTACAATTGATGAGCAGGAAGAAAATGCTTTCCAAACCAGCAAAAACCTGATGAAACTCATCAACAGAAAATACAACATTGTGCTGACTCATGGGAATGGTCCCCAGGTTGGAAATATTATGCTGGCCAATTCGGCGGGAAATAAATTGTATGGAATCCCTGAAATGCCAATGGACATCTGTGGTGCTTATTCACAAGGTTTTATAGGCTATATGCTTGAACAACAACTCAGGAATGTATTAATGAAAGCAGACAAGGATCGTGACATTATCAGTATTATAACTCAGGTATTGGTCGACAAACACGATCCGGCATTTGAAAGACCTACCAAACCTGTTGGTCCTTATTACACCAAAGAAGAAGCCATGGCATTCATGGAAAATTCAAAAACAATATTTAAAGAAGATGTGAAAAGAGGTGGTTGGAGAAAAGTTGTTGCATCACCGGAACCGTTGGTTATCTTCAATCAAAAAACTATTGAAAAAATTGCTCGAAGCGGTCATATTGTAATTGCTGTTGGAGGTGGTGGTATTCCTTGTTTTTATGTTGAAGAAAACAAAATTCAGGGAATTGATGCCGTAATTGATAAGGACCTGGCTTCTGCAAGACTTGCATCTGGTATCAGAGCCGATAAATTCTTTATCCTTACAGACATTCCTAAAGTTTGTGTTAACTTCAACACTCCACAGGAAAAGTCTATCGACAGAATGACTTTGCGTCAGGCAAAAAGATATCTTGATGAAGGCCAGTTTGGTGAAGGAAGCATGGCTCCCAAGGTTCGTGCCTGTATTAATTTTGTTGAACAAACCGGTAAAGACGCTATAATTACCGAACCCGGAAAACTGGGTGTTGACGATGGCGGAACAAGAATTACTATAGTATAGCCCATATTTTGGCTAATCATAAAAAAACCGACTGACCCAATAATTCTACTTCAGTCGGTTTTTTTTTTTACAATTGTACTATCTTTTAACAATCTTCTGAACCAAAAAAATGTTGCCTGTTTTAATTTTTACAAAATAAAAACCTGTAGGATATTTTTTCAAATCAATCTGATGAGATTCAGAAACCCCACAATTTTGTTTTGAAGCCAAAACCTGCCCAGCGCTATTTATTATTTCATAGTCAAAAGCTTTTTCGGTTGAATTGGTAATCAAGATATTAACCTTATCAGCGAAAGGGTTCGGATAGATTTTAATACCTGGAACAACAGTAAGCTCGGGAACACCTAATTCTGAATGCTGAGACCAATAATACTGATACTTATAACTATTATTCCAATCATTTGCATCAGAACTCCAATTATAATTGATTGTTGTTTCCAACAGATTAAGTTTATCATAGCTGTATTCTGCTTTTCTTGACAAATTCCATAACTCCGATTGCGAATCCCAGGAATACGAAATCACTTCAGATTTTTTTCCTGTTACATCATATTTAACTTTATCAGAGAGGAAATACTTCCAGTCTGTTAGACTTGAACTCCATATGTACCTTACTACAGTATCCAGAATATTATTTTGAACATAATAATAATACCCTTTAACCATTGGATTCCATTGGTTCTGATCAGTGGACCAAATGGATGAATAGTAACAAGAATCATTTCCTGATATGTCATAAAATAATTCCATTTTACTGTCGTTTACCCAATTTATCTTTGATTCATCCCACAAATAATAAAAGATGACACTATCATTATACTGTAAGTCGAATAAAACTTCAGCTTTAGTATCCTTTACCCAAACTTCATCAATTTTATCCCAATAATAATAAACGGAGCTATCATTATGCCCAGCCCCATCATAACTGAATTCTTCTTTACTACTAAAAACCCACTCATTTGCTGTTGTATCCCACGAATCAATAAGCTTAAGAATCATATTTCCCTGCTCATAATTGTATTTTATCCGCAGACTTAAATACCAGTTATCCGATTCACTATTCCATTTGTGCATATAAACTGAATCATTGTAATATGATGCATCAGTATTTTTCATTTTATGAGAAGAAAAAAAATTGGGGTTCACAAAGTGAACAACATCACCATCCAACTTATGATGTAATAATTCGGCAGCAGAATTTTGAGCTCTAAGGTTCTCACAAAAACCTGATGTAAGAATAAATGTAAGGAACGTGATGAATGAAATTGAATACAGTTTTTTCATGGCGCATCATTTTAATTTTAAACCAGATCAATAGATTTATTAAATCTCTTTCAAAGAATCATCCTGCATAAATTTATCTATAATTTTTGCATCTAATTCAATTTCAGTTATTTTAGAAGCAATTCTAAATAAGAACCTGTACCGGATCAAACTACAGGAATTAGCTATTGCCAAAACCAATTTGTAAGAAAACTGACACAAAAAAAGGCTGCCCATTAGATAACGGACAGCCTTACTAAATATCAAAAAAATAATATTAATGTTCTTTCACATAAAACGCTACTTTTTCCAGCGAAGTAACCATATCATATTCTTCCAGAAATACATTCTCAGGAACCTCAACAGGTGTCGGGGAATAGTTAAGAATGCCTTTCATACCGGCTTCAACCATCGCTTTAGCAGTTTCAACAGCCTGATCGCCAGGAACAGTAATTATTCCTATTTTAATTCCTTCCTGTAGAATAATTTCTCTGGCTTTATCCATATGATAACAAGGTATCCCAACTATTTCTTTCCCAACCTTATCAGGGCTTACATCAAAACCGGCAACGATCGTCAATTTTGAACGGCGACCGGAAAAATATTTAGAAATAGCCCGCCCAAAATTCCCCATTCCAAAAATGGCAACCTTCTGACCATTAGGACTATCAATAATCTTACCGATTAATTCAATAAGATCTTTGATGTTGTATCCTTTTCTAAGATTTCCTGAATACCCGATCAACATCAGGTCGCGACGAACCTGAACCGCTGTAATATGTTGTAAATTAGCTATCTCATGAGAAAAAATATGTGTCTTACCTTGTTCAAAACACAACAACAAAGCCCTACGATACTGACTGAGCCGTTGAATAGTTTTATGCGGTATCTTTTTTATTAAATCCTGATCCATAATTTGTTATTTAATTAACAGGGCAAATATAATATCTAAATTTTAAACTTCAAATGGTTCTGTGAATTATTTATCAATTTTGTTAATAAAAAACAATAGAGTCAAATATGACTGACAGATTAATGTTACAGCTAATATCTATCAGATTTTTTTAGAAAAGAAGTAAATTTGCCGGAAAAAGGATTGTGAACTTAATAGATTTTCTCCAACAAAATAACACAGATAATTCTGATCTGTATTTCATTCCCGATCAAATCAATATTCTTGACAATAACTTAACAGGTGTTTCTTCCAACAAGTTGATTGCAGAATTAAATACTGGTACTTATGTTCTAACCAAAATTTCAGAATCAGATAAATCATTTGTATTTGACACAAGTACAGGAGAACGGTTTGATTCTGATTCGCCTAAAATCAATGAATACTTAAGAGCAGCTCTTGATTTTCTTACATCACAAACGGTTCAAAATAAAAAATTTGAAATAATCTGTTATTCAGACAGTATTTTTAACAATCATTCCGACAAAAACTACAAAGAGATTAATCAAAAAATTTTCAATGGTGAAAAAGTAACTGTTGCCTCACTAAAGAATCAATGCAACAGATTACTGATGAAGTGTTTTGACCAGACAACCGAGATATCTTTAACGGAACAATCTGAGTACTCAATTATCTATATAGACCATAATTTATCTGTTTCAGAGATAAAACCGACTATAGAAAAAAGAGCAGAGGAACTGAACGAAGTTATGGAAACCATCAACCTATTTTTTGAGGCACCCTCTTTAGATCAACTATCAGGTGCTGATCAGGATTGGCTTGACAAACTCATTGAGAGTGAAGATTTGAAGAAACGATTACGTCATATTGTAAATCAGAATACTTCGCTTGAAATTGCAACCGAATTATTTAATAAAGGTAATCTGAGAAAATTCGCAGACTTAATGAACCGGGTTGAAGAGTCGATGGTGCTTGATTTTGAACTAAGTAATGAAAATATCAACACTTTTAATCGGGAAGTTCTGAATGCAGAAAAGGTTCTGAGCTCACTAACATGCATTAACGAACATACAGTTGGAACACTTCATTTAATTGAAACCAAAAAATTATCTGATTTTAGTAAATGGCTGAATGCTAACTTTAACAGAAACCTTAAGGAAATAATCGTTTTATAGTCTACTGAAAAGTAACAGAAAAGTAAACAAAAGCTATATACATCAGAATTAGCAGCAATCCTTCCAGCCTGTTCAGCTGATTTCTGACTTTTCCTGTTCTTGCAAAAATTAGTAACATAAGACCCGATAGAAATACCAATCCTATTTCAATATTCAGATTTGGGCTAAAAGGCACCGGGCGAATTACTGCTGTAATACCCAGAACTAATAACACATTCAGAATATTTGAACCAATTGCATTACCTAATGCCATATCAGCATTCTTTTTACGGGCTGCCAAAATTGATGTTACGAGTTCAGGCAACGATGTTGCGCCACTAACTAACGTTAAACCCATAGCTGTTTCACTAATTCCCATTTTTCCTGCCACAACCAGAGCTCCGTCAACCACCCACTTTCCTCCAAAATACAGACTTAACGAACCTGACACAATCAGTAACAACGAAAAATGAACTGACATCTTCTTTACTTCCAGATCTTTCAATAAGTCATCTTCGTCTTTATTGGCAAATAAAACATAAAGGAATACGCCCATAAAAAGCAATAAAATCACTCCATCAACTCTGTTAATAAGGTCTGGCCTCCCAAACAATGAATCATTTGCCAGCAGAAATAGAATAACAAGTACAAACAGACTAAATGGGATATCACGTTTTAGCGTTTGTTTGCCCATACTTACAGGCATAATTACAGCTGCCGCCCCCACAACCAACAAAGTATTGGTAATATTGCTACCTAGCACATTCCCAATAGCCAGGTCGCTGATTCCGCCAAAACTGGCAAAAATATTCACTATTAGTTCAGGTAACGATGTTCCAAGGGCAACAACGGTAAGCCCCATTATCATTTGAGAAATTTTCAGGTGAGCGCCAATGCTGGAAGCCCCATTAACAAGAGCCTGTGCTCCCACTATAAGCAACACAAAGCCCAAAACAAAAAGTACCAATGTTAAAATCATGAAGCTGCTAATTACAATTCGCAAAAATAGGACATCCGGCAATATAAGAATTTAAAATGTCTATTTAATGCACAACTCCACCCAACCGATTACTTAAATCCTTTATTTGAGCCCGTGTTCCTAAAACAAAAAGCTTAGCATCAGGGTAAAGCCGGGTATCCGGAGAAGGGTTTACAATATATTCTCCCGAGGCTGTTTTGTACCCTAAAATGTTTATTCCCGTTAGTTTTCT
Source organism: Bacteroidales bacterium (assembly GCA_016936505.1). GTDB lineage: Bacteria > Bacteroidota > Bacteroidia > Bacteroidales > F082 > Sulfidibacterium. Next base: position 62,239 of record JAFGXS010000085.1, on the reverse strand, counting down.
GAAATCAATATCCTTAATTGGTTTATTAATCAAATCCGCCGGAAGACCGGAGCATAAAATTTCCATCAATTGTACCGGTGAATCGCCATGTACATTTAATTTTTCAAGAAATTCAACCACATCAGGTTGTGCCACAAGTGTAGCCATGTGTGAACCTCCAATTCTTTCGGGTGTAACCACACTGTTTACTCCGGCCATTCTTAGTTTCTTCTCGGCACTCTCATCGGCAGCTCTACTGATAATATTCAAATTAGGGTTCAAGGCTCTGGCACTCAAAACAACATATAAATTATCAGCATCTATCGGCAAAGCAGTTATGAGTGCTTTAGCCGTTGCAATTCCAGAATTAAGTAACACTTCATCTTCTGTAGCATCTCCCTCAAAGAACTGAATTTCATTACCCAGGTTTTCTGCCACGATATTGTGTTTTTCCTCGATAACAATCACTTTTTCCCCGTGTGCCACCAGTTCGCTGGCCACCTGACGGCCATTTCGTCCGTAACCACATACAATTACATGATTTTTCATTTTCCTGATATTAATTTGGCGCTGGTTTCTTCCAAAAAAGAATCCAACCTGAGTTCTGAAAATATTTTGGGTAATCTGAGTGAGAAAATAACCAACAATACCCAGGCTGGATAAAATGAGAAACATGGTAAATATCTTTCCTCCAGAGGAAAGTTTATGCACCTCACCGTAACCAACTGTCGACATACTGATTACTGTCATGTACAACGCATCCAACAGCTGATAGTGTTCAATAAGCATATAACCAATGGCTCCTACAATTGTCAGAATCAAAACTGCCGCACCGGCCCAAATAAGATCTTTGTTATTCCTCAATTTTTAGATAATGATTTATTTAAAATCTAGTTTAACAAATTTAATAATTAAATCACATTAAATCTGAAGTCAAACTGATTTATGACTTTTAAACATTGTAAAAGTTCTGAATGAACGCTTTTCAAACAACCCAACAAATTAAACATCTAACAAACTAAATACAAGATTGTTCAAAAAATAACATGAATTTAAACTCACTTTCTTATATTTTTTTCTAATTTTATAACTGCGTAAAAATGCGCTTAATTTAAGTAATTTAAATAGTGTTCATTAAATAAAAGATTATGAAAAAAAATCTACTTTTTAAACGTATTGTAACCACTGCTTTAATGATGTTGATAGGGCTTTATACTTTTGCCCAGTCAACAGTATTTATTTCGCAGGTTACAGATCCTGTTACCTACCAAGGGCGTTACGTCCAATTATACAATTCCGGAAGCTCGGCTGTTGATTTAGGTGCTGGAAACTATTATTTGGTCAAACAAGCAAATGGAGGAAGCTACTATAGTGTTCAACTTACAGGAACCATTGAACCTGGCGGTGTTTTTGTGATTGCAGGATATTCTGACTTTTCAACATTATATGGTTTTGCCGCTAATATAACAAGTAGTCAGGTCAGTGGAAATGGTGATGATGGTTATTACCTTTACATTGGAGGGGACCAAACCTCAGGAACAATGATTGATGCCTATGGACAGCCCGATGTTCGTCCAACAAGTGGAGAATCATGGTATTATGAAAACGGAAAAGCAGTAAGAAACAGCAATATTTGTGCAGGGAATACAACCTGGACAGCCTCTGAGTGGACTATTACTATTCCTTCTGAGTATACTGACATGGATCCTGCTAACCATAGCTGTAGTGCAGGGCCTGACACACAAGCTCCATCATGGGACAGTGGTTACCCCAAAGCAGAAAAAGTTGAAGATACAAGAGGTATTTTAAAAGTTAAGTTGGATGAAGCCTGTACAACCTATTACATTATTGTACCTGCAGGAAGCACTGCCCCTACTTCAGCAGAAGTAAAAGCTGGTGTAAATTATGGTAGTGTTACTGTTGGTGTAGCAGGAAATATTAATGTACTAACCAGTACTATTGCTTATCCTGATACAGTTACCGGAGCTACAGCAAGTACTTCTTATGATATTTACTTTGCAGCAGAAGATGCTTCATCAAACCTGCAGGCATCGCCGGCAATGATTACTATTACTACTACTGCGGCACGTAGTCTGTCCATGACTGCACCCATTGCTCCGCAAACTTATTCCATTGGCGAGCATGTAACATTTACCTGGACTTCTGCAAATATCGACAGTCTTTACCTGGTTGCTTCTATTGGTGGTCAGATGATTCCGGTAACAGACAATCAAAAACCTATTGCTGCATCATTAAATACTTATACTTTAATCGTTCCTGCAGATGCAGTGCTGGGTCAGTACGATTTTTATCTGATGGATGCTTATGACACTTCCTTTAATGCTAAAGAAGGTCCATTTACCTTACAAGACAACAGACAGCTTACTTTCACTGAGCCTGTAGCTGATCAAATAGTTTATGTTGGTGATACAGCTGTTTTCAGGTGGAATTCTCAATTTATTGACAGCGTTCTTATTGGAGGTCAGAACCTTACACAAGGCGATCGTTTTATGCTAACAGCAAAAGATATTGATCACCCCGAATATGGTTATAAACCGGTTCCAGCCGATCAGGACAGTTTTGCATTTTACCTGGATCCTAAAATGGTTTCAGGAAACCAAACCCTCAAATTTTATATTTACTCTGCTTCAGATATAACATTTAAAGATTCTGTCAGCCCTGTATATATTGTTGACACTTTCCCAATGACAATCAGAAGTTCTGTACCTACTTTTGGGATGACTGATTTTCCACCAGCTGCAAACAATATTAGTTGTTCTTTTGGTTCAGATATTAAAGCCGGTACAGGTGCACTCCACCTCTTTAAATCAGATGGTTCATTGGTTGAAGATGTGCCCGTTGCAAACCTTAATATTCAAGGCGACATGCTTTCCTTTATTCCAAACCCATCATTAGTACCGGGTCAATCCTATTATATTCAGATGGATTCGGCTATAGTTAAAACTGCTGACGACAGTAAAACTTTTGCCGGGGTTAAGGGAACAGACTGGAGTTTTACTGTAGCATCATCTGATTTGTATTTCTCAGAATATATTGAAGGCACAAGCAATAATAAAGCACTGGAAATTTATAACCCTACCGACCATGATATAAGTCTGGATAACTATGTCATTGCCAGCGCTTACGATGGAGGAGGATTCAACTATGATGATGTCTATCATTTCCCGTCAGGATATATTTTAAAAGCTGGTGAAGTGTTTGTTTTAGCCAATAGTTCAGCAGGTTCAGAGATTCTTTCCAAAGCAAACGATGCGATAGCTTATAACGCAAGTAACTACGTTGTTGGCTTTAACGGAAATGATGCACGCGCATTAATTCGACTTATTGGAGAGAATCAAAATCAAGCCTGGGTTGATGTTATAGGTGATCCTAATAATAATCCGGGAAGTGCCGGATGGTCAGTTGCAGGTGTTGACGGAGCCACTGTTAATCATACCTTGTTAAGAAAATCTTCAGTAATGTATGGAACCATAAACTGGGGTGTATCTGCCGGAACTAACGCAACTGATTCGGAATGGATAGTATGGCCGCAGGATGATTTTGATAATTTAGGTTCACCCACACCAGCCGGAAGTGACGAAGCGGAAGTTACAGGAATTACTTTAAAGAACAGCAGTAAAGAAAATGTGACAGTAACTTCCAGCATTGATGCAAATGCAAAGACCATTGACGTTACCGTTCTTAATGGAACAGATGTTACACAACTTTATGCTGATTTACAAGTATCTACTGGAGCCACCGTCACCCCTGATTTGTCTACTCTATTTGACTTTTCAGTCCCGATAGTATTCCATGTAACATCAGAAAGCACATTAAATACAGTTGACTGGACTGTTAGCGTTTCTGTTGCAACTGCTTCAAGCAGTGAAAAGGATATAACTGGTTTCAGTATTCCTAATCAATCAGGCGAGTCAACTATTAACGCTACTAACCATACTGTTGATTTGACGATGCCTTATGGAACCGATTTAACATCTCTTACTCCAACTATTGAGGTTTCAGCAGGCGCAACAATTTCTCCCTTATCTGGATCATCTCAAAACTTCTCTGCACCTGTTACTTATACAGTTACAGCGCAGGATGCTAGTACACAGGATTGGACAGTTACTGTTGTTGCCGAAACAGCTCAAAATGTTCCGATTTATGATATTCAATATACAACTGACGCTTCAGGTGATTCACCATACAAGGATATGGCTGTAAAAACTCATGGAGTTGTAACAGGATTAAACATTTATAACTCTGTTTTCAAAGGATTTTATATTCAAGACTCAATTGGAGCCTGGAACGGAGTTTATGTTTATGATTCACAATATCCTACTGTTCAGATTGGAGATAGTGTTGAGTTAATTGGTACTGTTACCGAATACAACGGTTTGACAGAAATTACCAGTTTAACAGAACTCAATGTTTTAGCTCAGGGCGTAACTCTTCCCGGACCTGCTGTTGTAGCAACAGGAGACTATGCTAACGAAATGTGGGAAAGTGTTTACTCAAAATTTGAAAATGCCATGTGTACTGACAATACATTAACTTATGGTTATGTGGCATTTGATGATGGTTCGGGTTCTGCCAAAGCTGATGACTTCCTGTATTCTTACAATCAGAGTTCAGACTTTACTGTAAACAATGTCTATAACGTAACCGGGATCATTTTGTATAACTATGGTGGTTTTACAATGAATCCATTAAGTGCTTCAGACATTGAAGATGTAACAGGTATCAATGAACCTGAACTTGCTGATAAAGTCACTTTGTATCCTAACCCGAACAATGGCATATTCAGAATTAATACCAACGGTATTTTCAATGGTGATGTAAAAGTCAGAGTTATTGATGTTACCGGAAGAGTTGTTTATCAGCAAATTTTCTCTTCCTCTTCTAATATTTCTGTTAACATTAGCAATATGAGCAACAATATCTATTTTATTACTGTCGAAGACCAAAAACACAGTATAGTGAAGAAATTCATCAAAAAATAGAGGTTGATCCATAATTAAAAAAGGGTGTTCAATTGAACACCCTTTTTTAGTTCATGAAAGCATGAAGTTGATATATGGATATTTATATATTTGTAACCTTTATTTATACAATCAATATCATGCAAAAAATAGCATTTCTTATTCTCTCACTCGTCTTATTCACTATTACAATTCATGCACAGAATAATGGTGATCGTGGATATATTGTTAAAGTAGGAGAAAAGGTTCCTAACATAACCCTTAATCTGATTAACGGAAAAACAGTTACCCTAAATGAACTACGGGGAAAAGTAGTGGTGCTTCAGTTTACCGCCAGTTGGTGTTCGGTTTGTCGCTCAGAAATGCCTCATCTTGAGAAAGAAATCTGGGAAACCAATAAGAACAAAAATTTCATTCTTATAGGGGTAGACAGAGATGAACCAATTGCAAAGGTTAAGGCATTTAAAAAAGAAATGCACATAACTTACCCGATGGCCCTCGATCCCGGAGCTAACATTTTTGCAAAGTTTGCCTTAAAGCAAGCCGGGGTAACCAGAAATGTTGTGATTGATCAAACCGGACATATAGCATTTCTTACTCGTTTATATGATCCAAAGGAATTTAATGAGATGAAGAAAAAGATCGAGGAGTTATTAAAATAACAAAAAAGACCTATTGACATAGAGTTGAAATGAATATGTAAAATCGTTTTGAGGATCGTCATTTAACACCTCATCTTCAACTAGTTGCCATTCTTTTTCAGATATTTCAGGAAAAAAAGTGTCTCCCTCAAAGTGTTTATGTACCCGTGTGAGATAAAGCTTTTCCGCAAGAGGTAAAAATTGTTTGTAGACTTCTCCCCCGCCAATTACAAAATTTTCATTATCAGGATTCATTACATTCAAGGCTTCATCAATTGATGAAACCACAATACAACCTTCGGAGTCGGAAAAATATCCCCTACTTAAGACTATATTCTTTCTTTTAGGTAATGGACGAAAAGGAAGTGACAAATAGGTTTTCCTACCCATAATAATATCATGGCCGGTTGTCAACTCCTTAAAACGCCTAAGATCTCTTGAGATATGCCAAAGTAATTGGTTTTCCCCTCCAATTACATTGTTTTCAGCCAAAGCAACAATGATCGATATTTTTCTTTGCATAGTTTAATTATTCAGGAGAAATAAGCATTTTTCCTTCACTCATGTTTTTCAAATAAGCACTCAGCCCTTTTGAAACTTCATCAAAACTGGTTTTCCCCTGAATAGTAGTTTGATAAGCTCCTGAAATAAAGTGCTCCTGCAGTTCTTTTGAAATTTCTTCAAAATATTCATCGTCAAGTAACTGACGCCAACTTCCCAGGTTAAAGCCCGAAATTACTTTGTCATGAAAAATGAGACCTAACGGGTTCACATCAGAAACCGGCTTGTTTGAAAGCCCACCATAAACCACAAGTTCTGAGCCCTCAGGTATAGCATTAATCAAACGACCTGCAAATGATCCTGCGACAGCATCAAAAGCTAGTCGTGCATCCAGTTTTAAAGACAGCTTCTTCAACTTCATATCAAAATCCGGATCATCCTCCAACAAAATATGTTGAGCTCCCTGTTTTTTAAGTTTCTTCGCGGTTTCTTCCTTGCGAACAATATCGATCACTTTAACATCAAGCTCAGAAGCCATCAAACGAATAAAGTGAGTAACCTGGCTTCCTGCTGCATTTTGAATAATAGCTGGAGTATTTTGCAATAATGCGATATCCAGAAGTCCTCGCGCTGTAAATGGATTAATGGCAAAACATGCAGCTTGATCCATATCCATCTTATCATCCAGAACCACCAGATCTGATTTATGAGTACAAACATATTCGGCCCAGCTTCCATCCTCGTTTTGCTGTGTAAAAAAACTTACCTTCTTACCAAAATATTCTTCCGCTCCTTCACCTGCCTCTGTTACTATACCTGAACCTTCAAAACCAGGAACAGCCGGTACATTCTTTACAACATTATAACCTCCTGTCAAAAAAGCTATATCAGAAGGGTTGCAAGGAGCAGCATGAACTTTAATCAGAACCTGATTCTCTTTAGGTTTTGGGATCGGTGCTTCTTCAACTCGTAAACTCAATACAGCTCGAAGTACATTGGTATTATATTCAGGGAGAACAATCTTTTTCATAATTCATTACAAAATCTAAGTAAAACTTAATGTTCAATAAAATCAGTTACATACTGTAGACTATCATTTTTAGATTTCTCAAGGTCACCGTTAATCACGACTACATCGAACCTGTCTTCAAAACTAAGTTCATAAGATGCCCTGTCAAGTCTTTTTTGTATGCTTTCTTCGCTTTCTGTTGATCTGTTTCGCAATCGCTCTTCTAAAACTGCAATTGAGGGTGGACGAACAAAAACAGCAAGTGCTTCGGAAGAATATAACTTCTTAATGTTCAAACCTCCCAACACATCTACATCAAAAATAACTGTTTTTCCATCATTCCTCAGCTTCTCCACCTCAGATCGGAGTGTACCATAAAGCTGTCCTGGATAAACCTCTTCCCATTCAATAAATTCATGATTTTCAATTTTTCTTTTAAAATCGTCAACTGACATAAAAAAATAATCTACTCCATTTACTTCTTTTCCTCTTGGAGGTCTGCTGGTAGCAGATACTGAGAACTCAACATTCTTCAATTGACTCATAATATAATGAACCAATGTTGTTTTTCCTGATCCAGAAGGAGCAGAAAAAATAACCAACTTACCTTTTTTTGTTTCCAGATTCATTTTACAATACATTCAACATTTGTTCCTTCACCTTTTCCAACTCATCTTTCATCAAAACAACAAGTTTTTGCATTGATGCATCATTTGCTTTTGATCCTAAAGTATTTATTTCCCTTCCTATTTCCTGCAACACAAATCCAAGCTTTTTTCCTACCTGTTCCTCTGTATAAATAATTTCCAAAAAATAATCGCAATGTTTCTTCAAACGCACTTTTTCCTCGGTCACATCTAACTTTTCGATGTAATAAATTAATTCCTGCTCCAAACGATTTGTATCAAATTGAATATCGGAACCTAGTTGTTCTAATGTACTTTTTATCCGATCTTTAATTTTAACAATACGTTCCGATTCAAATTCTTCAACCTGAACAAGAAGTTCCAGTATTGTATTAATACGTGTTTTAAAGTCATTCTCAAGAATACTTCCCTCTTGTAACCTAAAACTGACAACCTGATCAATTGTTTGTTGCATTCCTTTTTCTAAAATTCTCCAATCTTTATCAGTCCATTCTTCTTCAACAGAATCAAAGACCTCTGGCATTCTAACAATTAAAGGTAATATTCCTTCTTTTGGTTCCTCTCCTAGAACAGACAACAGCTTATTTAATTCTTTAAAATAATGTAACCCTGCATCCATATTCACTTTAGGTAAAACATTTTTCTTTCCTTCAGTAAAATATACACTCACGTCAATCTTTCCGCGATATAAACTCTTGGATACCAGTGTTCTTAACTGCATTTCGAAACTCCTGATGCTTTGTGGTAGCCGCATACCCAAATCAAGTTGTTTACTATTTAATGTTTTTATTTCAATAGTAAACGAGTCATTTTGAATAACCAATTCCTGTTTACCATAACCGGTCATTGATTGTATCATATATTTTCTTATTTAAGGCAAATATACACATAACTCCAAAGAAAAAAATTGCAAATTCAATTGATAATCAATTCTGTTTTTAAACAAATTTGCACGATTGTTGTAATACTAATGCAATGAAGAATAATTAAGATTAACTTTGCTTATGATTATGAAAAAAGGAATTCTACTATTTGTTTTTGTTTTAATTTCTAGCCTTTTGTACCCGCAAAATAATTTGTCAACAATTGACAAATACCTTAAAGAATTACCGGAAAAACAAGGAAAAGAGAAAGTTAATCAGCTAATTAAATTGTCTGCAGCTTATAGAACAACATCTTTTTTCAATTGCATAAGTTATGGTAACAAAGCCATTTCAGAAGCTAAAGCAACTAAAGACACAATACTTATTGCTAATGCCCTTTATGCATTGGGAGCCAACTATCTTAAATTAAGTGATGCAAAAAACAGCTTGAATTATTTTAATGATGCACTGTTAAACTATCAGCAAATCAATGATCCGAAAGGAATTGTTAAATCTTTGAATAAAATTGGTGAATCGTATGCTTTATTGGCAGAATACAACCATGCTGAAACATCTCTTACCAAAGCACTCAATAATTCAAAAAGAATTAATTATAAAGAGTTAACTGCACGTATTCTTGAAAATTATGGAATTATTAAGATCCATCAAAAACAATTTAAGGTTGCTCTCAATATGTTTTTACAGATGAGAAATATTGGAGAAGAAATTCACTCGCAAAGCATTATCGGAGGATCTTACATTGGACTGGGTATTTTATATGATGATGATGATGCAAACCCGGAAAAAGCATTGAGATATTTCGAGAAAGCAAAAAAGATTTTTATAAAACTTGGTGATAAAGAACAGGAATCAAGAGTATTGAACAACATGGCTGCTGTTTACTCAGATAAATTGAATGAGTTTAAAAAAGCTCAAAACCTATATGAACAGTCTTTAAAAATAAAGCAAGAAATTAATGATAAGAAAGGTATTGCTCTAATTCAAAATAATATGGGACTACTGTATGCAAGGTCTGGAAATCATGCTAAAGCTATTGAATTGGTCAATAAGAGTCTTCATTCCTACAAGCAAATAGGAGACAAGGTTAATGTTGCTATGGTATATTACAATCTTGGTGATATTTATCTTGATCAGGAAAAATTCACTGAAGCTGTTCAGTATTATAAAGAAAGTTACGAGTTATCAAAAAAAATCGATGTCAATCAATATCTTTATGAGAGTTGCAAAAGAATATTTCAATGCTATGCAGGTCTTGGAAACTTCGATGAGTTCATCCATTATTTTAACATCTACGAGGAACACATTGACAAAACAATTACTAACCTAAAAAAAGACCAATTTGCCCTGACGGAGAAAAAATTCGCAAAAGCTGAATCGGGAATTGCGGGTTCAAACAACAATCCTATTTCGACTCAGGCATCCAACCTGATGAATTTTAAATTCGTTGTAATTGTTTCCATTATTCTCCTCATTATGTTCAGTTTTCTCTATCTGTACCATCGTGAGAATAAAAACAAATATTAAATTAGTATAGTATTTTGTTATGCATATCGAGAAAATTACAAGCCTCCAGAATAGCCGGATTAAAAACGTAATCAGATTAAGAAAGTCTTCAGAGAGAACGAAACAAAATATTTTCAGTATTGAAGGTCTGAATGAGATTAATCATGCACTTCATAACGACTATATTATAGACACCCTGTTTTACTGCCCTGAGATAGCTCCAGATGAAGTAACCCAAGAATTGCTCTCAAAAAGCAGAATTGCTTTTGAAGTTTCAAAGGATGTATTTTCAAAAATGGCTTACAGAGAAGACAGCGGGGGAGTTTTAGTATTGAGTAATCAAAAATCACATCACTTATCAGATATTAAGCTTAGTCAAAACCCTCTTATAATCGTTTTGGAGTCTGTTGAAAAGCCGGGTAACCTGGGAGCCATTCTAAGAACAGCAGATTCAGCTGGCGTTGATGCCGTAATGCTCTGTGATCCAAGCACCGATATTTACAACCCAAATGTGATAAGAGGAAGTGTTGGCTGTTTATTTTCCACACAGGTAGCAACCTGCACCAGTGAAGAAGCTATGGTCTGGTTAAAAACTAACCAATTAAGAACTTTTGCTACTCACATTGAGACCAACAAATGGTATCATGAATCAGACTATAAGGGTCCATCAGCTATTGTTATGGGAACCGAATCCACAGGACTTACAAAACGCTGGATTACATTTGCTGATGAAGGAATAAAAATCCCTATGCTGGGTGTAAATGACTCGCTAAACGTCTCTATTGCAACAGCGGTGGTAGTTTATGAGGCAGCCCGACAACGAAATTTTAATTTCTGATTTTTTTCAAAAATTTAAGAACCTTAAAAAGGTTAAATTGATTAATTTCGAACAATAGTTCTGATTGTTTATAGTTAATGAAAAACCACAATACATATAAGCTCTGGGCTGATCCAATGCAGTACTATCAGGAAATGATTCACGATATTCTGACTGCAAAAAAATACGTTTATATAGAAACTTTCAGACTATCGAATGATGCTATTGGAGAAAGATTCCGTGATGCGCTCATTAAAGCCAGAAAAAAAGGAATCGCCATCAAGCTTTTAATTGATTATTGGGGCGCCGGTTCAGTAAAATCAGGTTTCCTTGATGAGTTAATAAGATTAGGTGCTGAAGTCAGATTTTTTATCAAAATAAAAATCAGTTTTGATTTCTTTACACGAAGTCACAGAAGAAATCACAGAAAACTGCTTCTTATTGATGACAATGTTTCATATATCGGTTCATCAAACTTAACCGGTTACAATCTTAATTGGAGAGAATCTGTTCTCAGAATGGAAAATCATGAACTTACCTTAATTTTTAAGAAAATCTTCAATCAGGATTTCCAGCTTTATAATCGCTACATTTTCTCTCAGGCATATTACACCAAGCATATCAGACACAAAAATTTTGAGATCATAAGAGATGTTCCGAACATAGCCATAAAAAAGATCAATAAGAAATTCATCCAGATGATCAAAGAAGCTAAAGAGTCTGTGATTATCGAAACTCCTTACTTTTTGCCCGGCTTTATGTTGCGAAAGGCAATGATGGAGGCAGCTGCCAGAGGTGTTAAAGTTACTGTATTATTACCCAAGAAATCGGATGTTAACCTTGTAGATATTCTTAGAAATAAATATTTTGGACTACTGTTCAAAAAAGGTATTGAGTTTTTATTTTACGAACCCAATAATTTACACTCAAAAATAATTCTGGTTGACAATCAATGGTTCGGAATCGGTTCTTCAAATTTCGATTACAGGAGTTTCAGATACATGTTTGAAATTATGCTTTTTGGTAACGAACCACAAATTGCGGAACAGATTCTGGAACATGCAGAAAACACAAAAAGTGTATCCATTCCATTTAATTACAGAAACTGGCTCAAAAGACCTCCCATCGAGAAATTCTTCGAATGGCTGCTCTTACCTTTCCGACACCTTTTATAATTTATCTAAGTAATTCCCTCAATTATCAATTAAGATCTTCAAAGTACCGGTTCAAAACCTTAACTTTGCACGATTGTTATAGCTTATCAAAATCACACAAAAACGTAATTATTATGTCTGAATTATTGACCTCAAAAAAAGCAATGGAACTTGAAGACCAGTATGGTGCCCATAATTATCATCCAATTCCTGTTGTACTTTCTAAAGGAAAAGGAGCAAAAGTATGGGATGTTGAAGGAAAAGAATACTTCGACTTTCTTTCAGCTTATTCAGCTGTAAATCAAGGTCATTGCCATCCTGAGATTGTTGGAGCACTTACAGAGCAGGCTCAAAAACTTACTTTGACATCACGAGCATTCTACAATGATGCGCTGGGGGTTTACGAAAAATACATCACAGAATATTTTGGTTACGATAAAATTTTACCCATGAATTCTGGTGCAGAAGCTGATGAAACAGCCTTAAAACTTGCCCGCAAATGGGGATACTTAAAAAAAGGAATTCCTGAAAATCAGGCTAAAATCATTGTTTGTGCTGATAATTTTCACGGAAGAACTATTACCATCATTTCCATGTCAACCGATCCTGATGCAAAAAATGATTTTGGTCCCTATACACCAGGTTTTATTACCATTCCCTACAATGATCTAAATGCATTAAGAAATGCGCTTGAAGATCCTCATGTTGCTGCTTTTCTTGTAGAACCCATTCAGGGTGAAGCTGGAGTAATGGTTCCAGAGGATGGATTCTTAAAAGAAGCATACAGCATGTGTAAATCAGCTAATGTTTTGTTTATTGCTGATGAAGTTCAAACCGGAATTGCCCGTACAGGAAAACTACTTGCTTGTGATCACGAAGATATTCGTCCTGATGTATTAATACTTGGAAAAGCCCTGTCAGGTGGGGTTTATCCTATATCAGCTGTTCTTGCTGATGACGATATTATGCTGACTATTAAACCTGGTGAACATGGGTCTACATTTGGAGGGAACCCTATCGCAGCCAGAGTTGCCGTAGCTGCACTTGAGGTTGTAAGAAAAGAAAAACTAGCTGAAAGAGCTGAAAAGCTTGGCCAGATTTTCCGTAATGAAATAGCTCAAATCAAATCTGAAAGAATAGAAAAAGTTAGAGGAAAAGGACTGCTTAACGCTGTTGTAATTAAACCAAAAAACGGGAAAACCGCATGGGATGTTTGTCTTAAAATGGCTGAAAAAGGAGTTCTTGCCAAACCCACCCATGATCATATCATTCGCTTTGCTCCACCACTCGTCATTACAGAAACAGAGCTTAAGCAAGCCATTCAAATTATTACCGACTCCATTCTTTCTTTTGATTAATAACAAAAAGAAAGTCCCGACGGGGAGACGGGACTTTCTTCATTATTAACCTAAAAATCCTCTGAATGAGGAATAACCCAAAAAATTAACCTGCATTTTAAACACGTATTTTAAAAATACTCTGTTTGAATACAGTTACAAATGTAAATAATTTTTATTTTTAAACAATCTAAATAAATATTATTTTTTTGTTAAATAATTTTAAAATCTTTTTAAAAAAAATTATACTTTTGACGGAAACCATTATCATTCAGATTTTCAATCTTATTACTTATGAAATACAGATCAATTTTAATCATCGCATTTTTATCTTTCCTTACAATATCTGCACGGGCTCAAAGTGGCATTCAATTTAATAAGTCTGCAGACGAATTTTTTAGAATCCAATCCAGATATGCAGGTCCATCAAGTAAAAAAACAAGCATGAGTGAGATTGATGGTTCTCCCTATCTGAATGATAAGTATTACCCAGGAAATATAGTTACAACTAGTAAAATCACCTATGTAGATATTCCCTTGAGATACAATATATACTCCGACAATTTTGAATTTAAGATTCCAAATCATGAAGCCTTGGAGCTATCTGATCCATCATCTATAAAAGAAGTTATTATGCCTGATGGCACCTATCTTTTTGTACCATTTATGAATAAAATGAATAAACGAAGTCTCGGCTTTTTAAAAAAACTTAATGATGGCAAAGGAAAAGTACTGATTCACTACACTATCCAATTAATTCCAGCAAAACAAGCTGGGGCCTATCAACAACCTGAGCCTCCAAAATTCGCTGGTGAACAAAAATTTTACTATGTTTTCTTCGGCACAGAACCTGCTGTTAGAATTATGAATAAATCTGATCTCATTAATGCATTCCCATCCCACAGGCTAGAAATTGAAAGATTTATAAAAAAAGATAAGATTAAAATCCGTAAGCAGCAAGATTTGGTAAAACTGATGGATTATTACAATTCGCTTAATTAAAGGATTAAATCAGAAATTCATCATCAATTTCAGATTAATTCTTCTGGAAGTCAGGTAATTTGGAACGGCAAAATCTCTGTTATATACATCTTTAACCCAAGTGTAGGAGATCACATTTTTAACCTGAAACAAATTGAAGACTTCTAAACTAAGCCAAAGTGATTTCAGCCTTTGGTGAGAAACTTTTTGAACCTTTTGTTCCAGGGGATTCCATGAAAAGCCTATATCAACCCGCTTGTAATCGGGCATCCTGAGTACCTGCTGATATCGTTCAGACTGAGGCGGTCCGAAAGGAAGTCCTGTCCCGTAAATAAGCCTGAGATGGACCTGTAAAGCTTTATTTCCAGGAATATAGTCCTGAAAAAACATAGTCATGTTAACCCGCCGATCGGTAGGTCTAGGAATATATCCCGGCAAAACTTTAACACTATCAACAGCCTGAACGTTTGAACCCGATGAAATCAGATTCCCATTGGCATCATAATAATTGTAGTAATAATCATCATTAATATTTTCAGCTGTTTTAAGAATTGACAAAGTCATCCAGCTGTCTACACCATTTACAAATTCTCCAAATAAACGCATATCCAAACCTACAGCATAGGCTTTTGCAGTCTCATTGGCATAATACCTGATACGTACATTATCCACTTCATAAGGAATAACATGACTCATGTCTTTGTAATAGGCCTCAGAGGTAAACAAAAACGGTCGTCCCCACATTATAAAATGATAATCAGCACCCAGAATAAATTCCAATGATTTCGGCGAACGGATGTTGTGATTTATTTGTCCGTCCATATCGCGCATTGCCCTGTAAAACGGAGGCTGATAATAGATACCGGATGCGAATCTAAAAGTCCAGTCTTTCACTTTTTTTGGCTTATAGGCCAAATTCAGCCTTGGACTAAATAGAAACTCTTTGGCAAAATCCCAGTAATAAAATCTAGTACCCAGATTGACTGACCATTCGTCGCCATTTTTAGTATTAAGCAACCATCTGTTAGACACATAAGCTGAAAATCTATTAATCTCCAGTACATTATTAGCTGAAGCAAAATATGACAAATCAAGAGGACTGACAACCGGAGTCGGATTTCCGGGAAGATCCACAGGGTTAGGCAATGAATATCCGGCAGAGTCATTCAGTAACCATTCTCTCAAACGGTCATTCACCCATTGATGCTGGTATCTCCACCCCCATCGTAAAAGCTGATTCTTTCTCATTAAGGTTCCCCTATGCGAAACTGAGAGAACCTGAGCATTAAAATAATTTCTGGCATGCCTCAAATATGTTCCTACACCTAATGTTTCAACAGCATTTCCTTCATTCGAGCTGGTTGACTGTTGTTGAACAAGGCCAATCCAATATTGTCCCTGAACATCGTAAGTTTCAGATTCGTTAGTAGAAAATCCTGAGACAACAAAATTCATCTTTAAGTCTTTACTTGGATGGTAAGAAAACGTTAAGCCACCTTGAGCCATATCATATTGATCAACTTCTGAACCATCAAAATAAACAGTAAACTTCAGGTTCTGATTGAAGGTACCAAAATCCGTTTCCCTGCTTTGAGGAATAACTTTGTATTTATTTCTGGAAACATAAGCCAAAAGTGAAACATCAAGATGATCCGAGAGTTTGTAAGTAAACAGTGATTGAAAATCAGCAAAACCAGGTTGATAATCACCTTTGGTATCCAGTGTTCCCAAAAGATAACGGTTCGTCTTATATCGTGCACCTAAAAGGTATGTGAACCGTTTATTTTTACTGATGCCTCCCAACGACAAACCAGTTTCCAACAAACTCAGGTTCACACTTCCACCAAAAGAGGTTGGAGTTTTATATTTCACATCCAGTACCGACGACATTTTATCCCCGTACCGGGCTCCAAATCCACCTGCAGAAAAACTAATATTGGAAACCAATGCAGGATTAATAAAACTCATTCCCTCCTGCTCACCGGAACTCACCAGAAAAGGTCTGTAAATCTCAATTCCATTGACGTACACAAGGTTCTCATCATAATTCCCACCCCTCACAGAATACTGTGAACTCAACTCATTACCTGAAGTAACACCGGGTAGTGTTTTAATGATATCCTCAACACCTGAGCCTACAGTTGGAGCTATCAAAACATTTTTGGGATTCAATTTAACAACGCTTTCAGACCTCAAAACATTATCCTTTACATCAACCCCCGGAAGATTTGTCGTTTCAGATTTTAACACAAAATTTATAATTCTGTGCTCACCGCTTTGCAACAATAAAACCGTATCCCGCTTACTATAACCAACATAACTTATTGTAATAATTATTTTTTTATTTACTGGGATAGAACTCAGCTGAAAAAAACCATTGGCATCGGTAACTGAACCCAGAGTGGAATTCTGAACCTTCACATTAACCCATTGCAAGGCACTTCCTTTTTCATCATTAACATGGCCGAAAACTATAGCTGTCTGTCCCTGAACAGAAACAGCAAACAAGATAAACAGTAGGAATAGAGTAAAACTGCGCAAATGATGCATGAATTATGATTGGTCTACTACATAACTAATAAAACACAAATTTATTATTTATCCCGATACTGAAACGCCCATTTTACATGGTTTTATCTCAGATTTGGTCTAAATAACAAATACTGTGAATCCTTAAACATAAGAGCAAAGTTCGTACTTTTGAAATCGAAATAGCTCCGAGAATATTTTTCTAAAGTTTTGCCATGAAAAATGTTCCGATGGGTTGAAAAAGAAATGAATCAGCCTCCCGATTTCCGTGAATGGAATGATTTGGAAAGGAGCCAGCAATGGAACTATTGTACCCAAGTGCAAAGCAAATTGTCGGCCTTTTCTACAGGATAAAGGCTTTTTTGTTGCAAAAAAATTGGTACAACTATGATTCCATACGAAGAAGCATACGACCTGATAATCAATAGCACATGCAGGCTTGGATTAGAAACTATTGACTTTCAGGAATCACTGCACAGGATTCTTGCAGAAGACATTATTTCCGATCTCGAAATGCCTCCTTTTAACAAAGCCGCTATGGATGGTTATGCTTGTCGCAAAGAGGATTTGCAAAATACTCTTGAAGTGATTGAAATCATTCCAGCCGGGTATAGCCCCAAAAAAGAAGTTGGGGAAAATCAGTGTGCAAAAATAATGACAGGAGCTCCCGTACCCGTTGGAGCTGACACTGTTATTATGATTGAGTACACAAAAAATATTGATGATAACCATATTCGGTTCACACGTTCTGATTCAAAATCTAATATTTGCCTAGTTGGAGAAGATGTAAAAAAGGGCGAGGTTCTTCTGAAAAAAGGAACATCCATCAAAGCCAAACATATTCCTGTGCTTGCCATGGTTGGCGCTGTTCTGGTGAGTGTTTACAAACAACCTAAAGTCACTGTAGTTTCAACCGGAAATGAACTTGTTGAACCTCATATCAAACCCAATAGCTCACAAATCAGAAACAGCAACGCTTATCAAATGATAGCCCAGCTTGCTGAGATGAAATTACCCGTTCAGTATTTGGGTATTGCTAAAGACACAAAGGAAGACACCGAAGTAATGCTTCATAAGGCAATGAAAGAATCCGATACTATCATCATGTCAGGAGCTGTATCGATGGGAGACTACGATTTTGTTCCAGAAGTATTGAAAGAATCAGGATTTAAAATACATTTCCACGGTGTTGCTACAAAACCCGGAAAGAAAACCATATTTGCTACAAAAGATAGTAAATGGTTTGTCGGAGTTCCAGGAAATCCGGTTTCAGCTTTTGTTCAGTTTGAGTTATTGATTAAACCTTTACTCATGGGAATCATGGGGAAAAAGTATAAACCGAAATTTTATCCTTTTGTACTACAAGAATCATTTCATAGAAAACACACAGAAAGAAAATCTTTTGAACCGATTATTATCAATCCGGATAATACAGTGAGGTTAATTGAATATCACGGTTCGGCACACATCAACGCTCTTTCCTATGCAGATGGGCTTATGGTAGTTGAAAAAGGAGTTTCAGAAATCAAAGTAGGAGAAAAAGTAGATGTACGACTCATTTAACAGAAAAATTAATTACCTACGGATATCTGTTACCGACCGGTGCAACCTGCGGTGTGTTTACTGCATGCCTGAAGAAGGAATTGAACTCATGAAACATGATGATATTCTTTCTTTTGAAGAAATCGTTGACATAGTTAAAGAAGGTGTTGCAAAAGGGATTACAAAAGTAAGGCTCACAGGCGGAGAACCTTTGGTTAGAAAAGGAATTGTTGATTTGGTCAGGCAAATTTCGGAAATAAAAGGTATTAAGGGACCTTTCCATGACAACCAATGGAATTTTGCTCGCCAAATATGCTTCCAAACTGAAAGATGCTGGCCTCCATAGGGTCAATATCAGCCTTGACACTCTTTCTCCTGAAAAATACAGACAGATTACAAGAGGCGGAGATATAAACAAAGTTTTTGATGGAATTAAAGCGGCTCAGAAAGCCAATTTGTCACCTATCAAAATTAATTGTGTTGTCTTCAAAAATAAAGACGAGAAAGATGCCAGAGATGTTGCCCGTTTTTGTGAAGATCAAGATCTGCAAATCAGGTTCATACATCAGATGAATCTGGAAACAGGGGAATTTTCGATTGTTGATGGCGGAGAAGGAGGAAATTGTAGTCAGTGTAACAGGCTTCGGTTAACGGCTAACGGAGATATCAAACCTTGTCTTTTTAATGAATTAGCATACAATGTAAAAGATAAAGGCATTGAAGCTGCTTACCAGGATGCTTTAAACAATAAACCCAAAGCAGGAACCCGAAATAAGTCAGGAAAATTTTATGGAATAGGAGGTTAAAATGAAACTTACTCACACAAACGATCAAGGAAAAGCCAATATGGTAGATGTCAGCGACAAACCTCCAATGCTTCGTGAGGCCATTGCTGAGGGTTTTATTAAAATGGGAACCGATACCATTAAACTTATCAAAGAAAACCAAATGAAAAAGGGCGATGTGCTGACTATTTCTGAAATTGCAGGCATACAAGGAGCAAAAAAAACAAGCGAACTGATTCCGCTTTGCCACCCGTTACAGCTTACTAAAGTAACTGTTAAATCCTCTTTGCAAGAAGATGGAGTTCATGTAACCTGCCAAACTAAATGTATTGGTGAAACCGGAGTGGAAATGGAGGCTCTTACCGGTGTTCAGGTTGCACTACTCACTTTATACGATATGTGCAAAGCTGTTGATAAATACATGGAAATTCAGAATGTCCACCTCATTGAAAAGACCAAAAAAGCAATCTAAAATGCAAACATTTGAAGTAACATCAGTCAATATATCTGAAAAAAAGGGCACTATTAAGAAACCCGTTAATAAGGTCCAGTTAACTGAAATAGGAATACCCGGTGATGCTCATTCCGGTGCCTGGCACAGACAAGTCAGCATGCTTGCAGAAGAAAGCATTCATAAATTTTCAAAAGAGGCAAACAGAGAAATTAAATATGGTGAATTTGCTGAAAACATATCGACTAAAGGAATGGAATTGTTCAAAACCGCTCCGATGGACAGATTTTTATCAGAAGATGAACAAATTGAGTTGATGGTTACACAAATCGGTAAAAAATGCCATGGCGATAACTGTTCTATTTTTAGAGAAGTTGGTAATTGCGTAATGCCCAAGGAAGGAATTTTTGTACAAGTTATCAAAGGTGGTGATTTAAACGCTGGTATTCGGTTTCGCTACGAACCCAGAGTACTTAAAATTAAAATCATAACCCTGAGTGACCGTGCCAGTCAAGGGATTTACGAAGATTTGAGCGGACCGTCTATTGAAAAGAAAACAGAAGTCTTTTTAAAAGAAAAACATCGGCATTTTCAGTTTGACAAGGTAGTAATCCCAGATGATCCTCAAAAGCTTAAAAACAATATCAACCAGGCTTCAAAAGAAAACTTTGACATTATTTTTACTACAGGTGGAACAGGAATTAGCCCCAGAGACTTTACTCCAGATGTTGTAAAGCCTATGCTTGACAAAGAGATAACCGGAATTATGGAACTTATCAGAGTAAAGTACGGAATGAAAAAACCAAATGCATTAATCAGCCGAAGTGTTGCAGGAACTATTGGTAAAACACTGATTTATACCTTGCCGGGAAGTAAAAAAGCCGTTCATGAATATTTAACCGAAATACTTCCCACTGTTGAGCACAGCTTATATATGTTACATGAAATGGATTTTCACGGATAAAGTTAATTTTGAAACAGGTTCCAATCTAAAAACATTCACATTTTTACTTAATTTTGACCACCGTTAAAATTCAATTACATAATCTTGAAACAAGCCTTTAACAACCTTCTTTCTTTATTATTAACCATCTTCCTCTCAGGGACTTTTTTGTCTGCTATGGGGCAAACCGACTCAATTTCAAAAAAGGCTGATTCAATTGATGTTAAGATCGACAGTAATGCCGTTTATTACTACACCGGTTCTTTGCACAATTATAAAAGAGACAATTTCACTTACATTGATACAACGCTAACTTATTTTCATCAATCTGACCCAATACAGCATGGCAACCAGATGTATGCATCGCTGTCGAACATAGCAACGGCATCTTACAATATGGTTTTCTCACCTGACACTAACAGCAGCTATACACTTTTACCGCCATCTTTTAAGCACTTCTTATTTAATAACAACGACATAAGATACTATAAACTCATTAATCCATATAGTCAGCTATACTATATAATGGCACCTTCCAGAGAACAGGATCTGGATGTTATTTTTTCAAGAAAAATAGCCCGACAGTTGACTTTTGGGCTTAATGTTTCAATGATCAGTTCTCCGGGGACATACTATAATAGCTTTTCTGACGACCGAAGAGCTTATTTTACAGGACAGTATTTCACAAAAAATAACCGTTATGGAGTTATTGCAAATTACATTTACAATAACTATCGTGTTCAGGAAAATGGCGGTTTGGTATACGACAGTGTATTTGTTTTGCATGAGGATACTGACCCAAAAATTATTCCCACCTGGCTTCAGACCGCTGAAAATAAAGTAAAAACAAATAGCTTTTTTGTTCAGCAATATTTCAACTTATTAAAACCCAACCACAAAAAAAGTGAGAGAAAAATTGATGCCGGAAACATTTCCTATTCTTTTGAATATACTAAAAACAGATGGGTATACTCTGACAACAGCGCTGATTCAAATTATTACACAAATTATCCAATAGTTTTTGACTCCGTAAAAACATTGGATTCTTTAGAGTTAATAAGAGTTCGTAATACTTTTCAGTGGTCAAATCTGGGATACAATAAAGATAAACTCAGCCAGGTTTTTCATTTATATGGCGGAGTCCACCTTGATCATATCATAAGAACCCTGCCCTATGATTCTGTAAGAAACATACAAAACCAGGTTATCCCTTTCGGTGGAATCTCCGTCGAATTATTTCAAAGAAGTCATTTGTCAGCCAGAGGACAATATCATGTAGGAGGTTACAATAACGGTGATTTTTTACTTTCGGGTGAACTGACACAATATCTGGGTTCAAAAGGAAAGAATGTAGGAATACTGAAATTTAATCTTTTACTCCAAAACAAAATGCCCACATGGTATTTTTCACAATATCAGTCGAACCGGTTTAACTGGGATATGAATCTTAACAAAGAAAAATTTGTCATTCTTTCAGGAACTTATCAGTACAAAGGAATTTCAGTTGGAGCTAAATTATTGACTCTTAATAATTATACTTATTTCAATGATTCGGTTGTTCCTCAACAAAACAATGCAACGGGCAGCATACTTCAGTTATTTAGTGAAGGCACACTAATGTTGAACAAATTTGGCATCAACTATAGAGCAGTTTACCAAAAAACTACAATGTCAAACAGTATCCATTTACCCGAGTTTACCGGTATGCTGGATCTTTATTTCAGAGGCTGGATATTCAATCATGCAGGAAAGTTGCAAAGTGGTGTTCAATTGTATTATTTTACATCTTATTATGGCGACACCTACATGCCCGAGTTAAGAAGTTTTTATCTTCAAAACAAAACATTAATAGGAGATTATCCTTTTGTAGATGTATATGCAACGTTAAAAGTTAAAACATTCAGAATCTTTTTCAAAGGAAGAAATCTTACGGGACTGTTGGGCAATTACCATTATTTTGTTTCTCCACATTACCCTTCAGGCCTGCCAGGATTTTCTATGGGAGTTTGTTGGCGCTTTCATAATTAACCTATTCTTTCTCAATAACATCTCTAATACGCTTTATTTAAACTTATTATATTTAGTTAAACTATTAACAATAGGTTGAATTTTGTTGTATTTTCGAAGTGTTGTAACCCAAAAAATAAAAAGATGATGAAGAAGAATATTTCGTTGTCGGTGAAATGCCCTTATTGCATGAAATCATTGATGGATCATGACTTTCAGTTGCACGGTCACCCAAGTATCAAAATCAATATTCAGACAGAAAAAGAAAGAGGGACCATCAACTTATGTTCGGTTTACGAATGCTTCGATCACACCTCAGATGTTAGTCTTGAAAAAGGAATCATTGTAGAATTTTCTTGTCCAAACTGCAATAAGGAATTACTCACCAAAGAAGAGTGTACATTTTGCGGAGCCCCGATGGTATCTTTATTATTAGACACCGGCGGCCGGGTTAGTCTGTGCTCAAGAAAAGGGTGCCCGAACCATTATATCGCATTCGAAGATTTGAGCACCGAACTGTCCAGATTTTACGAAATGTACGGAGACTAGCAGATCCTGGGAAGCTGTTGTCCTGAAAGCATTTCAATAATTCTTTTACCCCCTACAATAGTTTCCATCCATGCTTTTCCAGCATATTCGTCGGTAACAAACCCTATTATAGAAGCATCCTTACCCAATGGGTGCTTTTTTAATTGATTAAGAACCGCATCTGCATCATTTTTGGAAACAATCATAACAACCTTCCCTTCATTGGCTACATATAAAGGATCAAAACCCAACAACTCACACATTCCTCTTACCTGTTGTTCAATAACTAATTTTTTCTCAAAAATCTGTAATCCTATCTTATGTTTCGATACCAGTTCAGCCAAAACAGTTCCTAAACCGCCACGGGTAGCATCACGCATAAACTTGACCTCATACCCTGCATTTAAAACAGAATAGATCAAATCATTCAAACAGGCACAATCTGATTGTATGTTTGCACCAATATTCAACTCGTTTCGGGCAGCCATAATGGCCATACCATGAGAACCTATAGCCCCATTAATAAGTATTAAATCACCCGCTTCAACACCTTTGGCAATACCTAAATCTCTTCTTCCCTCCGGAAAATATCCAATTCCGCTGGTATTGATAAAAAGCTTATCGCATTTTCCCTTGTCTACAACCTTGGTATCACCCGTAACAATGTGCACTCCGGCTTTATCAGCATCTTCGGCCATTGTCTTAACTATAGCTTCAAGTTGGTCCATTGGAAAACCTTCCTCTATGATAAAACCAGCACTTAAATATTTGGGGACTGCCCCTGAAACAGATAAGTCATTTACTGTTCCGGCAACAGCCAGTTTTCCAATATTTCCCCCCGGGAAAAACAATGGCTCTACAACAAATGAATCGGTTGTGAATGCTATTGAGGCTGTATTTACGTCCAAAACTGCTGAATCAGTTTGCCTTGAAAGTATTTCATTTTGAAAATATCGTGAAAAAACAGATTCTATTAACTCACTACTCATTTTTCCGCCACTTCCATGTCCCAACAAGATTGTATTCTGTTTCATTTTATTCAAAATTTTATTCAAACTTAATGTGCAAAATTAAGTATTGTGAATAAATAAACAATAAGAATTAAGATAAACTTATTAACGATGTGAAATATATTTCACAATCATTTCATAAAATTCCTGCTTCTGAAATGGTTTGCTTATAAAATCATCACATCCTGCCTCAATAGCCAGATCACGATCTTCAACAGTTGCATATGCGGTTTGTGCAATAACTTTAAGATCAGGCCTAAAACCCTTTATCTTCTTTGTCGCGTCATGTCCATTAAGCTTAGGAAGTTTAACATCCATCAAAACCAGACTTATGTCTGTATTTTCCTTACAAAGCTCAACAGCCTGCTCGCCGTCGACAGCGCGTAACAATCTGAATGAATACCCCATATGTTTAAGTAAGAACTCTATGTACTGATAATTAATTTCTTCGTCCTCAACAATCAGTACTTTTTGGACTTCATCAGGATCTAAAGAATCATCATACCTATCATTTAAAAAGTCTACTTCCGTCTTAACCGGATGATACGGAATAGTAATGTAAAATGTTGCCCCCTTTCCTTTTTCAGATTCAACACGTATGAAACCCTTTAGCAATTCCGCATTGGCTTTGGCAATAGACAATCCTAATCCAAGTCCACCTACCTTTCTCGATAGTTCCTTTTCCTCCTGAGAAAAGCGTTCAAAGATTGTATTAAAATTATTATTACCAATACCTACGCCCGTATCTTTAACGTATATTTCAAGCTCTCTTGCTTTTTTCTCATATCCAAGTTCAACATAACCTTCATGTGTAAATTTCAGAGCATTCTCAATCAAATTATCCAAAATCTTTCTAAGCTTTGTATCATCAACAATAATTGTAGCAGCCTGATCATTAAGCCCTTTTTTTAGGTGAAACGAAAGTTTCTTCTCCTTTGCTTTCAGATCAAATACTGCAAATATCTCAGTAAGCAAATCATTTATGCAAATCTCTCTTTCATGCAAAGGAACCTGGTGTGTTTCCAATTTTGATATTTCAAGGATATCATCAATAATCCGTAACAACTGCCTGGTACTATTGATCACTATTTTTACATAATTCCTTCTTGATTCTGAAGATATTGACTCTTCAAGTAAAAGTTCAGAAAAACCAATAATTCCATTCATTGGAGTACGAATCTCATGCGACATATTGGAAAGAAACTCTGATTTCAGCCGGTCGCTTTCCTCCGCTTTTTCTTTTGCAGTTAATAAAGCAATCTCGTATTCCTTGCGAATAGTTGTGTCATCAAAAACGCCATAAATTTTCTCAACCTCACCTTTTTCATTCTTAAGTGGAACTATTTGAACCGACACCCAACTGGACTTTCCCCAAACAGACTTATACTCCCCTTCGAAACGAGTTGTTTCACCTGTTTTACAGGCATTAAGAAACTCATCTGTAAAACCGCTTTCAAACAGATTTGGGAGTTTAAGTAAATTAAATTTCCTTGAAGCATCTATTGAACCAGAACCAATAATATTTAATATTTCATGGTTCATTTCTAAAATTGTTCCATCAGGTTTTGCAGTAATAATTCCCAGTGGAGAATGCTCAAACAATAACCTGTAATTCATTTCCCTGTCTTGCAACTCTGCCTCCATTCTTTGCTGAACAGTTACATCTCTTCCGTAAACCAACAGTGCCTTTCTTTCACCATTTTCATAAAATAGCGGCACTTTGATAATATCGAATATTCTTTCTCCCTTGTCCCTTACATTGATCACTTCATAACTCCTGGTGGGTTTTTTTGAACTCCATGCTTTTTCATCTGTGTCCACACAAAGTCTCAAAGCATCACTATAATAAGGACTTTCTTTTGAAAGATCATTATCCGTCTTTCCAAAATAAGATACCTTTTCAAGTTCAAACAAACTAATGTCAGCATCATTAGCCACAAGCCACCTGCCTTTTCCATCTTTAAAAACAATAATATCTGGCGTTGCATTAATTAATGTTTTCAGGTTCTCTTCACTGTTTTTCAAAGCTTCTTCAGCCCTTTTTATTTCTTCAATATTTCTGGATATAAATAAATAATACTTTTCACCTCTAACTTCAATAGTAGAAGCAGAAAATAAAATTGGAATACTCTTTCCGTTTTTGTCTCTTATTACTATCTCTCTATTGACAATGACACCAGAATTATTCAGCTCACTAAAAATCTTTTCGCGAGTCTTATTGTCAGTGGTATGAACACTGTTTAGCTCGTTTTTTAGCAAATCATGCTTTTCGTATCCGGTCATTTCAACAAAGCCTTGATTTACATCAAGAACTTTACCTGTTTTTGCATTTAGAATAGATATCGCATCAGGAGTTGTTTCAAAAGCCTTTCTAAATTTTTCTTCATTTTCGGCAAGGCGATCAGAAAGTTCCTTTTTAATGATTACGCCCGCAACTTGAGCCGATATGTAACTCAGAAGGTTCATATCTGACTGGCTAAAGGCGTTGGCATTCTCATAATTCTGAACCGCCAAAACCCCTACGACCTCATTACCTATCTTCATCGGAAAACCCATCCAAATGGGAGCCGGATGTCCAATAATATCAATTTCCCCGCTATCAACCAATTGCTGCTGAACCGTTGAATCTGCATAAAGAGCTTTGGCTTTTCTTCTTACATAATCGGTTATTCCTTTATTTCTGTCAACATCTTTAAATGAACGTATTTCATCATGCGCATCCTTAAAATACGGAAAATCATAAGTTTTTGTTTCTTTTCGATATAATGCAACATAAAAATTGCTCACATCCATAAACTTTCCAACAGACTGATGGATTTTTCCTAACAGATCAGAAAAATCTGAAGACCCTAACGCTGTTTCCGCAATCTCTATTAATGATTTCTGAATTAAATCATAGCGATTCTTTTCCTTTAAAGTATTAAGGTTGTGTATTGCCAATGATATCTCCTCACCAACTTCTTTAAAAAAACTATTGTCTTCCTCACTGGTACTTACATCGTCAGGTAAAACGACCAATAACACCCCAAAAACATTCCCGTCGTATTCCAAACGAATTGTAAAACTATAGTCTGCGTTCACATCATCAAACAAGATACAATTGGAACAGAAACTCTCTTCTCTTCGGAAATACATTATCATTGACTCATTCAGGCTTTTCATGATACATGGTGAAATCCTGGAATTACTAATTTCCTCCATAATATCATCTTCTGAAATGTCAAACCCGCTTTTAAAGACCTTCCACTGCTTATTTGACATTTTGTCGGTTAGCATAACCAACGAAGCTTTTGCACTTGCTTCGTCAACTAATGCATCAACTGTTTGCTGTAATAAGTTATTTATATTTCTTTCATGAAAAATAATCTTGTTTACCCTTCTTATTGATCTCAGAACCCGATTTGTATACTCTATATGATGCTGTTCTCTTCTTAGTTTCTCAGCAAATGACTTAGATTCAATTGCTTTTTTAATTACTAAAGGAATTCGCGATCTGTTTTTCTTCAAAACGTAATCATCAGCCCCAGCTTTCATACATGCTACCGCTGTTGCCTCATCCTGCGAATCAGTCAGAATTACAAAAGGTAGTTCTGGTCTTTTATCATTTTTTATATCGAGCAGTTCCAACCCGTTAAAAGCGGGAAAGAAATAGGCTGAAATAATTAAATCAATATCTGCTTCAATTTGATGAACAAACTCTTCTTTGGTACTTGCCAGCTTGAGGCTAACTGAGGAAAAACTGTTTTTCAACACTTTTGTGAGTTGAATGATATCGTCCTGAACAGTCTCAACAAGTAAAATGTTTAAATGTTTTTTCATAAATATGGGTTAAAAGGACTTTCTCCTTATTTCAAAGATAAGACTTTATTTCTAAAGATTCAGTATTCAAATCCATCACAAAAAAAAGCTGTTCCGAATCAACTGAACAGCTTTACATCTTTTATTTCAGAATATAGTTATCTATTGTATAGATAATAGGCTTGGCAAGACCCTTCGCTTGAAACCATACACGAACCAACAGGATTCAGCGGATTACAAACTTTACCGAACAATTTACAATCTTTTGGTTTTTTGAGTCCTTTCAAAATTTCACCACAGATACAGCCTTTTGGTTCAATAAGTGGTTCAACTTCAACATCCGAAAAAATCCTTTCAGTGTCATGTTCAGCATATTCATCTCTAATTTTTAGACCACTATCCTTCAATATTCCCAATCCTCTCCACCAATCATCCCGTGGCTCAAAAACCTCTTCCATCATTTGTTGCGCTTTGATATTTCCTTCAGGTTTAACCACACGTGTGTATTGAATTTCCACTTTTGGTTCATTGTCCTCAATTTGTTTTACCAGCATCAAAATGGATTGCATTAAATCCACCGGCTCAAAACCACTGATGACTACTCCCATCCCATATTTTTTGGGAATATCTTCATAAATACTTTGGCCTGTTATTGTACTGACATGACCCGGACCAATATAACCATCAATTGGAACTCCTTCATCAATCAATGCTGCCATAGCCGGTGGCATCACTTTATGCGCACTAAACACAGAAAAATTAAACAATCCGGCTACTTTGGCTTTTAAAATTCCGGCAGCAGAAGCTGGGGTTGTGGTTTCAAAACCAATTCCCAGAAAAACAACCTTTTTTCTCCTGTTCTTTTGGGCTATCATTAAAGCATCCATAATGGAATAAACCACCTGAATATTGGCACCTTTTGCTCTTTCTTTTTCCAAAGTCGAGGTAGAACCCGGAACACGAATTAAATCACCATAAGTGGTAATTATCACATCATCACGGCGACTTATCGCAATAGCCTTGTCGATATAACTTCTGCTGGTAACACAAACCGGACATCCGGGACCGGAAATCAATTGAACATTTTCAGGCAAAAGGCTTGGAATACCAAACTTTTGTATCGACATGGTATGCCCGCCACACACTTCCATAAACTGAACGGGTTTAGTTGAAATCCTAACTATTTCATCCTTTAGCTGCTTTACAACATCACCGTCCCGGTATTCATCTATGTACTTCATCTTCTCTCCATTTAAATCTCAATCTCCGGATTTTCCGTCAATTCATAATACTCTTTGAAAGTTTGCAAAGTTAGCAAGGCTTCCTGTTCATCCAATTTTTGAATTGCAAAACCTGTATGGACCAAAACATAGTCCCCGGGCTTCAACTGTTCATCACTAATCAACTCCAGATGAGCCTGCAAAGTAGAACCTCCTACGGAACACAATGCAGTTTCTCCATCAATTTTTTCAATTTTAGCAGGAATACTCAAACACATTTTTCATTTAATTTTTGTTCAAACTCACTCTTTTTGCAGCTACGGCCAATTGCCCTAAAGCAATGCCTCCGTCATTGGAAGGTACTTTCTTGTGCGAATACACTTCAAAACCTGATTCTGCAAGCATTTTCTCAGCTCCTCCCAATAATATCCTGTTTTGAAAACTTCCACCCGAAAGTACAACCTTTTTGATTGAAAATTTCTTTAACAACTGTTCTGCTACTTTTAACATAACGTTCAGAACTGTTTGATGAAATTTAGCTGAAATCACACCAACAGGAATTTCCTGGTTCATGTCCTCAATAATCTGACTAAACATTGGTTTAAAAGAAACGGTTTCACCATCAAACACAAAATCATAGTTTCCAGAAATATCATTTTTCGCCACAGATTCCAATCTCATAGGCGCTTCAGCATGATAGGTTGAAAACTGACAAATTCTTGTAAGTGCTGCAACGGCATCAAACAAACGACCGGCACTGTCAGTTTCAGGGCAATTAATTTTTTGATTCAACATCATTATAACTGCATCAAACTGTTCCTGACCAATATTAGAAAACAGTTTTTCTCTTTGATCTTTCATAAAATCAGCACCAAAATAATGATGCAAACAGGCCATGGCCATTCTGAAAGGTTCTTTGGTAACCAAATCACCACCCGGCATAGGAATATATTCAAAATGAGCTACTCTTTCAAAATTACTCAAATCAGCTACCAGAAAATCACCTCCCCATATTTTGCCGTCAGTTCCTAATCCTGTTCCGTCAAAACTAATTCCAATCACTTTCTCATCCAGGTTATTTTCAGCCATGCAAGAGGCAATATGCGCATGGTGATGCTGAACACGAATCAATGGCAAACCTAAATTTTCTGCAAACCGTGTAGATAAATAATCAGGATGCAAATCACAGGATACAACTTTTGGTTTAAACCGGAATAGCCGTTGAAAACGTTCAAAAGATTCTTCATAAAATTCCAGTGTTTCAAGATTTTTTAAATCTCCAATATGCTGGCTCAAAATCACCTGTTCTCCTTTGCCAATTGCAAAACAATTGACCAGTTCGGCTCCGGCAGCAAATATTCCTTCTGTATCAAATTGCATTTGAACAGGTGCCGGAGCATACGAACGCGAGCGTCTGATTAATCGCTCTGTTTCATTTACCACAAAACAAACCGAATCATCTGCCCGATTATGGATATCCCGATTGTAGGTTACATAAGCATCAGCCACTGCAGACAAATTCTTTAGAACCTCATCATTATCAATCAACACTGGTTCATCAGCGATATTTCCGCTAGTTAGGACAATACAATTTGTTCTTAACACTTCAAAAAGCAAATAATGAAACGGCATATAAGGCAACATTACCCCCACAGTATCCAATCCCATACTTACCGATGGAGCCAATTCTTTTTTCGATTTTAGAAGAACAACAGGCCTTCGCCAGCTTTTTAACAATTTTTCCTCCATTTGGTCGAGAACCATATAATTTTTCAATATACGATCATCACGAAACATCACAGCAAAGGGTTTTCCTTCACGGGATTTACCCTCACGAAGTCTGGAAACAGCCGGTTCGGAAAATGCATCACAAGCCAGATGAAAACCTCCCATACCTTTAATCGCAATTATATTCCCGCTGTCTAATAAATCCGCTGTCAAACATATAACTGATTCAACTTCATCGTAAAGTTTATCCTTGTATTGCAAAGAATAATGTGGGCCACAACTGTTACACGCAACAGGTTGCGCATGAAACCTCCTATCCAATACGTGGGTGTATTCTTTCGCACAATCAGGACACAACTCAAACGGTGCCATTGTAGTATTAGGCCTGTCATATGGAAGCTCTCGGATTATGGTAAACCTGGGGCCACAATTGGTACAATTTGTCAAAGGATAGTTGTACCTATTGGGCTGATTTTTCATATCCTCCAAACAATCGGCACAAACAGCAATATCAGGACTAATTTCAGTCACGTCATCGGACAAAGACTGACTGGATACAATCTGAAAATCTGTATAGCCTCTCATATTCTGTTCTGTAATTTCAACAGAAGAAATAGAAGCTGCCTCAGGAGATTCAAGCTGAATAGAATCAACAAACTCACGTATTTTCGACTCATTGCCTTCAGCCCAAACATATACCCCTTTATTATTGTTTTCGACAGTTCCGAATATATTGTATTGGTGTGCCAAACGATAAATAAATGGCCTGAACCCTACTCCCTGAACCAATCCCTTAATATGTATATGAAAAGCCTTAATTACCATTTTCAAAATTTATAATAATTCTAAACTCTTTATCTGTTTATTAATTCACAAAAACAATTATCTTTGCTGTGAAATTTTTAACAGGCAAAATTATATTAATTTTTTTAATGAACAAGCCATGATCGAAAAAAGTCTAATCATCGACATTCTTCAACAACACAAGAACGATTGTACCCGTCTTATGGACATTCTGCTTGACTTACACAAGATACAGAATTATATGGACAAAGAAACCATTTCCGTACTGGCAGAAGAGCTTGATTTGTCCAGAGCCGAAATCGAGGAAACCATTTCATTTTATCATTTCTTTTCCCTTAAACCCAGAGGAAAATACAACATCTACCTCACGGACAGTATTACTGCCAACATGAAAAACAGAAAAGCCATACTTGAAGCTTTTGAACGCGAGTGTGGAACTAAAATCAACAACGTTACACCTGATGGACTGCTTGGACTCTATACAACATCTTGCATCGGAATGAATGATCAGGAACCGGCAGCCATTATAAATGATGTAGTTTTTACCAACCTTACCCCCTATCGGGTGAAGGAACTGGTAAAAGGAATGCGCGCAGGTGAAGAAATTAAAGATTTGATTTATGAAAATTATGGCGATGGAAATAATGCTGATCCTGACGTTGAGTCAATGGTTAGTAACAATATCAGGAAAAAATCAATAGTTCTGAAAAAAGATTATGAAACCTACACTTTTGTTAAATCTGGCATTAAAAAATATACTCCCACTGAAGTTATTAAAGAAATCGAAAATTCTAATCTTCGGGGAAGAGGCGGTGCTGGTTTCCCTACAGGACTTAAATGGAGATTCGGGAGTCAGAGTCAGGGTGAACACAGAGTTATTATCTGCAATGCTGATGAAGGAGAACCGGGGACTTTCAAAGACAGGGTTCTGCTTACCGAATATCCTGAAATGGTATTTGAAGGAATGACTGCTGCCGCCTACGCAACCGGATCAGACATTGGGGTTTTATACCTGAGATATGAATACACTTATCTTTTGAAATTCCTGAAACGTATTTTGAATGAAATGCGCAAGAAAAATTTTCTCGGAAAGAATATTGGCGGAATTGAAGGTTTTGATTTTGACATCCGAATCCAGTTGGGAGCCGGAGCTTATATCTGTGGTGAAGAATCTGCCTTAATTGAATCAATGGAAGGCAAACGCGGCGAACCCCGAGACAAACCTCCATTCCCTGTTGAAAAAGGATATCTGGGATACCCAACTATTGTAAACAATGTGGAAACTTTAGTTACAGCTGTAAAAATCCTGCAAAACGGAGCCAAATGGTATTCCGGTTTCGGAACCAATGATTCGTTAGGAACCAAGCTGTTGAGCATTTCAGGCGATTGTAAATTCCCAGGGATTTATGAAGTGGAATGGGGAACACCTTTAACTGAAGTCATGGAAATGTGTGGTGCAGAAGATGTACAGGCCATTCAGGTAGGTGGACCATCAGGAATGCTGGTAAGTTTGAAGGATTTAAGTCATTTAAACAGTACCCAGTTAATGAAGTGGTATAAACCTTCAGGAATGGAAGTCGCAGAAAGATATATCGACAGAAGGCTGAGCTATTCTGACTTACCTACCGGAGGTTCCATCATTATCTTCAACAACCAGAGAGATTTGCTCGGAGAAGTGGTAATGAATTTCATGGAATTTTTCATTGAAGAATCCTGCGGTAGTTGCTCCACATGCAGAAACATGCCTTACGTCATGAAAAATAAGCTGCAAAAGATTCTGGATGGACATGGAGTAAAAAGCGATATTGAGGATTTGTTGAGCTGGGGAAAAACATTGAAAGCAAGTCGGTGCGGGCTTGGGCAAACTGCCGGAAACCCGATTTTGTCCAGCATCTTTAATTTCAGACATCTCTATGAAAAACATATCCAAAGCCTCACTGAATATGATACTGTTTTCAACCTGGAAAATTCGGTTCAAACCTACCAGAAATTTGTTCATAAAGAACCTGTTTTGTTTCACCTGCAATAGATAATAATCATGGAAAATCAAATAAAAATAGTTATTGACGGTCGTGAGATCACTGCCGAAAAAGGAAAAACCATCCTGGAAATCGCCAGGGAAAACGGCATTTTCATTCCCACGCTCTGTCATTTCAAAGGTGCTGACCCAAAAGCCAATTGCAGGGTCTGTACCATAAAAATCAACAACAGGATGATGACATCCTGTACCACACCAGCTGCCGATGGCATGGAAATTGAAAACGAAACTCCTGAGCTCAATGACATCAGGAAGAGCATTATTGAGCTTCTGTTCGTCTGTGGAAACCACTTTTGCCCTACCTGCGAAAAAAGCGGCGATTGCGAACTCCAGGCTTTGGCCTATCGCTACCAGATGATGGTTCCAAGGTTCCCATACGATTTCCCACAAAAAGCAGTGGATTCAAGCAGCCCCAAAATTCTCAAAGAGCAAAACCGTTGTATTTCCTGCAAAAGATGCATCAAAACCATTAAAGATGAAAAAGGAAGACACTATTTTGCTTTCAAAAACAGGGGAAATAAACTGGAAGTTGTACTTGACCCTGATATGGGAATGGAAATTTCAGATAAACTGGCTCAAATTGCCATGAAAAATTGTCCTGTGGGTTCCATCATTTATAAAGGGAAAGGCTTTGATCAGCCCATCGGTACTCGTAAATATGACAAAACGCCCATCGGTGGCTAAACAAAAGATTGATTAATAAAGAAAAAAACATGAATAAAAAAGTTATCGCCACCGCCTCGTTAGCCGGATGTTTTGGCTGCCACATGTCAGTACTTGACATTGACGAACGTATTTTGGACCTTATAGAACTGGTTGAATTCAACAAATCACCGATTGATGACATAAAGAAATTCACCAAACCAGTTGATATTGGCATTATTGAAGGAGGTTGCTGCAATAGTGAAAACGTTGAGAACCTAAGGTATTTCAGAGAAAATTGTAAAGTACTGATTTCACTGGGCGAATGCGCCATCATGGGCGGTTTGCCGGCCATGCGCAACGGAATTCCTTTGGAAGAATGTTTACGCGAAGCCTATCTCGACGGCCCAACGGTTCAATTAAATAAAGAAGGTATCTTGCCAAACAATGAAGAGCTTCCACAGATTCTTGACCGTGTTGTTCCCTGTCATGAAGTAGTTAAAATTGACTATTTCCTTCCGGGATGCCCTCCACGTGCTGACTTGATTTGGGATGCTTTATACGCCCTTATTTCCGAACAACCCATGAATATACCCTACGAAGTCATTAAATTTGATTAAACAAAAAAGCAATGTCTAAAAAAATTACCATAGAACCCGTAACCCGTGTCGAAGGGCACGGAAAAGTAACCATCCTTATGGATGACCAGGCACAAGTCAAGGAAACCCGTCTGCATATTGTTGAATTCCGTGGTTTTGAACGCTTTGTACAGGGAAGACCCTACTGGGAAGCTCCGGTACTTGTACAAAGGTTATGCGGAATTTGTCCTGTAAGCCATCACATAGCAGCAGCCAAAGCTCTGGATGTCATCGTTGGTGCAGGCAACGGTGACGGGCTGACTGCCGTTGGAGAAAAAATGCGCCGACTCATGCATTACGGGCAGTTTTTCCAATCACACGTATTACACTTCTTCCACCTCAGTTCCCCTGACTTCCTTTTCGGAATTGATGGCGATCCGGCTCTACGTAACATTATCGGCGTAGCCCAACACCATAAAGATTTGGCTGTTCAGGGTGTGATGATGAGAAAATTCGGACAGGAAGTTATTAAAGTTACTGCCGGAAAGAAAATCCATGGAACAGGAGCTATTCCCGGTGGAATCAATAAAAATCTCAGCATTGAAGAAAGAGATTCACTTTTGGTGGGAACCGAACTGCTCAATGCAGATAAAATGGTGGATTGGTCCCTGGCTGCTCTTGAGTTCTTCAAAAACTACCACACTAACAATAAAACCCAGTTGGATAATTTTGCTGCTTTCCCGTCAAACCACCTGAGTTTGGTAAGAAAAGACGGTGCACTGGACATTTATCATGGTGTTTTACGCGCTGTTGACGCTGAAGGGAAACGTATTTTAGACGATGTTGATTACCACGAATACTATAACTACATTGAAGAAGAAGTGCGCAACTGGAGCTATATGAAATTCCCCTACCTGAAACATCTAGGCAAAGAAAAAGGCTGGTATCGCGTAGGACCACTGGCACGTTTAAATACCTGCGATTTTATCCCGACTCCTTTGGCTCAAAAAGAATTTGAAGAATACAAAAGTTATACCCATGGCAAGCCAAACA
This sequence comes from Bacteroidales bacterium, assembly GCA_016936505.1. Taxonomy (GTDB): domain Bacteria; phylum Bacteroidota; class Bacteroidia; order Bacteroidales; family F082; genus Sulfidibacterium. The sequence goes on along the minus strand of JAFGXS010000085.1, from coordinate 26,148 downwards.
ACATGAGTTTGCACTACCACTGGGCACGACTCATTGAAATCCTCCATTCTGCAGAAGTAATCCGTGATTTGCTTAACGATCCGGATTTACAGAATGAAGATTTAATTGTTAAAGGAGAAAAACAACTGGAAGGCGTTGGTGTAATTGAAGCTCCACGCGGCACGTTATTCCACCATTACAAAATCAACGAACAGGATTTAATTACGATGGCCAACCTCATTGTTTCCACAACCAACAACAATGAGCCGATGAACCTGGCAGTCAACAAAACTGCCCACGCTTTTATGGATGGACAAGCTCAAATCAGCGAACCTATGATGAATGCCGTGGAAGTAGCCATCAGAGCTTACGATCCTTGTTTAAGTTGTGCTACCCACGCAATAGGCCAAATGCCATTGGAAGTCAATTTGATTGGACCAGACGGGCAAATGATAGATCAAAAGATGAAAAACGGATGAACAATATTTTGATATACGGTTATGGTAATCCGGGTCGTCGAGACGACGGCCTGGGTATCGCTTTTGCAGATGAAATAGGAAAATGGGCAGAAGAATTTATGCCTGGCTATATAACAATTGAAACAAATTATCAACTAAACATCGAAGATGCGGAACTCATCTCACACTATGACACTGTAATATTTGCTGACGCATCGCTGGAAACCATGGACTCTTTTGCCCTTACTCCCATTAAACCTTCACCGGATACCGTCGAGTTCACCATGCACGCAGTAGCTCCCGGATATGTCATTCATCTTTGCCACGATCTTTTTCAAAAGGCTCCCAAGGCTTATCTTTTACACATGAAAGGCTACGAATGGGATATGGCTGAAAGTTTGACTGAACAAGCAGAAGAAAATCTGAATCTGGCACTGAAACACATGAAAAAGGTTTTATTGAACAATGAAATTGAAGTTTTTGTTGGCAAAAGCAATATCTTTGATACAACCAATCATTAAACCATGCATGAGTTGTCCATAGTAATGAGTATTGTTGATCTGGCTCAACAAGAAGTTCAGAAAGCGAAAGCCAATAGTGTAGAAACCATTGAATTGGAAATAGGAACCTTGTCGGGAGTTGAAATGGAAGCGCTTGATTTTGCGTGGCAAAGCTCAATTTCAGGGACCGTTCTTGAAAATGCAGAACGCATAGTTCATCGCCCCGAAGGGATGGCAAAATGCTCAGGATGCGGACATATATTTCAAACGGAAAGCTATTTTGATGCCTGTCCAAAATGTGGAGAATTTTATACCGAAATCATCAAAGGAAAAGAATTAAGAGTGAAAACACTGACCTTAGTTAGTGATTAGAATAATAAAAAGCTAAAACCATGTGCACAACTTGCGGATGTAACCATACAGACCAGATAACCATTGCCAAACCCGGAAAGATTGATCCTCAACAGATTTCTTTCCATCCTGAACACGACCACAATCATAATCACCATCATGAAAAAACTGTGGTTGATTTAGAACAGGATATTTTATTCAAAAACAATCAACTGGCAGAGCGAAACCGGGGCTACCTGGAAGCGAAAGAAATTTTTGCCATCAATATGGTCAGTGCCCCAGGTTCTGGAAAAACCACTTTGCTTGAACGAACCATCCATGATCTAAAACAAGAAATGGATATTTCTGTTATTGAAGGAGATCAACAAACCTTTAATGATGCACGCAGGATTGAAGCACAAAAAGTCCCAGTTGTTCAGGTTAACACAGGCAGTGGTTGCCACCTTGACAGCGATATGATTCATAAAGCAATAAAAGAATTGGAACCCAAAGAAAAATCCCTATTAATTATTGAGAATGTTGGGAATCTCGTCTGCCCTGCCCTCTTCGATTTAGGTGAAAACAAACGTGTGGTCATTATCAGCGTAACCGAAGGCGATGACAAACCGGCTAAATATCCGGACATGTTTCTCTCATCTGATATCTGCTTAATCAATAAAACAGATCTTCTACCTTACGTAAAATTTGATGTGGAAAAAGCCAAAGAATATGCTCTTCGTGTGAATCATCATCTGGAATTCATAGAAGTCTCAGCCACCACCGGAGAAGGTATGAATCAATGGTATGATTGGCTAAAAAACCAGATGAACCTTAAACAGACACCCCCAAAAAGTGTTTAGCAAAATAACCGATCAAGAAAGTAATCACACCCACAACAACTGATATCATCGTCATCGAAATAAACCGCTTTCTAAAGGATACTTCTTTAGCAACCGAGATATAATAATTATATCCTGCAATAATCAGAATGGTAATGACCAGCATGAGAATTGTTGCTGATCTGGCCGTTGACAATACAAAATACGGGAAGACCAACAGCACTACGGTGACCAGATAGGATACCCCGGTATAGACAGCTGCAGTAATTGGATTCACATCTTCCTGTTCTTCTTGTTCCTGTGAAGCCAGATATCCGGAAGCAGCCATAGACAGCGCAGCAGCAACCCCCATAATCAGCCCGGTGACACCGATAACCATGTTATCGTTAAACGCAAAAGCTAACCCAACCAGAGTACCGGTAAGTTCTACTAAAGCATCATTTAGTCCCAGCACAACAGCACCGACATAAGCCAGTCGTTTATCATTTAAAATATTCAGCAACTCCTTTTCATGATCTTCTTCATCGCTGAAGATACTCTCAACATCCGGATATTCTTTTCCAACTTCTTTATAAAAAGCCTGTGCATGCACTTCCCCGTTTTCCATTAGTTTTAAAGCAAAACTCAAACCAAAAATTCGTGCAAGCCAAACATAATAATTAGCTTTCCACATCTTGGGCTTGGGTTCTTCATCTGTAATATTCTTCCAGATATGATAATGTCTCATTTCATCATCTGCGATTTTCTCAAGTGTATTCCGGTTTTCCTCATCCTTTGACAATTCAGCTAATCTCTTATAAACATGATACTCAGTAATTTCAGCCTGCTGCTGAGCTAAATACATTTTTCTTTTACCCTTTTCCATTGTTTTTTGCTTTGCAGCAAATTTAATCAATTGTAAAAAGCGAGCAAAAAATTTACCAATGATTAGAGCTTCTCTATCTATGCGCTTTTTTTCTAATTTTGCAGGTTCAAAAATTTTTAAAATGATGATTGAATCCTTGCTGGCAAAAAGTTTATCTGAAGCTATTACTAATTTATACGGACAAAATATTGAACCTGAACAGTTTCAGATTCAAAAAACCCGTCCTGAATTTGAAGGAGATCTGACAGTCGTTGTTTTTCCTTTGTTGAAAATATCACGTAAATCTCCTGAACAAACTGCTGAAGATTTAGGAAACTTTTTAGTCAGCAACCAACAGGAAATGTCAGCTTTCAATGTGGTTAAAGGATTTTTGAACCTTACCATTTCTGATAGTTATTGGTTATCGTTTTACTATAAGGAACACATCAATTGCAAATTTGGGTTAAAAGAAACTCAAAAAGATGCCAATCCTGTTGTCATTGAATATTCTTCGCCCAATACGAATAAACCACTTCATTTGGGTCACATCAGAAATAATTTACTTGGATGGTCAACAGCCGAAATTTTAAAGGCAAACGGATTTCCTGTTGTAAAAGCCAACCTTGTCAACGACAGAGGAATTCATATCTGCAAATCGATGCTTGCCTGGCAAAAATGGGGCAACCAAGCTACTCCTGAAAGTTCAGATAAAAAAGGTGATAAACTTGTAGGTGATTTTTATGTGCTTTTTGATAAGGAATATAAAAAGGAAATCGACCAGCTTACTGCCGGTGGAATGGATAAAGACGATGCGGCACGCAAAGCGCCTTTAATGATTGAAGCGCAAGAAATGCTTAAAAAATGGGAAGCTGGTGATAAAGAAATTCGCCAACTCTGGACTGAGATGAACCAATGGGTTTACGACGGTTTTGATGTAACCTATGAAAGAATGGGAGTCGATTTCGACAAAATGTATTATGAATCTGAAACCTATCTTTTGGGAAAAGAACTGGTTCAGCAAGGATTGGAAAAAGGCATTTTTTACAAAAAAGAAAATGGTTCGGTTTGGTGCGATCTGTCAGATGAAGGACTGGATGAAAAACTGCTGCTTCGTGCTGATGGCACCTCAGTTTACATGACTCAGGATCTTGGAACCGCCCATTTACGCTACGATGATTATCATGCTCAACAATTGATTTATGTTGTTGGAAATGAGCAAAACTATCATTTCGATGTACTGAAACGGATTTTGAAGAAATTAGGCTTCGAATGGGCTGAAAAAATTTATCACCTTTCGTACGGAATGGTTGAATTACCTCACGGAAAGATGAAATCGCGTGAAGGAACAGTTGTTGACGCTGATGATCTGATGGAAGAAATGGCTCAAACAGCCAAGAAAACTTCTGAAGAACTGGGTAAATTTGACGACTTTACAGCGGAAGAATCCAAAGAATTGTATGATATGATTGGACTGGGAGCACTTAAATATTTCATCCTTAAAGTAGATCCCAAGAAAAACATGATGTTTAATCCTGAAGAATCTATCGATTTTAACGGAAATACTGGCCCTTTTATCCAGTACACACACGCACGAATTCGTTCGGTTCTGCGAAAATCAGAAGAAAACAGTATTGATTTTTCAGAACCAACCAGCATTACATCTCTGGAAAAAAAAGAAAAAACGTTGTTACAACTGCTTCATGAATTCCCTCAGGTTGTTGAAATAGCAGGAAGCCAAATGAGTCCGGCTCAGATTGCCAATTATTCATTCGACCTGGCCAAAGAATATAATCAGTTTTACCATGATCTGCAGATCTTGAAAGAAACCAATTCAAATAAAAGAAGTTTCAGGCTTAAATTATCAGAATTTACTGCCAGAACACTCAGAACCTCAATGGGACTGCTTGGAATTACTATGCCTGAAAGGATGTAGCTTAAACCAAATCATCGCGTTCCAGCAATAAAATGGAATGTTGCGAAACGATGTAGTATTTCTCACCCCGATAATGAACTTCAACAGCACCTTTTTTCAAAAAGATAGCCAGATCGCCTCTTTCAACCTGTAGAGAAATATAATTAATATTCTCACCTTTAGGTTTCCATGGCTCATCAAAATCATCGTTTGGAGCAGGAATAGGGTAACCCGGGCCAACCTTCATTACATAGCCACTTTGTACTTCCTCCTTTTCTTTATAACCGGGTGGCAGGTACAATCCTCCTGAGGTTTTCGAATCTTCAGACTTAGGCTTGATGAGTACTCTGTCGCCCACCACTATTAGCTTTTCGAGCCATTTTGTTTTTTCGTCGGACATACTCTGATTTTAATAAAACAAAAATACTGAAAAACGACAACAGACGTTAATTGAAGAGATCTTATAAACGAAAACTGCTGAGGAAAAATAGTATCTTTGCACAATAAACAAGTAGAATCATGCGCTTTTCATTGTTCAAAACTCCACAACCTAAAAAGTACAACTATAAGCCGCGTTACTATGATCCGAAAAAAGAAGAATGGGAACGCAGAAAAGCTGAACTGGGTTATGATTCGTCATTATCTAAAGAAGAAAAATTACGTCTTCAGATGTCGCGCTGGAAAAAGGGCGAATCAGATGGAGGAAACAGTTCGGCACGCATTCTGACTTATATAGTATATGGAATAATGATTGCCGGAAGCATTTATGTTGTTCTTTTTACCAATTTAGTTGAAAATTTTCTGGCGTTGTTCGGCGTCATCGCAAAATAAGAACTGTTTCATATGTCCAATATCATTAAGCTCCTCCCCGATTCTGTTGCCAATCAGATTGCTGCCGGTGAAGTTATTCAAAGGCCTGCATCTGCTGTAAAAGAATTGTTGGAAAATTCTGTAGATGCAGGAGCCACAGATATTATGCTTGTTATAAAGGACGCCGGAAAATCGCTAATACAGCTAACAGATAATGGCTGTGGAATGTCGGCCATTGATCTTCGTATGTGTTTTGAACGCCACGCCACATCAAAAATCACTAAGGCCGACGATCTTTTTTCTATTAGAACCTTTGGATTCCGTGGTGAAGCCATGGCCTCAATTGCTGCAATTGCACATGTTGATATAAAAAGTCGTCAAAAAGAAGATGAACTCGGAAGTTGTTTAAGGATTGAAGGTTCGCAGGTTATTGGCCAAGAGGCATGTTCTTGTGCTGTTGGAACCACAATTCAGGTGAAGAACCTGTTTTTTAACGTCCCTGCCAGAAGAAACTTTCTAAAATCTCATACTGCTGAAACACGCAACATCGTTGAAGAATTTTCAAGAGTTGCCATTGTTCATCCTGAAATCGCTTTTCATTTTATCCATAACGGAAAAACTGTTTACCAACTTTATAAAGGCAGCCTGAAACAACGCATTGTAGCTTTGTTTGGAAAAGTTTACGATCAGCGTTTGTTACCCGTTGAACAAAAAACAGATATTCTTTCTATTAATGGGTTCATAGTAAAACCTGAATTCTCAAAAAAAACCCGTGGAGAGCAATACTTTTTTGTGAACGAACGATACATTAAGCATGCTTATCTGAACCATGCTGTTACCAACGCATTTAGTGAATTATTACCGGGAGATTCGTTCCCTTCATATTTTATTGACATCAGTATTGCCCCATCAGAAATAGATGTAAATATTCATCCGACAAAAACTGAAATTAACTTTAAAGACTCAAAATACGTTTATGCAGTATTGCATGCAGCAGTTCGGCAATCGGTAGGTATTCACAACCTGACACCAACCATCGATTTTGATGTTGACCCAACAGTTGAAGCAGCATTACAAAACCCGGCCACAGGCATTGTTAAACAACCTCAAATCAGTGTAAATCCTGATTATAATCCATTCAGAACCGATCAAAATCAATCGCTTCCAACAACTTACACACAAAGTAAACCTTCTGTTTCAGACAAACAATGGGAAAAGTTGTTCAATCAACCTGAAAAAAACGTACGTCAGGAAACTCAGATACAGACGGAACAAAAATATGATGAAGAAAAGCAACCCATGCTCTTTTTTCAGGTTCAGAAAAAATATATTGCCTGTAATGTTCGTTCAGGTTTAATGTTAATTCATCAGCAAAAAGCCCATGAACGTATTCTCTATGAGCAATTTGTAGAGCAACTGAAAGGACATCGTCCCGGATCGCAACAACAGCTTTTCCCTTTCGATCTTCATTTCTCAGCTGAAGACACCTCAATTCTTTCGGAAATTAAAGATTTACTGGAACAAATGGGGTTTGATCTTGAACCTTTCGGAAAAACCCGATTTGTAGTAAAAGGTATACCTGCCGACCTTCAGGATCAAAATATTGCCGAAAGCCTGGAAAAAATAATTGAAGAATATAAAAAACAAAGTAAAGACATGGGAATGGACCGAACCATACGTCTGGCAAAGGCAATGGCATCTCAACTTTCTGTAAAACAAGGAATTACACTTTCAAGTGAAGAAATGTCAGACTTATTCGATCGTTTATTTGCCTGCAAACTGCCTGAACAGGCACCCGATGGCAGTAAAATCATTGGAATTGTCACATCGGAAACTCTGGAATCATTTTTGCGGTCCTAAAATATCAATTGTAAAAGAATCTGATTCATGCAACAATACAAACCTTCAGGATTTCGGATATTACCCCCTGTAGTTAAAAACCTGCTTATTATTAACGGGTTGATGTTTTTAGCTACGCTGGCTTTAAGAAAATACAACATTGATCTGATCAACATTCTTGGACTCCATTATCCGGGTGCTCCCAACTTCAGGATTTATCAATTCTTTACCTATATGTTTCTACACGGCGGATGGGAACACATCATTTTCAACATGTTTGCCTTGTGGATGTTTGGTAATGTGATGGAAAATGTTTGGGGAGGTAAAAAATTTCTTCTCTACTACATCTTGACAGGTTTAGGTTCAGCTGTAGTTTACATTATCTGGATTCATATCAGTCTGACTCCCAATCTCGATATGCTTCAGCAAATTATCAGCCACCCTACGGCTGACGGAATTCAGCAGTATTTTCATGAATACGGTTTCCGTATCGGGGAATACAACAGTATCATCAGCCAACAAGACATCAATACATTTAATAAAAATGTAACCCTTCTTGCAAATGGTTCCGCTTCTGGTGACATTTTACAGCAGATCGCTACATTTCTGTCAAACTATAGAACTGAAATGATCAATCAAATGATTGTGATTGGAGCTTCAGGTGCAATATTTGGCATTTTGCTGGCATTCGGAATGATGTTCCCAAACACTGTAATTTATCTCTATTTCGCTATTCCCATTAAAGCCAAATGGTTTGTACTAGGTTACGGTTTACTGGAACTTTTTTGGGGATTTGATAACCGACCGGGTGACAATGTAGCACATTTTGCACATGTTGGAGGTATGCTGGTTGGATTATTAATTATTTTCTACTGGAAAAAAAGAGGTCGGTTCTACGGAACAGAAATATAGAAGCATCAAACAAATGTATCAATACTATCAACAACCACGCAAGAACACAGGAGAGATGCTGAGAGAGGTATTTTTTGGTAAGAATATCCTTTCACGTCTGATCCTTATTAATACGGTAATCTTTCTTGTTGCAAATATTGTTTTATTAATCAGCTGGCTCACAACAGGCAAAGTTAGCCAGCTTAGCCTTGTTGGGCAATACATGGCACTGCCCGCCGATTTAAATGAACTCACACAAAAACCATGGACAGTTTTTACTTATATGTTTCTACATGAAGGATTTTTCCATTGGTTCTTTAATATGATTCTATTGTATTTCGGAGGACTCCTTTTTTTAGAGTACTTAAATCAAAAAAAATTACTATTAACTTATATATTGGGAGGTTTATCGGGAGCGCTGTTTTTCGTAGTTGCTTTCAACATATTTCCTGCCTTTGCCGGAATAAGGCCTATTTCGGTTGCTTTGGGAGCTTCCGCTTCAATTTTAGCCATAATTATTGCCATTGCCACCTATGTTCCCAATTATCATGTGCACCTTTTCCTGATTGGAAGAATCCCCTTAAAGTATTTGGCTATTGCACTGGTTATTATTGACCTGCTCAGTATTCAGTCTGTGAACCCTGGAGGTCATATTGCTCATTTAGGTGGTGCGCTATGGGGCTTTCTATATGGTTTTTCTCTGCGAAATGGGATAGATTTTTACCGGATTTTCGATACCTGGAAATTTCCAAAATTTTTCAGTAAAGCAAAATATACAAAATTTAGTACCAGCAGGCCTGAATCAGGTAGGCCAATGACTGATGAAGAATATAATAAACGAAGAGCCTCATCTGAACACGAAATAGACTCCATACTGGACAAAATTGCCCAATCAGGATACAGCAGTCTAACCAAAGAAGAAAAGGAATTTCTTTTCAAAAACAGTAACAAATAATATGGAAGACATTATCACCTATATCATAGTTTTCGGAATTGGCTTTGGGATGCTGGGTCTATATATGTTTCAAAAGGATAAAAAAAGGATACTGCCACTTTCTAAACAACTATATTCTGACGGAATACTTACTATCAGCGTGATTAAAGAACAGAAGAAAGTTAAAGAGCTGATGTTGCAAATGACTTTTATTAAAAATGCACAAACTATTAATACTATTTTTGTTGAGCTTGTAAATAAAAAGAAAGAAACCCTAAACCTTAATATTACAAACCTATTATCTCAACAGGAGGAAATTTCTGAAACTCCTTTTGTATTTAGTGGTACCATTTCTTTTGCAGTGTTTAAGGAACAGGTTCAGCAAACTGATTTTAAGTTTGAATCCTTTAAGTTCGCTGTAGAAACAACTCAGGAAAAGAAGTACAAATCTCATGCTTTGGGCCTTCACGATTGGTGGACTATCTTAAAACTGGACTCAGGTACCTATAACTGATCCCAATTCCTTATAGATTTCCCAGAACGGGAAAATACACAACCTTAATTATCAAAAAGTAATCTTATAATTAATTATATATCAAGTTCTTAATTTATAGGGCACAGACTTTGGTAATTGATCTATAATTTTCTATTCGGAATTGAATGAAGGATATCGATCAAGATATAAGTAAGATTGTTTCAAAAACAGAAAAGCTTATAAACCAAAGACAAAAAGACTTGGAAAAAATCAAACTACAATTACTGGAAAAGGACCTCAAAGAATCCGGAATCAGCAGAAGTCAGATTATTTCAAACATAAGTCACGAAATAAAAACTCCGCTCAACAGCATCATTAGTGCATCTGAACTACTAAAAGCAAGAACAGATAATAATGAACTTAAAGATCTTGCTGAAACCATATATAGATCGGGGCATCACCTTTTTGTTTTACTCAATAATGTACTTGATTTTTACAAAACCAGCTTTTCAGGAATATCACTCGATAATCATCCTTTTGATCTTTATGTTTTGCTTGACGAACTTTACCATTTGTTCATGGTAAAGGCTGAGGAAAAATCAATTTCACTATCATTTCATATCGATTCTGCTATCCAGAGAATATGGAATGGAGATGCGGTTCGCATAAGACAAATGTTATACAATTTATTGGATAACGCATTTAAATTCACACTAAAAGGTACAGTTTCTCTTTCAGTGAGTCTGAAAGAAAAAGATGAAAAACATGCTGAAATAATCTTCAACATTTCCGATACAGGAACTGGAATTCAATCTGATTTGGAAAGCTATATTTGGCAATTCTTCTCATCTGTCGATATTTCTAACAGCCGAAATCAGCAAGGACTCGGCATGGGACTGGCTTTAACCAGAAGTATAGCCATGCTTATGAACGGAAATATAATACTTAATAAGACTGACAACAAAGGAACTGAAATACAACTTTCTGTAACTCTAAATAAAGAAAACTGCAAAGACATAAGTAATGCCGAACTTTTCAAAAATATATTACTCGTCGAAGATAATTTAGTTAATCAAAAACTGACCAAAAACCTTCTGGAGAAACAAGGTTATAATGTTGATGTAGCAAATAATGGCTTTGAAGCAATTGAACAATTTAAATTGAACCATTATAACTTAATTCTGATGGATATTCAAATGCCTCAATGCGATGGGATCAGAGCCAGTGAAGAGATCAGGGCTATTGAAAAACAAAATAAGATTTTAGCACCAATAAAAATTATAGCTCTTACTGCAAATTCGCACAAACAAGATAAAAATGAATGCCTATCTGCAGGTATGAACGATTATATGCGCAAACCTTTGGACATCAGTAATTTTTCAAAAATTTTATGCAGGCTGACAAATTAATATCCATACTAAATACATATTTGTAAAAAAAGCAGTATTAAAAAATCTTCTTTACTCTCGAAAGCCCTGAAATTATTAACTTTTCATTGTAAATAACTTGTAAAAACAGGGTATAAGTAAAAAAAGAATTTAGTATATTTGCTTAAATATGGAGCATATTTACTAATTTAACGGTAATACATGAAAAAGAAAATATTCGTCATAGATGATGAGCTGTCTATTCGGATGTTGCTTGAAAATTATCTTGGCAAAACCTACAATGTGGTTACCAAATCTGATGGTCGAGAGGGCATAAAGTACCTTGAAGAAGGTAATCTTCCTGATTTAATAGTTGCTGATATACAAATGCCCAATCTGGATGGGTATGAATTTCTGAAACAAGTCCGGGCAAGCGGTTTTTTTAAAGAAATTCCCATGATTATGTTATCCGGTATTGAAAGCAGCCAGGAACGAGTAAAATGTTTACGCATGGGAGCCGACGATTACATTGTAAAGCCCTTTAACCCTGAAGAGCTTTCGCTAAGAATCGATAATTTAATCAGCAGAACTTCCAAATAGAAATTTATCCTATGGGTGATTTTTCTGATAAAATATCATTATTGTACATTGGAGAAAATCCTGTAGTGTTGGATATGCTCAAGAAACACTCGGATGAGATTGAATTATTTCATCAGGAAAACGGACTCAAGGCCATTGACTGGGTCAGAAAAAATCCCGAATTGAATGTTATCTTATCAGATTATCACATGGCAGGAATTAAAGGTCCTGATTTGGGAATCTACCTAAAACAGAGACTAGGTTTGTGGAAAGTTCCGTTTATACTTATTTCACCTGAAAATGATCAAAAAAAATACAGGAAATCTGTTTTTGATCAAAAGACTTACATTGAAGACTTATATCCCTTTCCCTTTAATTTCGATAAACTTATAACGAGAATTAGGTTTCTCATTTATTACCTAAACGAATTAAAGCAAGAAGAGGCTGTAAAAAGTACTTCGCAAAGAAATTATAAAATTCCTACCATCAAAAGGTTGTTTGATATTTTAACTTCTCTGGCAGCAATTATAATCTTATCTCCTCTACTCATTATAACAGCACTTGCAATCCGCATAGAGTCAAAAGGTGCTGTAATTTATAAATCAAAAAGGGTAGGAACCGGATATAAAATTTTTGATTTTTACAAATTCCGTTCCATGTATACGGGAGCTGACTTGAGATTAAAAGACTTAAGCCATCTGAACCAATACAAGGAAGAAGAAATTATTGAAGAATCCGAGCCCTGTCCCAGATGTTCAAAGTTACCTGAAGGGACCTTTTGTTCACCTGTTCTATATGTAGGAGGAGAAAAAAAATGTGAATACTGGTATTCGGAAATGATCAGAAGAAAGAAAACCAGTACTTTTGTAAAAATCCAAAATGACCCAAGAATAACTAAAGTCGGTAAATTAATCAGAAATACAAGTATTGATGAACTTCCGCAGCTACTCAATGTACTAAAGGGAGATATGTCAATTGTTGGAAATCGACCATTACCATTGTATGAAGCCGAGCTTTTAACATCTGACGATTGGAGCGCTCGTTTTCTTGCGCCAGCGGGTATTACAGGACTATGGCAAGTCAAGTTAAGAGGCCAGGGAGGCAAAATGTCTGAAGAAGAAAGAAAATCTTTGGACAACGAATATGCACAAAACTATTCATTTTGGAGTGATATAAAACTGATATTAAGCACTATACCAGCTTTATTTCAGAAAGGAAACGTTTAAATAAATTGTTTAAAACTTTTTTAATAATAATTTTAAAACAACAGTTAATACTTAACATAAACAGGTATCTTTCAAAAATTATAAATTAACCAAGATTCTAGCGCAAACGGAGGATGTAAATGATGAGAGGGCAGCTTTTTAAAAAATGGGGGATTTTTATTTTTTTCTTCATGGCCTTGACTGTGTCGGCAATGGCTCAATATGGCAGGTCTGCTGACAGCTCAAATTATTACAATCCGATTACTGACGATATCACAAAGAGACTTCCTCCTCTGGAAGTTTTAATCGACTCAGCTGCATACAACTCGCCCAGTGTTAAGTATGAAGATTTAAAATCTCAGTATTACTATTTTGAGCAACTTACAGCTCAACGTGCCTGGCTAAACTACTTTAGTTTAAACTGGGATATGAACTTTGGTCGCTGGGATTTTTGGGATCAGGATCAGTTGACTAAAGTGGGAAGATATTATCATTCCTGGTCGTGGCGTTCAAACTATGCAGCAGGTTTTTATATCCGATTCCCACTTCAGGAATTTTTTGACAGAAGAAATAATATTAACAAGCAAAAGAAGTGGATTGAGATTTCGCAAATGCAAAAAGAAATTAATAGAAGGTTTCTTGTTAATGAAGTGATTGATCACTATAATAATCTGGTTCAATATCAAAATTACATACGCATATATAATGAATATCAGAATTTTACAATGATGCAGATGAGAATGGCCCAAAATGAATTTGTAAACGGGGAAATATCAACAGCCGAATATACCCGACTGAAAGAAATTCAAACCAGAGGAGCCATCAACTTTCAACAAGCCATAGCAGAATTTAATAAAGAATATAAGCTTTTGGAAGTTACGACAGGGATGAAATTTAACCTGATAAACATATTGCGTTAATTTGAGGAGATAGATGGATTTTTTACATTTCATAAGGTTATTCAGAAGAAATATTGTCATTTTGATTGGCTTTCCTTTGTTATTAGCCATAGTAGTTTACTATTTTACCAGAAATAAGGAGAAAGTATATCAATCGGAAGCTGTTATTTATACAGGTATAACAACTGGATATTCTATTGAATCGACAACACAACGTTCTACAGATTACTTTAGCACAAGTGCGCAGTTTGATAATATGATCAATCTTCTTAAATCCAGACAAACTGTGGTTGAAACCTCTTTAAGACTTCTCTCTCAGGATTTAACTCTTGAACAATATAATCCACAATACATATCCAAGGATAATTTCGACAAGCTCCAGCGGTTTATTCCCAAAAGAGTTAAAGACCTTGTTGTAAAGGATAACCGATCAGGAATTGAGCGGGAAAGAGCAGAACAAATTGCCAGTCTTCAAAAGGAAATCAGATCACTGGAAAATCAAATCAATAAGAAGAAAAACATTGCTGCAAGGGAAATAAGTGCTAATAACACTAATCAAAGTGTAAGTCATACTGAAAGTGGCTTATCAAAAAGTAACACTTCAAATACTCCTGTAAACACTTACATTACTCACACTGTTTTACCTGGTGAATCGCTTGCATCTATAGCTAGTAAATATGGTATTTCCAGAGGTGAATTATTGCAATTAAATAATCTTTCATCAGGAAATATTTCCTCGGGTCAGCAGTTGATTATTCAAAAAGGATCTGTCGGATCGAACACCGAATTTTACACCGTTCAACCCGGTGAAACTTTATTTTCAATAGCCAAGAAGTTTGGAGTAAACATCAACAAACTTCGCGAAATGAACAATCTGTATAACCAAACAGTAAGTCCTGGACAAAGAATTATAATAAATGACGGCATTTCTGCCACAAATGATAACAATGACTATTACGGTAACAAACAGGTTTCAACCGATCTGGATACCGATAACCAGGTGAACCCTTCTTCTACAACAGATAATATCCCTGTTGATCAGTCTAATAACTCAATGTATACTTATGACAATATCTTTGTCAAAGACCCTATTGTTCCTCCAGGTGTAAAAAAGTCGGATTATGAAAAGACTGTAAATAATATGCGTAGGTATTATGTTTCAAATGACACCAACTTTATTTACGGGCTATTGCACTATGGAGAAAATAATCACTACAGCATAAATGCTATCAGCAACATACAGATTTTCCGAATCAACAATAGTGACCTTGTAAAATTAACTTACACATCTGATGATCCCGGAATTTGCCAACAAACTTTGAAAATTATCTCAACGGTCTTCATGAAGGACTATAAGTCATTAAGAATTAATGAAACTGACCGTGTTGTAGAATATTTCCAACGTCAGGTAGATTCAGCAGACCGGAAACTTTCAGAAGCTGAGGACAGGCTGTTACAGTTTAATAAACGTAACAACATTATTAACTACTACGAGCAGAGTAAAGCAATTGCAGATCAAAAAGAAAAACTTGATTCATATTACCAGGATCAG
This sequence comes from Bacteroidales bacterium, assembly GCA_016936505.1. Lineage (GTDB taxonomy): Bacteria > Bacteroidota > Bacteroidia > Bacteroidales > F082 > Sulfidibacterium. The sequence continues at coordinate 10,735 of JAFGXS010000085.1, read as the reverse complement.
CAAATTAAAATGTCGGGGGCAGCAGCTACATTACAGCAGTTAGCAACAAAAATGACAGCCAAAGATTCTATTTTCCTGAAGAGTGACGTGGTCAACCAAAAGAAAAAAGAACTAGCCACTATTTCTGAAAAAATTATTGTCAACAGACTGGCTCAAAACTATAACAGTCAGGTAGCTGCACAATTGCAGGATCTGATGAAAAAGCAACAACAACTTCGTGATGAAATTAAATTAAGTATTGATCAATTATACTTGTACGGACATTCCACACAAGGCGTTTCCATAAAGGATCTTTTGGATTCATGGCTTACAAACACAATTAATTATACTGAAGCACGAGCGGCTCTAAAGGTATTGGCTCAAAGAAAATTAGATTTCATCAGAACCTACCAGAAAATGGCACCTCTTGGGGCTATGTTAACCCGAATTGAACGCGAAATTAAAGTAGCTGAACAAGCATACATTGAATTGCTTAGAAGTCTTAATTTGGCAAAAATGAAGCAACAGAATCTGGAAATGTCAACTAATATTAAAGTGGTTGACCCTCCGTATTTCCCGATTTCAGCAAATCCCTCAAGGGCTAAATATATGGTTCTGGCATCTGGTGTTGGAGGTTTTATCTTGATTGCATTCATCATTATTATGCTTGAATATTTTGATACTTCAACCAGAACGCCAAGCAAAGTAATTGAAGAAACCCAAATGCAATTGGCCGGTGCTTATCCTTACCTTTCATCCAAGCATCTGGCAAACGAACTTTCTCAGATTTCGAACCGTCTGATTGATATGGTTATTCAAAATATTAAACTCAATCTTGCAAAACAAGATCCTGAGCCAGTAAAACCATATTTTATATTGATCTTCAGTACACAGAATCAGGTTGGTAAAACTTTGCTTTCCCAAAAGGTAATCAATCGTATGAGAGCTATGGGTGACAAAATACTTTATCTGAATTATACCCATGATAAAGCCGATAATCAGGAAGAAGATTTCAATCAATCCTATCATTATGAAATAAAAAATAATTTCATTGATGTAAAAAATCTTCAGGAACTGGTTGATACGCGTTATTTGAGGAAATCAAATGTTCCTTATGATTATATTTTCCTTGAAATACCATCTATAATTTATCATACTTATCCAATTAAATTACTTTCACAGGTAGATTTGGCATTTTTCGTAATTAAGAGTAACAATAGCTATACTAAAGCCGACAAAACTGCAATAAAACTTTATCGTGATGCTGCAGGCAAAGAACCTATGGTATTACTCAACGAGGTAGAACTTTATAATCTTGATGATTTACTTACAGATTTGCCAAAAACCAAACCCAGTTTTGCTGACAGACTCAGAACTGCCTTAACCTATCCTTCTAAGTATAAAGTGGTGATTAAGAAAGAAAAATAAACCAGTGGCTCAGAATGTATTATCGAAAATACTTAAAAATAATAATGTTCTGTCCCTTGCTAACAATGGCCTGGTAGCAGTCTTTGGTTTCCTTGGGTTTCTTCTTTTGGTTCGCAGCCTAAACACCGATGACTTTGGTAAGTGGGTTTTGCTCATAACTACAGCAAATTTCATTGATATGCTACGGTTTGGAATTACCCGCACTGCAATAGTCAGATTTCTGGCCGGTGCAGATCAGAACCAATCGAAAAAACTAATCGGATCAAATTACATTATCAACCTGATCTCAACAGGTTTAATTGTTGGAATTATACTTCTGGCCAATTTTCTATTTTATGATCAAATTCAGGACTCCGGATTTTCATTGTTTTTTCAATGGTTTCCCATTCTGGCAGTCATCACAATTCCTTTTAATAATGCTCAGTCAGTATTACAGGCAAAATTGCGGTTCGATTATATTTTAGTTCTGCGTGTAATCAATGTTGGCGGGTTCATGATTTTTCTTCTGATTAATTACTTCTTTACCCGATATTCCCTTCAGACCATTGTTTATGCCTATATAATTATTAATATAATAACCTCTGTTGTGTCCAGTGTTACAAACTGGGATGGTATTTTGCAAATCTTTAGTGCTTCAAGACATACAAATAAGCAAATACTGGATTTTGGAAAGTACACCACCGGGACATTGATTGGAAGTAACTTACTTAAAAGTGCCGACACTTTTATTATAGGATTAAGTCCTTTTTTAGGAACCGCAGGTGTTGCACTGTACAGTATTCCTATGAAACTTACTGAAATTATTGAAATTCCTTTACGAAGTTACACCATGACTGCATTTCCCGGAATGTCTAAAGCAAGTATCGAGGGAGATAATGAAAAGGTAAGACAGATATTTTATACCAATGCAGGAGGTATGACACTTATTCTCATACCTGTCATGATCTTCTCTTTTATTTTTGCTGACGATTTTGTCTATATTCTAGGAGGTAAGGGATACGAATCAACAGCCTCGATCTTCAGAATTTTTTGTATCTATGGTATGTTATTGCCTCTTGATCGCTTTATTGGTGTTACACTGGACAGCATTAACCTTCCAAAATTTAATTTTTACAAAGTGATTTATATGACTTTGGCCAATATCATAGGAGATACACTTGTGGTTTTTGCATTTTTATATGTTGCGTTAAGCTTCAGTATCACTTCGCTCATTGCTTCCGGAGAAAATCTTATAACAATAATTCAAGTATCAAAAGATTTCACGATCTATACAGTTTTGCAAGGAGTTGCCTGGGTAACTATTTTATTCACCCTTATCGGAATATTGGTAGGTTATTACTATCTGAATAAAAAATTAAACATTCAACTAAGAAAAATATTCTCTGGTGGAATACAATTTATAGGACAATTGAATGTATGGAGAAAAAAATAAACTTCTCTGCAGTAATTTTTTTAATTTTATCCTATAAATTATGCTGCAATCTCTAAAAGAAAAAACGGGTGCTGATAAGCTACAGCATCCTCTTGTGTTGACTGTCATGCTTATATTGACATTCATCATAGGGATTGTAGTGGCCAAAGGAGGCTTTAAAATTGCTGTTGCATTTTTATTTCTTGGCCCAGCTATCTTTTATGTGAACCGCCTATTCGTTAATCCAGTTGTCGGTATATATTCCATCATGTTTATGGCTTTTACAGCTATTGGTTTAACCCGATACGTTCAGGGAGTTCCTTTGGGTTTAAGTATCGACTTCCTATTGGTCATCACTATTGTTGCTGTATTTTTCAGGAATTTCTATACTAAACTGGACATGTCACAAATCAATCGTGACATCGTTTATTTGCATATTGTATGGTTCGCATATGCGATTCTTGAATTCTTCAATCCATTAGCCTTAAGCAGAACAGCATGGTTTTATGCCATGAGGGGGGTTGCCCTTTACCCATTACTGGTAATTCCTTTAGGGTTCTTAATATACAATCGTTTACGCCATTTGTATGGTTTTTTAGTTTTTTGGGCGATATTCTCACTTCTGGCAAGTTTAAAAGGATTTCAGCAGAAATACATTGGCCTTGATTACGCTGAGCAATACTGGCTCAATACAGTTGGTGCTGTAACACACATTATTAACGGACAGCTCCGTATTTTTTCATTCTTTAGTGATGCAGGTCAGTTTGGTGCCGCTCAGGGAGCTGCAGGTATTGTTTTTGCCGGTGTAGCAGCCTCAATGAAACGAAAAGGAGACAAAATATTCTTCCTTATTGTATCAGTTTTGTCATTTTGGGGAATGATGCTTTCCGGAACCCGTGGAGCTGTTATTGTTCCGGCTTTGGGTGGGATCACATATGTTATCCTCTCAAAAAGAGTTCAGGTCATTATTATTGGCGGTGCTATGCTTGCCTTAACTTATGTCTTTTTTGCCTACACATACATTGGAGATAGTAATTACACTATTGCCCGTATGCGAACAGCTTTTCATCCTGAACAGGATGCTTCATATCAGGTTCGATTGGAAAACAGGAGAATTTTACAGGAATATCTGGCCAACAAACCCTTTGGTGGCGGTATCGGTTCTGCAGGTAACTGGGGGCAAAGGTTTTCGCCACAAGGTTTTCTTGCTAATGTTGCAACCGATAGTTGGTACGTACAAATTTGGGCCGAGCAGGGCCGTGTGGGACTTATCTTGCACTTATTTATTTTAATGTATATCATGTTCAAAAGCTTTTATCTGATTATGGCAAAAGTAAAAGCCAAAGAACTAAGTAACATTTTAGGTGCGCTATTGGGTGGCTTTGTAGGGATTATGGGGGCTGCCTATGGTAACGGTGTTTTGGGACAGATGCCTACTGGTGTGCTACTTTACTTAAGCTGGACCTTTATGTTTTCTGCTCAACAACTCCAACGAGAATACGACAAACGAATAGAACAAGGAGTTTCTCCCTGGGCATTTTCTCATCCGAAAGACGAAGTAGAATATGTTAGCGAATAAATCTTCACATCCGCTTGTATCAGTTGTTACAGTCAACTTTAATCAGTCGGCTGTAACATGCGAGTTTTTGGAGTCTATGAGAAAAATCTCATATTCCAATGTTGAAATTTTTGTTGTTGATAATGCATCCACCAAGGACAATCCCGATATTATCAAAGAAAAATATCCTGATATCCATTACATTAAAACGAAAACTAATCTTGGATTTGCCGGGGGTAACAATGCAGCTCTCCCTTACTGTAAAGGAAAATACGTACTTTTTATCAATAACGATACAGAAGTTCCGGTTTCGTTTCTTGAACCACTTGTGGAAATAATGGAAAGTAATCATCAAATTGGTATGATCAGTCCTAAAATTCACTATTTCCATACACCCAATACTTTTCAGTTTGCAGGCTTCACTCCTATTGATCCAATAACCATCAGAAATTTTGCTATTGGTTTTGGTGAAATAGATAAAGGTCAGTATGATACAACAAATGAAACAGGTTCAATTTTTGGGGCAGCCATGCTGGTTTCAATAGATGTTATTAAGAAAGTTGGGATGATGACAGAACAGTTTTTCCTGTATTATGAAGAACACGACTGGGCAGAGCACATAAAAAAAGCAGGATACAAAATTTATTACACAGGAAAATCAGTAGTCTATCATAAAGAGTCTATATCAACAGTTAAAAACAGTCCTTTCCAGACATTTTTTCTGACCCGTGGACGAGTTTTATACGCCCGAAGAAACAACAAAGGTCTGACAAAACTACTGAGTTTATTATACTTATATTTCATTGCTTTGCCAAAGCAGGGACTGATATTCTTTTTAAAAGGAAGATTTGACTTAACGGCAGCCACAGGAAAAGCAGTGTTCTGGCACTGGACACATTTGAATAACCGTGATAACCTTCCGCAATTAACTCAAAATGAATAATGTATGACAATATATCTACAGGTTCTGGTATACATCATCGAATATGCTTTGTTTGCTTTCCTGGCGATGGCGACAGCATATATCTTTATTTATGCAATTGCTGGCATCTTTTACAGACAAAAAACACCTGATAAAATTCAGAAAATAAGAAAGTTTGCAGTTCTTATTCCCGGTTATAAAGAAGATTCTGTTATCATACATGTTGCTAAACAGGCTACAATTCAGGACTATCCCAAAGATAAATACGAGGTTATTGTAATCGCTGACAGTTTCAAACCTGAAACACTGAAAGAATTACGCAAATTACCCATTCGGGTTGTTGAAGTTGTATTTGAGGTCAGTAAAAAATCAAAAGCACTGAACCAGTGCATGAAAGTGATTGGCGATGATTATGATGTTGCTTTTGTACTTGACGCCGATAACATTATGGAACCTGATGTTTTAACCAAAATTAATGTCGCTTTTGACAAAGGTTACAACGCAGTTCAGGGACATCGTACAGCCAAAAATCTGAACTCTAATTTTGCAACTTTAGATGCCATTAGCGAAGAAATCAACAACCACATTTTCCGTAAAGGACATAGGGTTCTGGGTATTTCATCGGCACTGATTGGTTCAGGTATGGGACTTGACTACAAATTGTTTAAAGAAACCATGGCCACAGTTGACTCTGTTGGTGAAGATAAAGAAGTTGAACTCAAAATCATTAGACAAGGCTATACTATTGATTACGTGCACGATGCTCTTATTTATGATGAAAAAACATCGCGGTCGGATGCCTTTGTGAACCAAAGAAGAAGATGGATTGCGGCTCAGCTAAACTACTTTAGAACCCACTTCCTTGATGGTGTCAGAGAACTTATTTTACACGGTAATTTCGACTATTTTGACAAAGTACTTCAAATGGTTCAACCTCCAAGAATCTTGTTAACTGGCATTCTTTTTTTAATTACAGTTATTACAGGCATAGTCTACTTCATCCCAATAAAAACTCTTCAACTATGGGTAGCTCCAGGATTTTATTTTTGGATGATATTATTCATTTTAACAGTTTTTGCGCTCGTGCTCTCGGTTCCATTAAGATTTTACAATAAAAAGACATTTAAAGCTTTACTTTCCCTCCCCTACGGTTTTATTTTGATGTTTATCAGTTTGTTGAAATTCAAAGGAGCGATGAAGAAATTCCTGCATACGGAACATTCTCACATTCATGAAGAGAAGAAAGATTCAAAATAATGAGTGCCAGGCACAAATATTACCCTTTGGTTTCGCTTATCACGGTTAATTATAACCAGTCTGAAGTAACTTGTGCTTTAATTGAATCGCTCAACAAAATCACCTATCCTAATCTTGAAGTTATTGTTGTTGACAATCATTCTACAGAAGATGATCCAACCATCATACAAAAGCGGTTCCCTAACATTGTTTTAATTCAAAACCCTATCAACTATGGGTTCGCAGCTGGAAATAATTACGGACTTATGCGAGCCAGAGGTGAATATATTTTGCTTTTGAACAACGACACAGAAGTTCCTCCGGATTTTTTAGAACCGCTTGTTGATTTACTCGAAACAAACAAGGACATTGGTGCGGTAAGTCCGAAAATCAAATTTTACTATCAACCCGATACTATTCAGTATGCAGGTTACACTCCTATTGACAAAGTTACCATGCGTAATACTTCTATAGGATATTGGGAAAAGGATAAAGGTCAGTATAACGATGTAAGAGAAACAGCATATGCCCATGGCGCAGCTATGTTGGTTCCCATGCGCATTGTGAAAGAAATCGGACTGATGTCCTACATCTTCTTTTTATATTACGAAGAAGCCGACTGGTGCGCCAGAATTCATCAGGCTGGGTATAAAATCTACTATTCAGGAAAATCACACATTTTACACAAAGAATCGGTTTCCACAGGAAAAATGAGCAGTCTGAAAATCTATTATCAGAACCGAAATCGAATTGTTTTCATGAGGCGCAGCCTGGAAGGTTCTGCATATTATAAAGCTTTGATGTACCAATTGATGATTGCTATCCCCAAAAATGCGTTCAAATTTCTCTTAAAAGGAAAAATCAGTTTCTTTCTTGCCTACTACAAGGCCATCGGTTGGCATATTACGCATTCCAACTCCACTGAAATCCATGAAAACCCAATGCTATGATGATAATTGATACCCTTTTATTAGTATTTTTTATCTACCTGGCATTTGCCACTGTTTACCTGCTCATATTTGCCTTTTCGGGATTGTTTCCGCTGAAACGGAAAATTAATATTGCTCAGAAAAAAAGAAAAATTGCTGTGCTTATTCCCGGGTACAAAGAAGACAGTGTTATTCTTGAGGTTGCCAGTAATGCCCTAAAACAAGAATATAACAAAAACTACTACGACATAATAATTATTGCTGACGGATTTAAAAAAGAAACTATTGAAGCACTGCATAAACTTGATGTAATTGTATTTGAAGTCAGTCTGAAATTCAGTACTAAATCAAGGGCTTTGAACGCCGCTCTGAGGCAATTGAATGAAGGTTATGACATTGGAGTAATCCTGGATGCTGACAACATTATGGCTCCCGACTTTTTGAAAAAAATCAACAGTGCTTTCTGTAATGAATATGTAGCAGTTCAGGGACACAGAATCGCCAAGAACATGGACACTCCATTTGCTATTCTGGACGCAATTAGTGAGGAAATGAACAATCACATTTTCAGAAAAGGGCACAGGATTCTTGGATTATCATCCGCTTTGATTGGCTCAGCAATGGCTTTCGATTTTCAATATCTGAAACAAACCATGCAAGAAGTGGAAGTTGTGGGAGGATTTGATAAAGAATTAGAAGTGATACTCTTGAGCCAGAATAAAAAAGTAGAATACTTACCCGATGCATTTGTATATGATGAAAAGGTTCCCAACGCTAAAGTTTTCACTAAACAAAGAAGAAGATGGTTGTCTGCCCAAATTCATTATTTCGGAAAGAGTTTTATTCCTGCTTTAAAAATGCTATTTAAAACAGGAAATATAGATTACTTCAACAAGGCACTGCAATTCATTTTACCTCCCAGAATCATGCTCATCACAGTTTCTTTTCTTATGGCAATGCTAAATCTGTTTTTTAATCTTTATCCGGGATTTCATTTATGGATTGCCATCTTTATTCTTGGACTGTTAGTATTTTTATTATCGATACCGGGATATTTTTATAATGTCAGAACACTATGGGCTATTACGCGCTTACCTTTGGGAATTGTGATGATATTTTTTTCTCTGTTAAAAATCAAGGGAGGAAACAAGGAATATTTGCATACTAAACATACTTATAATGCTTTTCAAATCAAGCACCCTTTGCGCAAGCCAAAAAGAACTGCTGGTGATAATCATAAGTAAAAATTAACTATCTTAATGCTCATAAAAGGGTCATAAATTTATGAATGGTGATACAAAAAAACAGAATAAAATGAAAATAGGAATTGAAGGACAAAGGCTGTATCGTAAGAAAAAACACGGGATGGATATGGTTGCACTGGAGTTAATCAAAAATCTTCAGGTTCTGGACAAGGAAAATGAATATGTGATTTTTGTGAAACCGGATGAGGACAAGTGTTTAGAAAATACAGACAATTTTAAAATCGTAGAACTAGGTGGCGGCCCCTATCCCACCTGGGAACAAAATGCTTTGCCTAAAGCAGCCAAAGCTGCAGGCTGCGACATCCTGCATTGCACAAGCAATACAGCGCCTTTGAGTAGTTCAATGCCATTGGTCGTTACTTTACATGACATTATTTACCTTGAAAGCATCAGTTTATTCAAAAAAGGAACATGGTATCAAAAACTTGGAAATATGTACCGCAGGTATATTGTTCCCAGGGTTGTAAAAAAAAGTGATAAAATCATTACCGTATCTGAATTTGAGAAGAACAGGATAGGAAACTTTTTCAAATTTGAAGAAAACGACCCCAGACTGGTAGCCATTTACAATGGTGTAAGTGAACATTTTACAAAAATTGATGACAAAAAAGAACTCAAAAGAGTAAAAAACTTATACAAACTTCCCGACAGGTATCTTTTCTTCCTTGGAAATACTGACCCCAAGAAGAACACAAAAGGAACATTGAAAGCCTTTTCAGATTATCTGAAAAAAACCGGTGATGATATTTACCTGGTTATGCTTGATTATGAACAAAAAGAACTGGATAAACTACTTACCGAGATTGGCAACAAGGAGCTTATCAAACGGATTGTGCTCACAGGATATGTAATTAACACTGACCTTCCGGCCATTTACAACCAATGCGAACTGTTTTTGTATCCTTCTCTTCGCGAGAGTTTTGGAATCCCCATGCTTGAAGCCATGCGCTGCGGAACTCCCGTTATCACTTCAACAACATCTTCAATGCCTGAAGTTTCTGGTGGAGCAGCTTATCTGATTGACCCTTTTAATCCGGAAGAAATTACTGAAGCTATTGAAAAAGTTTTAACTGATAATACTCTGAGAGAAAAGCTGATTGAAAAAGGGTTCAAGCAATCAGAAAAATTTTCCTGGAAAAATATGGCTAAAGACGTTTTAAGCTTATATGAAACCGTTTACCAGAACAATAAAAACTAACTGTCATGATCAAAAACAGAGACATTGTAATGGTTGGGCTGGCATCAATGGACAGTCGTATAGGCAGTAATGCCATTAACCTTGCCCATACATTTGCGCAAAACAACAGAGTACTGTATGTAAATTATCCCATGGACAGACTTACACTCCTGAGAGAAAAGAATGATCCGCTTATTCAACGCCGGAAAAAAATTCGTTCGGGAGAATTGCCACAGATGGAGCAGTTGAGCGATAATTTATGGAGCTTTTATCCCAAATGTATTCTGGAATCGATTAATCAGCTTCCTGTAAACTGGCTCTTCGATATTATCAATAAACGCAACAATAAAAAGTTCGCTTCGGAAATTAATAAGGCAATCAAAAAACTGAATTTCAAAGACATCATTATTTTTAATGACACTGATATGTTCCGCAGCTTTTACCTTAAAGAATTTATTGGGGCAAAAACTTATGTATACTATACCCGCGACAATATGATTGCTGTGGATTACTGGAAAAAACAAGGTATCCGTATTGAAGCAGCATTAATGAATAAAGTTGATGTTGTTGTAGCCAATTCCACCTATCTGGCTGATCTTGCACGAAGATTCAATCCCCACTCCTATTATGTGGGACAAGGTTGTGATGTGAGCCTGTTTGATAAAAAGCTTATCAAAGATGCTCCTTCAGATATTAAAGACATTCAGGGGCCTGTGATTGGCTATATTGGAGTTTTATACACATTAAGGCTGGATATTGAGGTATTGGTTCATATTGCAAAAAGCAAACCTGAATGGTCGGTTGTTTTGGTTGGCCCTGAAGATGATTCC
>JAFGXS010000084.1 GCA_016936505.1 Bacteroidales bacterium | reverse complement strand
TTATGCACTTGAATACAACAATTTGTTTCAAACGTTTGTTTCAGGTTTTTGCCTTGTTATTTTTTAAACATTTGAGCAGCCTCTATATTCATTAAAATTATGCCCTGAACTATGGGTTTATGTTTATCTTTGAAAAAAGATTTAATCATGGCGCTAAAAAATCATATTCCCAATACAATTACGTTGTTAAGTATGACGTCTGGTATTATTGCTGTGTACTTTGGTGTTAAAGGTAGCCCTGTGCAACTAACCTATGCGGGAATGTTTATATTTCTGGCTGCTGTATTTGATTTTTTTGACGGGTTTACGGCACGATTGTTACATGCCAGCTCAGAAATTGGCGTTCAGCTTGACTCACTTTCTGATATGATTTCTTTTGGGTTGGCCCCAGGATTTATTTTATTTCAAATGCTTAATTTAAGCCATGGTAAACCTGCTGAGAACCTCGACAATGTGAATATTATACCGTTTCTTGCTTTGATGGTACCTTTGATGTCTGGTTTAAGACTTGCAAAATTTAATATCGATGAGGAGCAACATTTTAGCTTTAAAGGTTTGCCAACGCCTCCGCTGGCATTGTTGATTGCCAGTCTTCCTTTGATACGGCAAAAATTATATTCTGATCAGGATTTGTTTTATATGGTAATCACGAACACCTATTTCCTCTTGGCAATAGCTGTATTCGGCTCTTTATTATTGGTTTCCCGATTTCCAATGTTTTCTTTAAAGTTTCAAGGATTCGGATTTTCTCAGAATGCCATTAAATATGTATTTATGATTGTTTCTGTCGTGCTGTTGCTTTGGCTTCAGGTGATAGCTGTCCCGTTTATTTTTGTTCTATATCTGTTCGTATCTTTGGTTATTTACCTCACAGATATTCAAACCTAGAAGCTTACTCCTTTTTATCCTTTTTTCTTAATTCAAAGTTTTGTCCCAGGTAAACTTTACGAACATGCTTATCGTTGGCCAGTTCTTCAGCAGTTCCGTATTTTAGAACCGATCCCTCAAATAGCAGATAGGCTTTGTCTGTAATGGTAAGCGTTTCATGAACATTGTGGTCTGTAATCAGAATTCCAATGTTTTTGTTTTTTAAAGTAGAAACAATGGTCTGAATATCTTCTACTGCGATAGGGTCAACACCGGCAAAAGGTTCATCAAGCAAAATAAATTTAGGATTAACAGCAAGGGTTCTGGCAATCTCAACTCTTCGTCGTTCGCCACCGGAAAGCTGAATTCCTTTGCTTTTTCTAATGTGTTGTAAACCAAATTCATCGAGTAAAGATTCTAGTTTAAGTTTTTGATCGTTTCTCGACATTTTGGTGAACTCCATAACAGATTTAATGTTGTCCTCAACACTTAAATGCCTAAAAACTGAAGCTTCCTGTGCCAGATAACCTACTCCCAATTGCGCTCTTTTGTACATGGGGAGTTCTGTAATGTCTTTATTATCTAGGTAAACGTGTCCGCCATAAGGCTTGATTAACCCTGTCATCATGTAGAAGGTTGTGGTTTTTCCAGCTCCATTTGGTCCCAATAATCCGATAATTTCTCCCTGCTTTACTTCAACAGAAACACTTTTTACTACCGTACGTTGCCGGTATTTTTTAACCAAATCTTTTGTCCAGAGTCGCATCATTGTTATTCTTGTTCAGAGTTAAGGGCTTCCCAAAATTCCATGGCTTTGCGTGTATGAGGTATTACAATGGTTCCTCCTACAAGATTTGCCACGCCGAAAATTTCCATCATTTCTTCTGTGGTAACTCCATTTTCATTACATCTTTCCAGATGATAATAGATGCAGTCATCACATTTTAATACCATAGATGCAACAAGTCCCAACATTTCTTTGGTCTTTGTGTCCAAAGCGCCAGGCATATATGTGTTTGTATCAATATTAAAAATTCTTTTAATGATTTTATTGTTGGGAGCCTCCATGAGTTTTTCATTCATCAGTGCCCTGTAGTCGTCAAAGTCTTGTATTATTTTGCTTTTCATTAAAGTATTCCTTCTTTTAAAATATCGTGTAAATGAATAACGCCCAGGTATTTATCTTTTTTTAGAACAGGTAGTTGTGTTATATTGTTTTCTTTCATAAGCGTTAAGGCGTCCACAACTAAACTGGTATCCTGAATGGTTCTGGGGTTTGGGGTCATTACATCGGAAGCCAGTAATTTTCTGTAATCGGCATGTTTTTGGAGCATCCTGCGTAGATCTCCATCAGTAATAATTCCAACTAATTTTTCATCATCTAATACAGCAGTGGCTCCTAATCTTTTTGATGAAATCTCCATAATAATCAGATCCATCGATTCATTTGCCTTAACTCTGGGAACTTCATTGTTTATAAACAAATCTTTAACTCTCATGTATAGTCTTTTCCCTAAAGTTCCGCCAGGATGAAAGCGAGCAAAGTCTCTGGAGGAGAACCCTCTTATTTCCATGAGAGAAACTGCCAGCGCATCTCCCATTACCAGTTGTGCAGTAGTACTTGTAGTTGGAGCCAGGTTGTTTTGACATGCTTCTTTTTCGATAGTTACATCCAGAACTTTTGAAGCTTGTTTCGCCAGATATGACTTATTGTTACCAACAATAGCAATTAATGGGTTTCCGGTAGATTTAATTAAAGGAACAAGTACTTTAATTTCGGGTGTTTCACCACTTTTTGATAGTACAATAACAATGTCTTCTTTTTGGATAATTCCAAGATCACCGTGAATAGCATCTGCAGCGTGCATAAATACCGATGATGTTCCGGTGGAATTCAATGTGGCTACAATTTTTGAAGCTATGTGTGCACTTTTACCAATACCTGTAACAACCACGCGTCCTTTTGATTGATAAATCATTTCAACAGTGTCAACAAAATCCTGATTAATTGAGTTGTTTAAGGATTCAATTGCTTTACTTTCAATGTCTAATGTTTGTAATGCAGAGTTGATTATTTGGTTTGAACGACTCAAATTTTTAAAATTTTTATGATTTATTTATCTTAGATTATTATTATATTTGTATAAAAGGTGATCGTTTGTAAAAAAACAAATTCTACTTTTTACATTAAAATTTGCAGGTCAAAAATACTAAATAATAACATATCCCACAGGCATGGGAGAGATTAGCGATAAATATAGTTTACGGCCTTTATTGAAAAGTTTTTTTGGCTTTTCAAAGTTTAAAGGAAATCAGGAGGAGATAATTAACAGTTTAATTGAAGGTGATGACACCTTTGTGGTAATGCCCACAGGTGGAGGAAAATCGCTGTGTTATCAATTACCCGCTTTGGTTAAGCCTGGCACGGCAATTGTTGTGTCACCATTGATTGCATTGATGAAAAATCAGGTGGATATGATCCGTAATTTTGGTTCGGAGACGTCTATTGCACATGTGATGAACTCATCTTTGTCTAAGTCAGAACTGACACAGGTGCGATCAGATTTGGTTTCCGGGAAAACAAAGCTCTTATACATGGCACCGGAGTCTCTGACGAAAGAGGAAAACATCAATTTTTTAAGAACAATTGATATTTCTTTCTATGCTATTGACGAAGCACATTGTATTTCTGAATGGGGACACGATTTTCGGCCGGAATACCGTAAGTTGCGCCCGATTATTCAGGCACTGGGTAAAGATGTTCCATTGATGGCTCTCACTGCTACGGCTACAATTAAGGTACAGGAAGATATTTTAAAAACGCTTGAGATTCCTCAGGCAACAGTGTTTAAATCATCTTTTGATCGCCCAAATCTATATTACGAAATAAGACCAAAAACAAAGGATGTTACCAAGGATATCATCAAATATATTAAGTCACAACCAGGTAAATCAGGAATTGTTTATTGTTTGAGCCGTAAGAAAGTTGAGGAAATTGCTGAAACTCTGGTTGTAAACGGAATAAAAGCGCTGCCATATCATGCAGGATTAGATGCGACAACCCGTCGGAACAATCAGGATATGTTTTTGATGGAAGAGGCCGAAGTTATTGTAGCAACTATAGCTTTCGGTATGGGGATTGATAAGCCGGACATCCGGTTTGTAATTCATCACGATATTCCTAAAAGTATAGAAGGATATTATCAGGAAACCGGACGTGCAGGACGTGATGGGGGTGAGGGAAAGTGCATAACATTTTACAGCTATGAAGATATTCAGAAGTTGGAAAAGTTTATGAAAGATAAACCTGTGGCTGAGCAGGAAATTGCAAAAGAACTACTTGCTGAGACAGTTACTTATGCCGAATCATCTGTTTGTCGACATAAGTTGTTGTTGCATTATTTTGGTGAAGATTACACTAAGGACAATTGTGGTGCCTGTGACAACTGCTTGAACCCTAAAGAAAAATTTGAGGGAAGAGATCAGATTATTCTTGCCTTAAAAACCATAAAGAAGTTAAAGCAGCAGTATAAGGTAAATATGATTGCTGATGTAATGGCTGGTAAAAAAAGCGGAGATGTTAAGGCAATTCATTTGGATAAGTCATCTTTGTTTGGATGCGGGAAGGAACAGGAAAAAAGATACTGGATTATGGTTATACATCAGGCCCTAATTAACCATCTTCTTGTTAAGGATATTGAAAATTATGGGATCTTAAAGTTAACCCCTAAGGGAGAAGATTATATGAAGAATCCATATAGTATTATGGTGGCCAAGGACCATGACTATAGTTCGGATGATGATAGTGAGGTGGTTGTAAAAAATGATGCTTCAGGAGGTGCAGATTCTACATTATTTGCTATGTTGAAGGATCTTAGAAAACAAATTTCCCGTAAGGAGAATCTTCCCCCGTTTGTTATTTTTCAGGATACATCACTAGAAGATATGGCAATTCAGTATCCTGTTACTAAAGACGAATTGTTACAAATTATTGGTGTTGGTGCCGGTAAGGCAGATAAATATGGTCAGCCGTTTTTGGATCTCATTCAGAAATATGTTGATGAAAATGAGATTACCCGCCCCAGCGATATTGTTGTTAAATCGGTGATTAATAAATCCGGCCTTAAAGTATACATTATTAAAAGCATTGACAGAAAACTTTCGCTGGATGATGTTGCTCATGCAAAAAATCTGACAAAAGACGAGTTATTGATTGAAATTGAACGAATTGTGATGTCAGGAACCCGTCTGGATATTAATTATTATATTGAAGAACATGTTGATGAATATCATCAGGAAGATATTCTTGATTATTTTTCTGAAGCAGAGACCGATTCGATAGAAGACGCATTGAATGAACTTGGTGAAGCTGAGTATAACGAAGAAGAAATTAGGTTGATGAGAATAAAATATTTATCTGAAGTGGGGAATTAATTCATGCGAAAATCTTTGTTTCTGCTGATAATGTTTGTGTTGGTATTTTCTGGCTGTTACCAAAATAATAAGTTAAATAATAAAAAGCCAAAGAACCTTATTCCTGAGAATAAAATGGCTCTGATCCTTAAAGATATGAATATGGTTACTACCATTGTTGATTATCGTCGTGCCAGAGGTCGTGTTAAACCCACAGAAGAAGAATACTATCAGTCAGTTTTTCAACATTATGATGTGAATGCTGAACAGGTTAGAAAAAGTATGGATTATTACTATTCTGATGAGAAATTAATGGTGAAAATATACGATAATATATTGTCGTATTTTACTGCCATGCAATCGGATCTGCGTATAGAAAAACAGGTTCAGGAAGATGATCTAATAAATGGTGACGGACTATTTAATTATAATTACAAAAAGCAGTGGATCTATCGTGATAGTATTCCTGCCTTTAACTTTGAACCTGTTTTTTAATTGTTACTAATTGATTTTATTTTTTCAAACACCTTACTGGCCAATCTGCTGGCACCAATTCTAAACAATTTATTGTTAAGCCATTCGTTACCTAAAACTTCTTGCACCATTTTATAATAGTGCATGGCATCTCCAACTTCTGCTATTCCTCCTGCAGGTTTAATGCCAATCTTTTTTCCTGTTTTTTCGTAGAACTCTTTAATGGTATCAAGCATTATTAAAAATGCTTCAGGCGTTGCAGCTGGATCAATTTTGCCTGTGGAAGTTTTGATGAAGTCGCCACCGGCGAGAATACTTATTTCCGAAGCCTTACGAATCAATTCAACAGATTTAAGTTCACCTGTTTCCAAAATAACCTTCAGATGTTTGTTGCCACAGGCTTTTTTTGTTTCGGCAACTTCGTTGAAAATGAAATCTTCATCACCTTCGATGAGTTTTCCTCTTGAAATTACCATGTCGATCTCATCAGCACCTTGTTCAACAGTAAATTTTACTTCTTCAATTCTTAATGATAGTGGTGATTGTCCACTTGGAAAAGCACCTGCCACACAAGCTGTCTGTATTCCTGTTCCTTCAAGTTTTTCTGAAACCTGTTTTGCAAATACCGGATAAACACATATTGCTGCAGTTTGAGGTGTTTCTAGGTCATTGTTTTTGAAGTTTATGGCTTGTTCACAAAGGTTATTAACTTTTTTATAAGTGTCATCTCCGCTTAATGTTGTAAGGTCAATAACAGAAAGTATGGTTTTTAATGCATGTAATTCTTCTTGAGCATCAAAAGTTTTCTTTGATATTTCTTTAGCACGTTGACCTAATTCGTTCAGGGTTGTATTATAAGTGTTAAAATGCATGGTGTAAATTTTTTGCAAAAATAAAAATTTAGCTGTCAAATTAGTGCGCTTTATATCAATTCTGTGTTGTTCCTTGATATTCCGATATTGAATAATATCCGAAATCGGAGACGATATCGGCTGTTATGATGGTCATTAAGTATCTGCCCCGAGCGATAATTAAATTATTTTTTATTTTAAATTATTCATATACAGATATATAAGAATAATTTATTTATCTTTTCTTTTACTGGCATGATTCTTGGCATTATGAACCAGTTATTTCGAAAATTATGACAACCATACGTTCTGGAAAAAAGGTAACAAAGGTAAAGGCTAAACTTTACTATCGATGTGATCGCTGTGGTTACGTTTCAATAGTGAGAGGCTTTTTTTGTCCAATCTGTAGAAAAGACGGATTGTTCTTACAATTAATGAATTGACGTGAGCAAATTTTCAACCTGCTTTATGTTGAGCAATAATCAAAAAGGACCTACTCGTTGTGAAATTGACCTTGTCAAACCTTCTTTTTTCCAATATTACTCGCGATCCCTTTTAATAGGGTAAAATATTATCCTATTATTACGGAAAAAGTCTGTAGCACCCTGCTACGGACTTTTTTGTTTTTTAACTTAATATTAAACAAAAAAGGCTAATTCAAATTTGAATTAGCCTTTCGTAGTAGCGGGGGCAGGATTCGAACCTACGACCTACGGGTTATGAGCCCGCCGAGCTGCCACTGCTCCACCCCGCAATATATTATTTTGTTATAAGAACAATTTTCGATTTTTATATCTCTTCCGAAAAACGAGGGTGCAAAGATATATTTTGTTTCTTTGCCAAGCAAATATTTTTTAAAAAAATTATGCCACACAAAGCAGGATTTGTCAATATTATCGGTTATCCAAACGTGGGAAAGTCAACCTTAATGAATGCGTTAGTTGGTGAAAAACTGTCAATTATCACTTCAAAGGCACAAACAACCCGACACAGAATTATGGGTATTGTTAGTGGAGAAGAGTATCAAATTATTTTTTCTGATACCCCCGGTATTGTCCGTGATCCGGCGTATAAGATGCATGAAATGATGAATAAATACATTGATTCAGCTATTCAGGATGCCGATATTTTTCTTTTGATGACTGAACCCGGGCTTAACTTTTCTGAAGATACAGTATTAAATAAGGTAACAAAAGCTAATGTTCCTCTGCTGCTTTTAATCAATAAAATTGACTTATCCAACCAGGAAGTCATTACAAAATTAATGGAACAGTGGCACGAAAAACTTCCGTCAGCTGAAATTATTCCTATTTCTGCACAAAACGAATTTAATATTGAGGCTGTAATGCAAAGAATAATGGAGTTGTTGCCTGAAAATCCAGCATATTTTGAAAAAGATGAACTCACCAATCGTACGGAACGTTTTTTTGTTTCGGAAATTATTCGGGAAAAAATTCTGCTGAATTATAAGAAGGAAATTCCTTATTCTGTTGAAGTCATGATAGATAGTTTTAAAGAATTAGAAAATATCATCAACATACAATCTACTATTTTTGTGGAGCGGGAACCTCAAAAAGGAATCATTCTTGGACATCAGGGAAAGGCAATTAAAAAAACGGGTACAATGGCTCGTGAAGATATGGAAGTCTTTTTTGGTAAGAAAGTATTTTTGCAAATTACAGTGAAAGTCAAAAAAGATTGGCGTAATAATGAAATAACTTTGAGCCGTTTTGGTTACGACCATTAACGGAAAATACAGAATAAGAAAATGAACAATATTGTTGCAATTGTTGGACGCCCGAATGTGGGAAAATCAACTTTATTTAATCGCCTTACACAATCAAAAGAGGCTATTGTTGAATCTGTAAGTGGCGTTACCAGAGACCGTATATATGGAGCCGGAGACTGGAACGGTGTGAATTTTTCAGTTGTTGATACCGGTGGTTTTGTTAAAGGATCCGATGATATCTTTGAGGAAGAGATTCAAAAACAGGTTTTGTTTGCTGTAAACGAAGCAGATGCTATCGTTTTCGTTGTGGATGCACGTGCAGGTATTCACCCACTGGATGAAGATGTAGCTGAAATTTTAAGAAAATCCGGCAAAAATGTTTTTGTTGCTGTGAATAAAATTGACACCCCGAATCAAGAGGCTTTGATGGGAGAATTTTATGCTTTGGGACTGGGGAATTTTTATCCTGTATCTGCTGTAACCGGTACAGGTACAGGAGAGTTGCTGGATGATTTGGTAAAAGATATGGATAATGAGCCGGAAGAGGATCTGCCCGATCTTCCGCGTATCGCTGTAATTGGACGCCCAAATGTTGGAAAATCTTCACTAATTAATACTCTATTAGGTGGTGAAAGAAATATTGTAACTCCTATAGCTGGTACTACACGCGATTCAATTTATACGCCGTTTAAAGGGTTTGGACATGAGTTTATGTTGGTTGATACCGCCGGATTACGCAAAAAAGGCAAAGTGTATGAAAATATTGAATTCTATTCTACGCTCAGAACTATAAGGGCCATTGAGAATTCAGATGTTTGTCTGGTGCTTCTGGATGCAAGTCAGGGTATTGAAATGCAAGACGTAAGCATTTTCCATTTGGCAGAAAAGAACAAAAAGGGAATTATTGTCGTGGTTAATAAATGGGATTTGGTTGAAAAGGATCAAAATACTCATATTGAATTTGCCAAAGCTGTAAAAGATCGTATTGCCCCTTTTCAGGATGTTCCTATTGTATTTGTTTCGGTTCATGAAAAGCAACGCATTTTTAAATTGCTTAACATGGCATCCGAAGTTTATAAAAAACGAACACAGAAAATACCGACTTCTAAACTAAATGATTTTCTGCTTCCAGTCATTCAGCAAACCCCTCATCCAATGGTTTCCCGTGGGCGATATTTAAAAATAAAATATGTAATGCAGCTGAAAACCGCTACGCCTCAGTTTGTTTTTTTCTGTAATCATCCAAGTGAGGTTAAGGAGCCATATAAACGTTTTCTGGAAAACCAACTCAGAAAACAATTCGATTTTCAAGGTGTTCCCATCCAATTATTCTTCAGAGAGAAATAAACTGTATGGATTCTGTTCGTCTGGATAAATGGTTATGGGCCGTAAGGCTGTTTAAAACACGTTCGGCAGCTACAGAAGCCTGTAAGGGTGGAAAGGTCAAAATGAATGGCATTAATGCAAAACCTTCCCGCGAGATAAAGGTGGACGACGAAATTGAGGTCATACAAAGTGGAATCAGAAAAAAAGTTCGTGTTAAGCAGGTGGGTCAGAACAGGGTAGGAGCTAAATTGGTCCCTGAGTTAATGGAAGATTTAACTCCTGTTGATGAACTTGAAAAACTGGACATGCTTCGCCAGGTAAATTATGAGCGGCGCGACAGAGGTGTTGGCAGGCCAACAAAAAAGGACCGCCGAATGATTGACCTTCTGAAAGATTTGGACGATACGGAAGATTAATTCTTTATTTATTAGCTTTGGCTTCTCAAAACTTGAATACATTATTTATATGAGAAAAATATTTTTAGGACTTATTGTAGCTTTATCATTGGTAATTTTAACCAGTTCTTGTAAAACAAAACAGGTGGCCCCGGCTTCAGTGGCGTTTTATAATGTTGAAAACTTATTCGACACAATTGATGACCCTAATACACGCGACAGTGATTTTCTCCCAACCAGTAAAGTAGCTTGGAATACTGAGCGTTATAACAAAAAACTTAATCATATTGCTAAAGTTATATCGTCAATGGAACCGGGTAGTTTTCCCAGTTTGTTTGGTTTGGCAGAGGTAGAAAACAGAAATGTTGTTGAAGATTTGATTCATCAAAAATCATTGGAAAAAGCAGGCTATAAGATTCTTCACAAAGACAGCCCGGATGAGCGCGGAATTGATGTGGCATTACTTTACAGACCCCAAATTTATCAACCTGTAGAAACACAATTTATCCGAATGCAGTTTCCGTCTGAGCCTGATGACAGAACCCGTGATATCTTGTACTCAAAAGGAGTTGTTTACGGAAAAGATACTTTGCATGTTTTTGTGAATCATTGGGTTTCACGCTATGGAGGTCAGAATGTAACAGATTCCTTGCGTCGTTACGAAGGTTACTTTTTGAAAAAGATTTGTGATTCAATCATGCGTGTTGAACCTCATGCAAACATTGTTATTATGGGAGATTTGAACGATGATCCTACAGATTTTAGTCTTGTAAATGCTTTAGGAGCTATGAAGCCGGTTTCAGATCCAAAAGATGGAACTTTGTATAATTTGGCTGACATCCCTTACAATGAAGGAAAAGGTTCTTTGTATTACAAAAGCTGGGATTTGTTTGACCAGATTATTGTTTCAGCACCAATGTTGAACGGAAAGAATGGAATTAAAGTTAACTCCGCCTCTGAAACCATTTTCAAAAAAGACTGGATGTTATTTAAAAGAAGAGATGGTGTGATGGTTCCTAACAGAACTATGTCAAGCAGAAGCTATTTTGGTGGTTTCAGCGATCATTTGCCGGTAATGATTAACATGGAAGCGAAAAACTAATTGTTTTAAATTTTCCAGGTTCTATAGGGATTTTTTGATAGATAACCATTGTAATAATGGGGATTACCTGTGACTTCTTTTCCCAACCAGGAGGGTTTGTTGAAAGAAGTATTTTCTTCCGGCAGTTCAATTTCTGCTAAAATCAGACCCTGGTTTTCATCGTAAAAAACATCAATCTCAAATTTCATATTATTTTCTATGGGAATGATGTGTCGGGTTTTGTGGATTATTCCTGGTTCGCAGAGAGGTAATAATTCACGAGCTTCTTCAACGGAAATCTCCTTTTCCCATTCAAATCTTTTAGCTCCTGAAGCATTGCTTTTGCCTTTAATAGTAATAAATCCCTTATTATCCCATATCCGGATGCGAACTGTCCTCTCAGGAATGGATGAAAGATAACCCTGGTAGATTTCAATAATCCGGCTTACTTCATTATTAAAGTTCCCCTTGACAAGAAATTTTCTTTCAATTTCGAAAGCCATAATTACAATAAAATTGTTTGTTCGCGGTCGGGACCTACAGAAACAAGTTTTATGGGAACTCCTACTTCACTTTCAATAAAACGAATGTAATTTTTGAAATTTTCAGGAAGATCATCAAACGTCTTTACTTCTGTCAAATTTTCCTGCCATCCCGGGAAAGTTTGGTAAACCGGTTCTACAACAACCTGATTGCAACTGAAAGGAATTTTATTGGTTTCTTTTCCGTCAACAATATAATGTGTTGCAACCTTCACTTCATCAAAGCCTGATAAAACATCTGCTTTCATCATCATTAGTTCTGTGACCCCGTTAATCATAACGGCATATTTTAATGCCGGGAGGTCAAGCCAGCCACATCGCCTAGGGCGACCGGTTGTTGCACCAAATTCGTTTCCTTTAACCTGTAATTCTTTTCCTGAATCATCAAATAATTCAGTGGGAAATGGACCACTACCCACACGGGTACAATAAGCTTTAAAAATTCCGAAAATACTGCCAATTGTAGATGGGGCTAGTCCGAGACCATTGCAAACGCCTGCAGATGTGGTGTTAGAAGAAGTTACAAAAGGATAAGAGCCAAAGTCAACATCAAGCATAGTTCCCTGTGCTCCTTCAGCAAGAATTTTCTTGTTTTCTTTCAGTGCTTCGGCCAAATAATATTCGCTGTCGATTTTTTTGAGACCCTTAATTAGTTGAAGTTTTTCAAGCCATAAGGCTTCATATTGTGCAAAAGGCAAGCCTTCAATTTCTACCTTCAAATAGTTTTTGTCATACAACGAAGCTAGTTTAAAGTGTCTGTTCTGTGCCTCTGAATAGCTTTCCTGAAACTGCTCTGTTTCCAGATCTCCAACACGAATTCCGTTTCGGGATGTTTTGTCAGTATAAGCCGGACCAATCCCTTTCAATGTGGAACCGATTTTCTTTTCTCCTTTGGCCCGCTCATAAACAGTATCCAGCAAACGATGTGTGGGGAGAATAAGATGTGCTTTTCTGGAAATAAAAAGGTTTTTTGTTACATCCATTCCTGAGGTTTTCAGCCTTTTTAACTCTTTGTCGAGGATAAAAGGGTCAACCAAAACACCATTACCAATAATGTTGATACTTTTTGGGTTAAAAATACCGGAAGGAATGGTATGCAGGACAAATTTTTTGTCTTCAAATTCGATGGTGTGTCCAGCATTAGGTCCACCTTGGAAGCGGGCAACAATATCATATTGAGGGGTCAGAACATCAACTATTTTTCCTTTGCCTTCATCGCCCCACTGCAGGCCCAGTAAAACATCTGTCTTCATGTTTTCGATTAAAAAGCCCTGTTAAATCTAACAGGGCTATACGTTAGGGAACAAAGTTACAAGAACTTTTGTTCCAAAAAAGAAATGCGACTTGTTTTTTATGAAGCTTTTTCTTTGGGTTCGGATTTACATTTTCCGTAAAATGTCAGTGAATGGTAAGCTACCTCTACACCCAATAATTCTTCCACAGATTGTTTGATTTCCTGAATTCTTGGATCACAGAATTCTAAAACAGTTCCGTCGTCCATACAAACAAAATGGTCGTGTTGTTTGTATTTAAATGAACGTTCAAATTGGGCGCAATTATTTCCAAATTGGTGCTTGGTAACTAAATTACAATCGAGAAGTAATTCAATTGTGTTGTACAATGTAGCACGACTTACACGATATTTGTTGTTTTTCATTCTAATATACAGAGTTTCAATATCAAAATGACCTTCAGTAGCGTAAATTTCTTTCAGGATGGTATATCTTTCCGGGGTTTTTCTGTGTCCTCTGGCTTCAAGATACTCAGTAAATACTTTTTTTACTGATTCAAAAACATCCTTTTTGTTTTCTTGTTTCATGCCGTACGATAAAGTTTTGCTGCAAATTTATAAAATTTATATTTATGTGGTTTAAATATAAATAAAAAATATAAACGTATACAGATGTCAGAATATCAAAAGAGTATAAAATTGACAGTTTTTAAGGAATTTTAGAAATCGGACTAGAATCTTGTAGTACGATCAGCTTTAATTATGCCTGGAATTTTATTTAGTTGCTGAATTATTATTTTCAAGGTTTCTTTATTGTCAATGTATATCTTGATTATGATATTTACCAGGCCTTCTTTATTGGTCATGCTGATATTGTGCATGTTAAGCTGGTATTGAACAGAAATCAGATCGGTTATTTTATTTAATAAACCAACAATATCTCTGGCTTTTATTTGAATGCCAGCCAGATAAGTATATCCTTCGGGTTGTTTCCATCGCCCTTTTACAATATTTCTGCCATAAACAGACATGAGTCTGACGGCTTCATCACAATCGACACGGTGAACCTGTATGGGTTCTCCGGGAATTTGCAAAGCCATTACGTCATCGCCGGGAATGGGATTGCAACATTTGCTAATGACCATGTCGATATATTCATCGCTTTCAATGGCAAGATTTTCTGACTTGTTTTTAGCTGAAACCGATTCTTTTTTTCCGGTTCTGGAAATAAAGGGAAAGGAAAACTTTTTTATTCTGGACCAGGCAGAGGAATCTTCCATATGCAGGGCTTCCCTGACCTCATTAATGCCTATTTTATCTGTTGCAAGAAAATAAAAGAAGTCGATTTGCCCTTTGGCTTTACAGTCTTTTTGCAGCAATTGAAGGTTTCGTTGGTTGTATTCAAGGCCTAGTTTTTCGAAAATTGCTTGTAATTTTTCTTCTCCTTTAGCTTTGAACCTTTTTCTTTTGTTTTTTAGGGCGGATTTTATTTTCGCTTTCGCTCTTGCCGTAACGGCATTATGGTACCAATCATCGGTCGGCTCCTGAACTTTAGAGGTAATAATCTCGATTTGATCACCGCTGAGTAGTTTGTGATCTATGGAAACTAATCTTCTGTTTAAGTTAGCCCCGATGGCCTGGTTTCCAAGATCGGTATGGATGGCATAGGCAAAGTCGAGAACTGTTGCTCCTTTGGGTAAAGTTACCATTTCTCCTTTTGGAGTAAAAACGTAAATCTCGTCAGAAAATAGTTCCTGCTTAAAGTCGCTGACAAAGCTGATGGACTCTTCCTCATCATTTTCCATCAGAAGTTCTTTTGTCTTTTTTAACCATCTGTCGAGCGAGCCAGTTTCAAGGCTGTCGCCTTTATATTTCAGATAGGCGGCATAACCTTTCCGTGCAATATCATCCATTCTTTTAGTGCGAATGTGGATATCAACCCAGTGACCTTCGTGGCCCATTACCGTGGTGTGAATTGCTTCATAACCATTTGCTTTTGGCGTACTCATCCAATCGCGAAGTTTCTTATTGTTAGATTTATAAATTGATGCCACAACTGAATATACTGCCCAACATTGAAGGCTTTCATCTAACGATCCGTTATTTACTATGATGTTAATACTAAAAGAGTTATATATTTCTTCAAATGGAAGTTCTGTCCTGTACATTTTTTTCCAAACCGAATAGGCCGTTTTTTCATTAATTTCTAATTCAGCATGAAGATTTTTTTCTTTTAGCAGCTTTTTAACGGGTTCAACAAAAGCCAGCAGGTAATTAATTTTCTCTTGTCGAATTTCATCCATTTTTTGAGAAATCTCCTGAAAAGCTTCAGGTTGTGAATATTTGAAAGATAAATCTTCCAATTCACTTTTCATGGAAAATAGTCCGAGGCGATAAGCCAGGGGAGCATAAATAAAAAGTGTTTCTGAGGCAATGCGAAGTTGTTTTTCCCTGGCCATAATGCCCATGGTTCGCATGTTGTGTAATCTGTCTGCTAGTTTGATTAAAATAACCCTTACATCGTCAGATAAGGTTAGTATGATTTTCTTGAGTGTAGCAGATTGGGCTGTAGTATTGTTGTCTGAAATTTCATCTATTTTGGTAAGACCATCAATTATTTTAGCAACCTTATTTCCAAACATTTTTTCAACATCATCCAAAGAAATATCAGTGTCTTCAACTGTGTCGTGGAGTAAAGCTGCAATAATTGAGGTCCGGCCAAGGCCGATTTCTTCTGCAGCTATGGTGGCAACGGCAATCGGGTGCAAAATAAAAGGTTCTCCTGATTTTCGCCTCATGTCTTTATGGGCATCAGCAGCCATACGAAAAGCACGACGAACATCCCACTGATCTTTGGTGGTTTTTCGGGTAGTCCAAACCTCAATCAGATGCCTGTACTTACGAAGAATTTCATTTTTTTCCTGTATTGCTACACTTTGATCCATACAATTTCCTTATTAACACAAAAGTAGCATTTTTGTTTCTAGTTATGAAAGGCAGAAGAATATGTAGTCAGATTTTTTTCAGAATATTTAACAGATAAAGTTTTTGATGAATCGTTGAATATTGCCTTTGTAACTTTTAAGTATTGGTTTTCGTTATATAGAAAAGCCTGCAAAAAGGGCTTTGAATTAGATTAAAAAAATTATTTGTTATGAAAAAGATTATTCTATCCTTTGCCTTTCTGGTTGTTATTGCTGGTATATCAACACTTTCGGCTCAAATGTTGAGAAAAAATATCAAAGGAGATAAAAACATTGTAAAGATGAAATACCCTCTTTCTTCCTTTGAAAGAATAAGTGCCAGTGGTATTGATCATATTGTTTTGATAACCGGAGTTAATGGAGAAAACTCAGTAGTTGTTGAAACGGACCAAAATTTACAGGAGTTTATTAAACCACAAGTTAAAAACAACACTCTTTCATTTTCTTATAAAAACATCAGTCCATCAGAGTTAAAATTCTATGTGTCTATGTCACAACCAATAACTGAAGTGGAAGTTTCAGGTGCAAGCACAATAAAAAACACTATTCCAATAAAGGGGGAAATTATTCATTTGAGGGCGAGTGGAGCTGCCAACACTAAATTGATTTTAAATTATTCTAAGGTTTTTGTGAATAATTCGGGAGCTGCCCATACTATTTTAGCTGGCAAGTCTACTTTGTTGTCTGCAGAACTCAGCGGGGCATCGGGTTTAAATGCCGTTGCTATGGATGTAGACAGCCTGTTGTTTGTTGGGTCGGGTGTGTCGACTGCCAAAGCAAGGGTTAGCAAATATGTGCAAAAAGAGGTTTCAGGCACTTCCCATCTGAACCTGGTTTCGCTTCCTGGAAAAAATCTGGATGTTGATACCAAAAATAAGGTGATGAAAATTGTTAAGGTCAGAAGTGACTTTGATATGAATGATACAACCAATGTTAATATCGGAACCCTTCATGTGCAGGTGGTTGATGGGGATTCAACAAAAATCAATGTAGGGAACAGAGTTTTAATAGTTGATGATAGGGGTAATGTTAAATGGACAAAGAAAGATAAATCAAAGAAATTTAGAGGCCACTGGTCTGGTATTGATCTGGGGTTTAATGGTTACGTAAATCCGCAGTTCAATTCTGATTTCGGGCTGTCAAATAGTTATCTGTCGCTTCGTTTTGAGAAATCAATGAATGTTAATCTTAATTTGTTGGAACAAAGTATTTCGTTCAATCAATCTAAAACTATTGGTTTGGTTACCGGGCTTGGGTTATCTTTTAACGATTACCGTTTTTCTAATCCAACATTTTTGGTCAATGGCGAACAAGAGCTCAAGGGATATTTTATTAAGGAAACCTCTGTGAGAAAGTCAAAACTGTCGGCAACTTATTTAAGTCTTCCATTGCTGTTTGAGGTTCAGAACGGAGCTGATAAGAGAGGGAAACGCTTTTTTATGAGTATCGGAGTAATTGGTAATGTTAAACTCAGAAGCCATACTAAAATATACTTCAATGATGCTAACGATACTTATTTTTTGCAGGATCCTGCTACAGGAAACTATCTCAACTATGTATACTCAACTCCGGATAATAACAACAGAAGTATTATTAAAAATAAAGATTCTTATTATCTCAACCCTTTTCGTATAGATGCAACTGTAAGGATTGGCTTTCCATTGTTATCGCTTTATGCAAGTTATGGTCTGACCCCAATGTTTCAGGTTGGAAAAGGACCTGATGTCCATCAATGGTCGGTTGGTTTAGCCTTGATAAACTGGTAGTTTGATCAGGAGTTATATTATTAATAAATCAGATTGATTCTAAATCGCTAAGACAAATTTGTCTTAGCGATTTTTTTTAATTTTGTATCCGATTATTAAGCATTTTTTAAATAAAACAATCTATATATGTCAGGACATAGTAAATGGTCGACCATTAAAAGAAAAAAAGGAGCATTGGATGCCAGGAGGTCAAAGATTTTTTCAAAACTGATCAAAGAGATTACTGTTGCTGTCAAAGAAAGCGGGGCTGATCCGGATGGAAACCCGAGGCTGAGGCTGGCCATTGCCAATGCCAAAGGGCAAAGTATGCCAAAAGATAATATCGAGCGCGCTATTAGTAAGGGAAAAGATAAAGACGGAGCAAATTTCTCTGAGGTTACATATGAGGGTTATCTCCCAAATGGAATAGCTGTTTATGTTGAATGCACAACAGATAATTTGCAAAGAACTGTTTCAAATATTCGTGCTATTTTCAATAAATATGGCGGAAGTTTAGGTACAAATGGTTCGCTGAGCTTTATGTTTGATAGAAAAGGAATTTTTATGGTTCCCAAAGGTGATATTGATCAGGATGAATTTGAAATGGAGTTAATTGAAGCCGGAGCTGAAGAGATTGAATTAGATGAAGAAGGATTCTTTCAAATTACCACTTCAATGGAAGATTTTGGTACTATGATGAAAAAGCTTGAGGAACTTGGTATTGAACCTGAAAGCGCAGATTTACAACGCATTCCCAATGATACCAAAACGCTTGAGCTTGAAGATGCGCAAAAAATAATTAAAGTCATTGATCTTTTTGAAGATGATGATGATGTACAGAAGGTTTTTCATAATCTGGAAATAACAGATGAATTGATGGCTGAAATGTAATTTTGTATTGAACACACAAAAAAAGCCTGCTGATTTCAGCAGGCTTTTTTTTATTAAAAATATAGCGCATACTAATGAGTAACCATTTGGTATGTATCTTTGGCTATTACAAGTTCTTCATCAGTTGGAATAACCATCACCATAACTTTTGAATCTTTTGTTGAAATAATGGTTTCTTTGCCTCTGATATTCATCTTTTCCGGATCAACCTCAATACCCAGAAATTCCATTTCTGACAGCACTTTTTTACGAATCAGTGTGTCATTTTCCCCAATTCCACCTGTAAATATCAGAATATCAATACCTCCAAGACCTGCAGCGTAGGATCCAATATATTTCTTTACACGGTAAGCGTACATGTCAAGAGCTACTTCGGCCCGATAATTTCCTTGCTCGGCAGCTTCTTCAATATTTCTCATGTCTGAAGAAACACCGGAAACCCCAAGCATACCAGAAAATTTGTTGATCAGAGTATTGGTGTAGTGAATACTTGTTTTTTCCTTGTCTGCAATGTAAAGCAGAGCCCCCGGATCAATATCACCGGTACGGGTTCCCATCATTAATCCTTCAGTAGGAGTCATCCCCATGGAGGTATCAAAAGATTTTCCATCTTTTATGGCAGCAATTGATGCCCCGTTTCCTAAGTGGCAGCTAATGATTTTTTGACCTGAATATTCTCTGTCGAGAATTTCACAGGCTCTTTCGGATACATATTTGTGGCTGGTTCCGTGGAAACCGTATCGACGGATTTTATATTTTTCATATAAAATATAAGGAATGCCATAGAGGAAAACGTGTTCAGGCATGCTTTGATGAAAAGCCGTGTCAAAAACACCTACCTGCGGAACGTTGGGTAACAGATTCTGCATGGCATATATACCTTTGAGGTTTGGAGGGTTGTGCAACGGAGCAAGTTCGGATGTGCGTTCCATGGCATCGATAACTTTTTTTGTTATAACAACACTACCACTGAATTCTTCGGCGCCGTGAACAACTCTGTGCCCAATAGCATCAATCTCATCCAGACTTGAAATACAACCATACTGTTTATCAATCAATACTCCCAATAAAAATTCAATTCCTTGCTGATGATCTAAAATTTCGCCTTCAAGCTTTGCTTCCGGTTTGTCGGGGTTTTGAATTTTGATAGCACTTCCTCTTAAACCAATTTTTTCTACAACACCCTTTGAAATGATTGCTTTTGAGGGCATTTCAAACAACTGGAATTTAATGGATGAACTACCACTGTTGATGACTATAATCTTCATTTTCTTTCCTTTCATTACTTGATTATGGCACATGAAACAGTATTCCCTTCTGTTGTACCTTCATCGTTGTATTTATAAAATCCTTTTTTTGTTTGAACCCCAAGATAGTTGGACCGAACGAGTCTTTTTATTACAGGTGATGCTTTGTATTTTTTATCACCATACTCCTGATAGAGGTTATCCATGTATTTTAGAATCTTGTCTAAACCTATTTTATCAGCAATTTCAAAAGGTCCCAACATATATCCGGTAGTTTCTTTCATTGTTTCATCAATATCAGAGACAGAAGCTACACCTTCCATTAAAATTTCACAGGCTTCATTAATCAATGGGATTAAAATTCGGGTAGAGATATTACCGGGTGATTCGTTAATTAGAATGGCCTTTTTATTAATGGCCTTTACAAAACGCGAAACTTTTTCAAAACTTTCGTCTGATGTTTCGCGTCCTTTTACTACTTCAACAATATTGGTTTTATCAATGGGCTCAATGAAATGTAATCCGATGGCTCTGTCAGGGTGTTTTAGCCCTACAGCGAGATCAGAAATGATAAGTGTGGAAAGGTCGGAAGAAATTATGGCATCTTCTCTGATAACTTTTTCAACTTTCTGGAATAGCTCCTGACGAAGCGCCAATAAAGTACCTTTTTGACGAGAACTAATGGTTTCAATTACCAAATCACATTCTTTTAAGTCCTCAATATTTGTAGTTCCTTTAATATGTGAAAGAATTACTTTTTTTTCGGAAGGAGTAATCCCCCAGTGAGTAATCACGTCATCTAACTGCTGGTTAATTTCTTTCATGATTTCTTCGATGCGTTCATCGGAGACATCCAGAAAGATAACATCCATACTACTCTGGGCAACAATTCGTGTGATTACTTGTCCTACAGAACCACACCCGATAATTCCGACAGTTTGAACGGTACCGGAAGTTTTGGCTGCTTTTCCAAGGCTGAATTGAACTAAACTGCTCATTATTTTATCTTGTTATTTTTTATTCAGAATAGGAGCCTTTAGCCTGATTGGCTGTGATGGCTACCATGTTAACTATATCTTCTACTGAACAACCTCTGGAAAGGTCATTAATAGGGGCTGCAAGTCCTTGCAAAACAGGCCCCACTGCTTCGGCACCAGCCAGGCGCTGAACCAGTTTGTAAGCAATATTTCCGGTTTCAAGACTGGGGAAGACCAGTACATTTGCTCTGCCTGCGATTTTAGAACCCGGAGCTTTTTTTTGACCGATGGCTTCAACAATTGCAGCGTCTGCTTGTAATTCTCCATCAACTTTGAGGTAAGGATTCATTTCTTTTGCCAGCTTTGTGGCTTCAACTACCTTGTCTACTTTTTCGTGCTTGGCACTGCCTTTGGTTGAAAAGCTCAGCATGGCAACACGAGGTTCAATACCGGCAATATTTTTGGCTGTTTTTGCTGATTCAACAGCAATTTCAGCTAATTCTTTTACTGAGGGATCAGGATTTACGGCACAGTCAGCGAATACCAGCATTCCATCTTCACCATATTCTTTGTCTTTCAGAATCATAATAAATGCACCTGACACAGCAGAAATTCCTGGCAATGTTTTAATAATTTGAAATGCAGGGCGCAAAACATCTCCGGTTGCGTGTTCGGCACCACTGACCTCACCATCAGCTTTACCATCTTTAATCAGTAATGTTGCAAGATATAAAGGGTCTTCAACCAGTTTTAAAGCCTGGTCATAGGTTAAGCCTTTACTTTTTCTTATTTCAAAAAGCATGTTGGCATAGTACTCTTTTTCAGCAAAACTAACAGGATCAATCAGTGTTGCTTTTTCAACATTCTTCAGTCCATGTTTTTTACTGTTTTGTTTTATTGTATCAATATTTCCTAAAAGAATTAAAGATGCCAAACCTTTCTCCAATATAATGTCGGCGGCTTTCAAATTGCGTTCTTCTGTTCCTTCAGGCAATACAATTGTTTTGCTTGCCTGACGTGCCATTTCGTGAATCTTTTCTATCAAAGTCATCTCTAAAAAAC
This sequence comes from Bacteroidales bacterium, assembly GCA_016936505.1. Taxonomy (GTDB): domain Bacteria; phylum Bacteroidota; class Bacteroidia; order Bacteroidales; family F082; genus Sulfidibacterium. The sequence continues at coordinate 14,434 of JAFGXS010000084.1, read as the reverse complement.
GTGTTAAATTTCAATGGTGCAAAAGTATTACTTATTTCTTTGCGGAATTTTTGATGTGATTATTTTAACACAATTTTTAATCAATCTAATAAGGTTATTTTCAGAAATATAGATCTTGGGGTGTGTTTAATTATGATGTGGTTTTAAGTCAGTAATTTAGCTGTTGTGAATTATGCAGAGAAATGATCATAAGGTCTTGATATTATTTATTGAGAGATTGGTTCCGAATTTTCATCTTGCTGGTGTTAAAGTATCATTACTTTTGTGGTAAAATTTTATGCGATGAATTGTATCATTTGCTATCACATATCTTAGTTTCATGTTTTATGTCTGTTATCGATTCTGTTTTAAATCAGTCTGTAAATACTCCGTGGACGGTCCACTCGGCCGACTCGATTAACAGGTTTTTTTTGCCTCCCGGTACAGAGGTTAATGGGCGTTTTCTTTCTGATACGGTTCAAAAAGTAAGTCCTGCTTTAATTTATGATCATCATTATCTGGGTTTTCCAAACTGGTACTACTATTTGTTTTTTGGTTTGATAGCAGTATTTGCAGTTTTTCGTTTTTATTATCCAAGGGTTTTTGGTCAAATTCTAAGCTATTTAAGGAGCCCGCTATTAAGTGCTGAGAAAGAAAATAGTGAACGGCCCGGGTTTATGATAGTCTTTTTTCAGTTTATTGCCTATCTGATCGATTTAGGATTGTTGATTTATTTAATGAATCAAAATTGGCATTGGGTTCAGGTTCATGAACAAACATTTTTTACAGGACTTGTGTTTTGGAGCCTTGTGGTTTTGCTTTATTTTGGGTTGAACCAAATACTAACTGTAATAATTGGCTTTTTGTTTGAAACCTCACAAGCCAGTAAAATACACATCAAAATTAATGCCTATTCAGCTTATTCGCTGGCAATATTTCTAACCCCTGTACTGTTTTTATTTTTGTATACAGGAGTTGCTTTTTTGCTTTATCTTGCTGTTTTAATTGTTGTTGTATCTTTACTCTTTAAGTGGATACAGATTTTCCGAATCGGATTGTTTCATACGGGATATACAGCATTCCATTTATTTTTGTATCTTTGCGCCCTTGAAATTATACCTGTTTTACTACTGTTTAGAGTTGCAGTGTTGCAAGTGTAGGAGGATGTAGTGGTGATGGGTTTTTTAATTTATTAAGAAACTAAAATAGGGTACATTGAAGGTAAAAAATATTTTGGTATCACAGCCAAAACCTGTTGATATTACTAAATCTCCTTATGGAGAATTAAGCGAGAAGTATAATCTGAACATTGAGTTCAGAAAGTTTATTTCTATTGAAGGGATTTCATCTCAGGAGTTCCGAATGAACAAGAATTCCTTTAATGGCCACACGGCTGTTATTCTTACCAGTCGCCACGCCGTAGATCATTTTTTCAGAATTGCCAAAGAATTGCGTCATGATATTCCTGATACTTTCAAGTATTTTTGTAACTCTGAATCAATAGCATATTATCTTCAAAAATATGTTCAGTACCGTAAAAGAAAGATATTTTTTGGTAAGCAAACATTTCAGGATTTGCTTGAGCTGATAAAAAAACATAGTGAAGAAAAGTTTTTGGTTCCCACTTCTGATATTCCGAGCCAAAGTATGTTTGACATGCTTGATAAGGAAAAAATAAATTATGCTCAGGGAGTGATATATAGAACTGTTCCTGCTAATCTTTCTGATATTGATATCAAGAGCTATGATATGCTGATCTTTTTTAGCCCTGCCGGGGTTGATTCTTTATTGACCAATTTTCCGGATTATAAGCAGGAAGATCAGTTGCTGGCAGCCTTTGGTCCATCAACCAATCAGGCAATTAAAGACTCAGGTTTAAGATTGGATATTCCGGCTCCAACACAATCATCTCCTTCAATGGCTATGGCTATTGATGAGTATATTACTGCACTGGAAAAGGAAAAAAAACAAAAGAAAAAATAGCCCCCTTTAAATTTCTTTTCATTCAAAGTTTTGGTTATCTGTACATTTAGGTAACCTGTTGAATTAATTGTCCGTTTTTCTTTATTCTTAATTATTAAGTCTTAATTTTGGAAAGATTTGGACAATCACGCTAATGAAAAAGCCTTTAAAAGCTTTATCACTTACCCAGAAACTCATTGTTTATTACCTGTTAATCAGTGTGATATCTCTTTATATTGTAGCCAGGTTTTCGTTTTATAAAGCTAGTAATGCTTTGTTGAGCAGGACATTTGATCAGTTGACATCGTTAAGAGTTGAAAAAAAGAACCGGTTAATCGATTTTTTTGATCAACGTGAAGCTGATATGCAACTCCTTTCAAAAAGTAAACTAAATATTCCTGTTTTTAGAGAGATTTATCAAAAGCATGTTTTTCCAGTCGGTGATTCGATTTTGCAAATAAATATGGAAAGTCGCAATTTTCTTAGTGGATTTCTGCAAGGAAATAAATACGTTACAAAGATTGTATATATAGACACCCTTAATCGGGTATTTATTTATGATGGAACCCTGTTTTATCGAGACAAAAATTATGGCCACCGCATCCATGAGAAAAAATTCACTGATGGTTTGAGAGAGTTGAATTTGGGCGACAGTGGTAAATTATTGGTTATTACCAAAAATGTTTTCGAAAAAGAAAAGGTGTTGGGAAAGATCAGGATGGAATTGTCAAAAAGTTTCATTGATAATATTATGTTAGAACACAATGTTCACAACGGATTAGGTGAAAGCGGCGAAACTTATTTGGTAGGTAGTGACTATTTTATGAGAAGCAGCTCCCGATTTATTCATCATTCGGTTTTGAAAGTTAGAGTGGAGACTGATGGTGTGAAGGAAGCTCTCAAAGGTATATCAGGAACCAAAATCATAAAAGATTATCGGGGCATTTGGGTTCTTAGCTCATATGGTCCATTGGGTATTAAAGGATTAAACTGGGCAATTCTGGCTGAAATTGATAAAACTGAAGCGATGATTCCAATAAATAACCTTCAAAATAGTATCATTTTTCTAAACATTCTGGTGGCATTACTTTTATTAGGGGTGATTGCCGCTATTGCCAGCAAATTACTTTCTCCACTAAAAAAGCTAAAACATGAGACTGAAAAGATATCTGCTGGAGAGTATGGAAACATCATTAATATGGAACAGAAGAGTGAAATTGGTGATTTAATTGTAGCATTTAATAAAATGAGCAAAAAACTCAAGTTACAGGAGGAAAAAATTGAGTTTGAGAAAATACTCAAGACTTCTTCGCTGATAGAAGGGCAGGAAATTGAACGAAGCCGGCTTTCCCGGGAGTTGCATGATGGTTTGGCGCAACAGATACTGGCATTGAAGTTAGACATCGAAAGTGTAAATGAGAAAAACATAGAGCAAAAATTAGGGCAGATCAGGAAGGAGTTTAATGAAATTATCAGTGAAATTAGAAATATGTCCTATGATTTAATGCCTTCGGTTTTGGTTAACTATGGTTTGAAGAAGGCTCTGGAAGAATTGAGGAAAAAGATAAACGTTGCCGGGGCTATTACTTTTAATTTAAATTATGAAGCAACTGTTGAAACCATTGGAAAAAGAGGTGATCTTTATCTGTACCGGATTATTCAGGAAGCATTAAATAATTCAATAAAACACAGTGGAGCAAAACATTTTTATCTGCGATTGACGATAGAAAAAGAGCATCTGAAAGTAGAGATGTTTGATGATGGTAATCTGAATCCGGCTTTTGGTGATAAAAATGAAGGCAACGGGCTAATGAACATCAGGGAACGAGTTAATATTTTGGGAGGACAATTAGAGGTCGATACCCGGCCTGGCAAAGCGGTAAGAATTAATATTTTAATACCTTTATAACATGGAAAAGATCAGGGTTTTCTTAGCTGATGATCATAAGTTGTTTCGTGATGGAATCAGATCGTTGTTGTCTGCATCCAATGAATTTGAGATAGTGGGTGAAGCATCTGACGGCTTGCAACTGGTAAACAATATTTCTAAGGTGGATCCTGATATTATTATTACTGATATTTCAATGCCTGGGTTGAATGGTATTGAAGCGATTAAACAAATACTGGCAGAGAAAAAAGATTTGAAGGTGTTGATACTTTCGATGTATGATAATGAGGATTACGTTCTTGATTCCATCAGAGCTGGGGCAAAAGGATATTTGCCTAAAGACGTGCCTGCTGAAGAACTCTGTCTTGCACTTAAAACAATAGCAGGAGGGAAAGAATATTTCAACAGCTCCATATCCGATATTGTGGTAAAAAGTATTGTTCAACAAGCCCGTGTTCAATCGGGAAGGTCTGTAAAACTTCAATCTCTTACTGACCGTGAGATGGAAATTGTAAAGCTAATTGCTGAAGGTCTGTTAAGTAAAGAAATTGCTGACAAACGTAGTATCAGTATTCATACTGTAGATACCCACAAAACCAATATCATGCAGAAATTAAAGCTGAAATCCTCTGTCGATATTGTAAAGTATGCCATCAGGCACGATTTAATCAAACTCTGATTACGTAAATTCCTTAATCTTCTAATAAAATTCGTTAGAAGAAATTGGCAGTATTTCCTTATTTCATCATTCATAGGATAGCAATAGGTTTGTCATGACAATTATTTAGCTTGTTATGACCAAAAAAATTATTCAAATTACATGTGTATTGTTTATTCTGCTGTCTGCTAATTATTCTGTGGCACAGGTAAACAACGAAAACTCTAAAATAAAGACTGATTTTTCTGCGGATTTAGTAAGCCGTTATATATGGCGTGGTTTGCAATTTGGAGGCCGCTCCCCTGCAATTCAGCCTTCGGTTAACTTCTCTTATAAAAATCTGAGTCTTGGCTTTTGGGGATCCTACTCACTCGGAGGTGTCAATTCATCGCAGGAATTTGACATCAGTCTGAGTTATTCTTTTTCTCAGGAAATGTTTACAGCTACTTTAACGGATTACTATTTTCCTGATTCGGAGGTGAATTACAATTATTTTGATTATGTCGACAAAACAACCGGTCATGTGCTGGAAGCAATGCTTAGCTTCAATGGAACGAAACAGATTCCTTTAACATTTTTAGTGGCAATGAACTTCTATGGTGCAGATGCCCGGAAAGTAAATAATGATCCTCAGAGCCCTGATTTTAATCAGACAGGTGGAATCCAGTATTCAAATTATTTTGAGTTGGGTTATCAGACAAAGATTAGCGGGGACAAAGAACTCCAGTTTTTTGGAGGTTTCACGTTGACTAATCCTAAGGGGCCAAATCTTCAAACCGGTTATATCGGAGAGGGTGCCTTTTATGGCGGAGGAAGTGGTATAATCAATTTGGGCTGCAAAATCTCAGGTAATTTAAACCTGACTCAAAAATATTCTATTCCGATCTATTCATCGATTATTACAAATCCTCGCGATAAAAAAGTCTATCTCGTGTTCGGAATGACATTTTAAAAATAATTACTTAAAATAATTTATTATGATTGATACAGGTGTTACTTCTTTTATGATTTTATCGACCAGTCTGGTGATGCTCATGACTCCGGGGCTGGCATTCTTTTATGGCGGTTTGGCCGGAAAGAGAAATATTCTGGGTATCATGATGCAAACGTTTGTTTCACTGGGTATCACTACAGTTTTGTGGATTTCTGTTGGGTATTCACTTTGCTTTAGTGGAGGAACCGGCGGCATCATTGGAAATCTGGATCATGCTTTTTTAAATGGGATTCCTTTTACCCAAATGTATTCGGGTGCCGGAAGTTTGTATCCGACTTACATCTTTATTGCTTACCAAATGATGTTTGCCATTATTACCCCGGCGTTGATTACCGGAGCCTTTGTGAACAGAATTTCTTTTAAAGCCTATTTAATTTTCCTCGTAATATGGCAGTTGTTTGTTTATTATCCTTTTGTACACATGATCTGGGGTGGCGGTCTTTTAGCTGCATGGGGCGTTCTTGACTTTGCAGGTGGTGTTGTAGTTCATGCTACAGCTGGTTTTGCGGCATTAGCCTCTGTAATTTATGTTGGAAAGCGTCGCGACACTCAATCTCCTGCGAACTCAATTCCTTTGGTAGCTATTGGAACCGGTTTGCTGTGGTTTGGATGGTATGGTTTTAACGCAGGAAGTGAACTGAAAGTGGATTCAGTTACTACATTAGCTTTTTTGAATACTGATACAGCTGCTTCTTTTGCAGCCATTACGTGGTTAATCATTGAATGGGTAAAAACAGGTAAACCGAAGTTTGTTGGGCTTTTGACAGGTGCTGTTGCCGGTTTGGCTACGATTACGCCTGCGGCAGGATATGTTCCTTTGTGGGCTGCTATTTTGATTGGAATTGCTTCGGGAATCATTTGTTTCCTTGCCGTTAGTATGAAAAATAAACTGGGTTGGGATGATGCTCTGAATGTATGGGGAGTTCACGGTGTAGGTGGTGTTACAGGAACTATTTTGCTTGGCGTTTTTGCATCCAGCGCAATCAATGGCCAGTCCGGATTGATAGAGGGTGATACTGCTTTCTTTTTGAAAGAAGTTGTTGCCGTAATTGTGGGAGCTACTTATGCTTTTGTATTTACTTATCTTATGTTAGCCTTAATAAATTATATTACTCCGGTAAAAGTAAAACCTGAAGATGAAGATTTTGGTCTTGATTACGCAATTCATGGCGAAAAAGCCTATGATGAGGGTGCGTTATAATAATATTTTGATTTTAATTCAAAAGCCGCTTCGTTTCGAAGCGGCTTTTTTTATTGTGTTTAATTTCTTGAAGGTCGTCCTATATCAAGAACTGAATTAGCCTTTTTTGGTTGATTTTTCATCAGCTTAGTTCGGAAAATCTTTTTATTTTTGGGTTTCATTTTACCAAAAAAATCATGGTTTTTATTCAGTCTCTCATTAATTGGTTGGTTAGAAAGCGCTCCGAACAAATTGAGTACTTTATGACCCATCCGGGTGAGGTGCAGAATAATGAATTTCAGAAACTTATTTCAGTAGCTGCAAACACTGAATGGGGTAAAAAGTATGATTATGATAGTATAAAAAGCCATGAAACCTTTAAGGGAAGGGTTCCTGTAAGCACCTACGAGGAGTTGTTACCCTTTATTGAAAGGGTTAGAGGAGGTGAACAAAATGTACTCTGGCCTGAAGAAATAAAATGGTTTGCTAAATCGTCAGGAACGACTAATGGTAAGAGTAAGTTTATACCAATAAGTAAATCAACTCTTGAAAGTTGCCACTTCAGAGGAGGAAAAGATGTTTTGACTTTATATGCCATGAATTATCCCGATACCCGGATGTTTTTGGGTAAGGGATTGGTTATGGGAGGAAGCCGAAGCTTAAAAGAGTCTAACAATAACTCTTATTTCGAGGGAGATTTGTCTGCTATTTTAATTGGCAACATGCCTCATTGGGCCAAAAGAATGCGTGCTCCTTCCGAATCTATCGCTTTGATGGAGGAATGGGAGAGTAAGCTGTTCAAAATGGCAAAATACTCAATTGATCAGAATATAACAAGTATATCTGGTGTTCCATCCTGGACTCTGGTATTGTTAAATAAAGTGCTTCAAATGACAGGCAAAAACAATATCATGGAAGTGTGGCCACAACTTGAAGCTTTTTTTCATGGTGGAGTAAGTTTTGAGCCTTACAGGCAACAATATGCCAGCTTATTACCGGCTGATAAAATGAGATATATGGAGACGTATAACGCTTCTGAGGGCTTTTTTGGAATTCAGGACAGGCCGGGTGAAAGAGATATGTTGTTAATGTTGGATTATGGTATTTTTTACGAATTCATTCCCCTTGACGATGTAGGTAAGAATTATCCAAAGGCACTAACACTTGAAGAGGTAGAACCTTTTACCCATTATGCTATGGTGATTTCTACAAATTCGGGTTTGTGGCGTTATATGATAGGTGATACAGTACAATTCACATCAATAAATCCTTATCGAATTCAGATTTCCGGTAGAACGCAGAATTTTATTAATGTAGTGGGAGAGGAGTTAATGGTTGATAATGCCGAAAAGGCTTTGGCAAAAGCATGTGAACAAACCCGGGCAACTATAAGAGATTATACTGCGGCGCCCTTGTATTCTGACAATCATATTTGTCATGAATGGTTGATAGAGTTCATTGAGCAACCAGATGATTTTGCGAAATTTCAGCAACTCTTTGATGAAAGCCTCAAAAGCCTTAACTCTGATTATGAAGCCAAGCGTTATCACGATTTGGTTTTGAAGCCGCCAATTTTAAAGTCACTTGAGAAAGGAAGTTTTTATCATTGGTTGAAGAAAAGAGACAAACTGGGAGGTCAGAATAAGGTGCCCCGCTTGTTAAATAACAGAAAGATGTTGGATGATATCTTGGAGAATAGTAAATTAGCCACAGACAATTTTAATATATAAATTTAAAGGAATGCACATAGCGATCGCAGGAAACATCGGTTCGGGTAAAACCACATTAACACGTGCTTTATCAAAACATTATAACTGGAAACCACTTTTTGAGGATGTGGATACTAATCCTTATCTTCAAAGTTTTTATGAGGACATGCAGCGCTGGTCCTTTAACCTTCAGGTTTATTTTCTGAACAGCAGGTTCAGACAAGTTGTTGAGATTCGTCGTAGTGGCAAAAATGTAATTCAGGATCGAAGTATTTATGAGGATGCCTATATTTTTGCTCCCAACCTGCATGCTATGAACCTGATGACAACCCGCGATTTTGAAAACTATTTCTCACTGTTTGAGTTGATGAGTTCTTTTTTGCAGGCTCCTGATTTGTTGATTTATCTCAGAGCTACGGTTCCAACACTGGTAGATCAGATTCAGAACAGAGGAAGAGACTATGAAGAATCTATCCGGCTGGATTATCTTAAATCTCTGAATGACAGGTATGAGTCGTGGATTAATAATTATAAACTGGGTAAGCTTATCATTTTTAATGTGGATAATATGGATCTGACACAACCAGAAGATCTCGGAGTTGTGATTGAAAAAATAGATGCCGAATTACATGGTTTATTTTAATTCTTTAGAGGAATGAAAGCTTTGGGAGTTATTCCTGCACGCTATGCATCTACCCGGTTTCCCGGAAAACCTTTAGCGGATATTAATGGAAAAAGTATGATTCAGCTTGTTTACGAGCAGGCTAATAAATCACGCTATTTGGATCATGCAATTGTTGCTACTGATGATGAGCGGATTTATAATCATGTGAAAGGTTTTGGAGGTGATGTTATGATGACAGATACAAATCACCAAAACGGAACATCGCGTTGTGCTCAAGTTGTGGAGAATCTTGAGAGTTCAGGCGATTTTTTTGATGTTGTACTCAATATTCAGGGTGATGAACCTTTTATACAGCCCGAACAAATTGATCAGGTTATCCGTCCTTTCGAGAACCCAAAGGTTGAAATTTGCAGTTTGGCCTCTCAAATAATGGACTTAGATGCTCTTCAGAATCCAAATGTGGTTAAGGTTGTAATGAACCAGGAGCAGTTTGCTCTGTATTTTAGCCGAAGCCCTATTCCTTATGTTCGGGACTTTAAGTCTGAGGAATGGATTAAAAGTGCTAAATTCTACAAACATCTGGGTTTGTATGCATTTCGCTCGGATGTATTAAAAAGAATAGTAAAATTAAGTCCTTCGGATCTTGAAAGGGCAGAGAATTTGGAGCAGCTCAGATGGCTCGAAAACGGAATTGTAATTCATATGAGTATAACCGATGTGGAAAGCTACGGAATTGATACTCCCGAAGATCTTACAAAATTTATTAACAATTCTTGTGAATAAGCTATACTCTTCTTACTTTAGCAGGTTCAATGGGTTAGTGTTCTAAATTGACTAAAAATGAAGATAGCCAAACATGTAGGAGATTTACTTTATGATTATGAGTGCGTGGTTATTCCGGGATTGGGTGGTTTCCTGACTCAGGAAAAGCCTTCTTCAATTAATCCGGTTACTCATCAATTCAGACCTCCTTACAAACAAATCTCATTCAATGCTTTTCTAAAAACTAATGACGGACTGCTGATTAATTATGTTGCAAGGCAGGAAGGAATGGATTATAAAATTGCAAAAGATCATGTTGATCAGTTTGTTTTGCAATGTGACCGTGCTTTGAAAGCCGGTAAAAAGATTAATTTTCACAGTGTTGGATATTTGTATTTAAATGATAATGATCAGGTTGTTTTTAGTCAGGATACCGGTGTAAATTATAATTCAGAAGCTTTTGGTTTGAATAGTTTTGTATCGCCTGCTATTTCACGTTCATCGGCCGAAGAAAGAATTCACGAAAAGGTGATTGCTAAAGTTGATAAGACCCTGAATAAAAAGTCCACTGACAGGAAAACGAAAGTTGAGGAATCTAAACCTGAAAGTGAAGAACATAGGGTAAGATCCAATAAAAATATCGCAAGTGATAGAAAATCACCTTACCGCCAGCAAACTATATTTCTGGCGTTACTCATTATGGCCATGATTGTAGGCTGGGGATTTATGAATAAGGATAAGGTTCAAAGGTATTATAATAATTACTCATCGGTAATTCCTCTTTTTTCTTTAACCCCAAATGCTTATTTAATTGATAATGCACATAAAATATCAATTTTTAATCCAAACAGTAAATCAGGTTTATTGATCATGAAATTATTTTCAGGAGAGAATCAACCTGTTACTAAAACTGAAAAAGTAAAGATCCTTCCGGTTCAACCATCACAAAATACAGTAACCAATAAAGCAACAGATAATACTGTAAGTTCAACCTCTGTTAATCCAAATGAACCTGCAATAACAAAAAATATAGAAAAACCTTCTGTTGAGCAGGTGGCTAAGACTGTTTCTAATCCTGTGCCGTCGGTTCAAAAAGAACAACCCGTTGTTGCTAGCCCACGCAAGCATTTTTATATAATAGCCGGTGCGTTTAAAAACAGGACCAATGCCGATGATCTGATTCGTAAACTCCGATTAAAGGGGTTTCAGGCGGTTCAGGCAGGAACCACATTGTCGGGTTTGCACCGTGTTGCTTTTGGGGACTTTGAAAATAAACTTAAGGCTCAAAATCAACTTGTAGCGATCAGAAAAAATGAAAATCCTTCGGCTTGGATATTCGAGCAGTAGCATAATAAGATTTAATTGTTTTGGGAAATAAAAACAAACTCCAACGATTTGAAGAAAATCGTTTATTTCAGAATTTATTCCAGTATACTTATGAGCAGGTAGTCAAAGGATTTCCTTTAAAGGGTAACTGGCATCACGATTTTTTTCATAACAATAATGAAATTGTTTTGGAGTTGGGGTGTGGCAAGGGAGAGTATACAATTGGTCTTGCTAGAAAATATCCCGAAAAAAACTTTATTGGGATAGATATAAAAGGTGCAAGGTTGTGGCGGGGACTTAAATCTGCAGAGGAAGAGGGTTTAAAAAATGTAGCTTTTATCAGAACCCGGATTGATTTGATAGAGTACTTTTTTGATTCCGGTGAAATTTCCGAAATCTGGATTACTTTTCCCGATCCACAAATTAAGTCAACCCGTGAAAGAAAAAGACTTACTTCACCGTTGTTTCTTAATCGGTATGCCAGAATAATGAAGCCTGACGGAATTGTACATCTGAAAACAGATGCATTACTTTTGTACGACTATACAAAAGAGGTTGTTGATCAGGAGGATCACGAACTTATATATTGTAATGAAGATGTTTACCATTCAGACTTACAGAATGAGGTTACACAGATCCAGACTTTCTATGAAAAGATGTGGTTGTCGTACAACACGCCAATAAGGTATATGAAATTTAGATTGAAAACCTCTAAAGATTAAGTCTTGTGGAGAACAATGATAGTTTTTTTCAACGAGTATTTGAGGTGGTAAAGTTAATACCTTATGGCAGAGTTACTTCTTATGGGGCGGTTGCTGCTTTTCTTGGTAGCAGGTCCTCAGCCAGGATGGTTGGTTGGGCCATGAATGCAAGTCATTCGTATCACGAGAATATTCCGGCTCATAGGGTTGTAAACAGAAACGGCTTACTCACAGGCAAAAGGCACTTCGGCGGTTCTGATGTAATGATGGAGTTACTGCTTTCAGAAGGTGTTCAGATTGAGAATGATAAGATTTTGAATTTTGATCAAATATTCTGGGATCCAGCAAAAGAACTCCTTTAACCTCAATGGATAGACTAAAAAATTTAAGATAAATTTTGAAACGGAATAGTGCAATTGCATTATTTTCGCAGAAAAACAAGTATTTATATGAATAAGGGACTGGTTATCATTCCAACTTATAACGAGCGCGAAAACATAGAAAATATTATTCGTGCAGTTTTTGCTTTGGAAGAGGTCTTTGATGTTTTAATTGTTGAAGACAACAGTCCTGATGGGACAGCACAAATTGTAAAGGCTTTAATTAAATTGTTTCCAGACCGTTTGCATATTCTTGAGCGTGAAGGAAAACAAGGTTTGGGAACGGCTTATATTGCAGGTTTTCGTTGGGCTTTAGAGCATAATTATGAGTATGTTTTTGAAATGGATGCTGATTTCTCACACGACCCTAATGATTTGGTCAGACTATACAAAGCTGCAGAACAAGGTGCCGATGTGGTAATTGGTTCGCGATATATTACCGGAGTTAATGTCGTTAACTGGCCTATGGGGAGGGTTTTAATGTCTTATTTTGCATCGGCATACGTACGGTTTGTAACCCGCCTTGAAATAAGAGATACAACGGCTGGTTTTGTTTGCTATAAGAGTAAGGTTCTTAGAACTATTGATCTGTCAAAGATCAAATTTGTTGGTTATGCTTTTCAGATTGAAATGAAATATACTGCTGTTCGTCTTGGATTTAATGTAAAAGAAGTTCCCATCATCTTTACGGATCGCACATTAGGCGAATCAAAAATGAACAAAACAATTTTCAGAGAAGCCATTTTTGGAGTTATAAATTTGAGATGGCGAGGTGTTCTGGGAAGAATCAAACCTAAAAGATAAGAGAATCATGCATGAACCCGTATTAATATCAAATGCCAATATTGTAAATGAAGGCAGAGTTTTTAAGGGTTCTGTTTTTGTTCGTGATCAACGCATCGAAAAGATAGTTGAAGTGCAGGTTTCTGGTTCAGAAGGTTATAAAGTTATCGATGCTTCCGGAATGTATCTTATTCCGGGCGTTATTGATGATCAGGTTCATTTTAGGGAACCAGGCCTTGAGTATAAGGCTGATATTCGTTCTGAGAGTCGGGCTGCCGTTGCGGGTGGTATTACGAGCTTTATGGAAATGCCTAATACAAGACCGCCAGTTTTAACTCAAAAACTACTTGAAGACAAATTTGCTTTAGCTGCCGAAAAATCGATGGCTAACTATTCGTTCTATATGGGAACCTCTAACGATAACCTTGAGGAGGTTCTGAAAGTTGATCCTAAGACGACCTGTGGTCTGAAAGTTTTTATGGGATCATCAACTGGTAACATGCTGGTTGATGATGAGGTGGTTCTTGATAACATTTTTTCTAAAGTAAAAATGTTGATAGCGACTCATTGCGAAGATGAACCCACTGTCAGGGCTAATAACACCGCTTATAAGGAGAAATGGGGAGATAAGGCAACTGCAGTATTGCATCCCGAAATTCGATCGGCAGAAGCTTGTTATCTGTCTTCTGCCAAAGCAGTAAGACTGGCTAAAAAGCACAATACCCGACTGCACATTCTGCATTTATCCACAGCTGAGGAAATGGAATTATTCAGCTCAGAACTTCCTCTGAGTGAAAAGAAAATTACCGGGGAAGTTTGTGTGCATCATTTGTGGTTTTCAGATGAAGATTATCCCGAAAAGGGGAATTTTATTAAATGGAACCCGGCTATCAAATCTTCTGAAGATCGTGATGCACTGTGGAATGCTTTGAGATCAGGTAAGCTGGATGTTATTGCCACTGATCATGCTCCACATTCACTGGAAGAAAAACAGCGTCCGTATTTTGAAGCTCCTGCAGGAGGACCTCTTGTCCAACATGCTTTAGCAGCTATGCTTGAGTTTGTGAACCAACAGAAAATTACAATTGAAGAGGTGGTTCAAAAGATGTGCCACAATCCTGCTGTATTGTTTCAGGTCAAGGATCGAGGGTATATACGGAAGGGATATTTTGCTGATATGGTTTTGGTTGATCCTAATGATCCATGGACTGTTACAAAAGAAAATTTATTTTACAAGTGCGCCTGGTCGCCGTTTGAAGGACAAAGATTTAGCGCCAGGGTTAAAAAAACATTTGTCAATGGTTCTTTGGTTTATGATGAGGGAAGGTTTGATGAAAGCTTCAGAGGAATGAGGTTGTTGTTTGATCGCTAACAAGTAAGTAAATCTTTATTTTGATACAATAAAAAAAGCCGGGTATTTGCCCGGCTTTTTTTATTGTCATGGGAGACAATTAGTTTTTAACAACGCTGTATTTGTAAACAGTATT
>JAFGXS010000083.1 GCA_016936505.1 Bacteroidales bacterium | reverse complement strand
TCTTCTTGTACCTCCAATATTTGCATAAACCGAAACTTTGGTACGCCGCCCCTGTTCATCCAGTTCTGCGGGTTCAATAACATAGGCGTCGCCTTGTTTGGTAACCTTCCCATTGGTCATGGTTACTTCCAGATTTTCTTTTGGGATTCCGCCTCCACCCACATCGAACGGGTTTTGAAGCCCGCGGTAAAATACATTCATTTTTGTAGCCGACATGGTTACACTGGGTGCAGTTACCTGGTAATTTTGTTCAAACCGGTAGTTCTGAATAATGCCTGCAGGAGTTTTGTATTTGATTAAACCTCCCCAGCTAAATTCTCCAACTTCGTTGGCATTTACCCGGTAGGTGGCTTTTCCGTCAACTACTTCAACCTGGCGGTTATTGATAAAAATTTCGGGTTGCTGTGTTGTATCTTCTGCAGCCAGAAAAACTTCAGCAACATACTCATCGCCCTGAAGAATTACATTTGAATTTGGAATAACCTGCGCCGCCAGTTTGTTAAATTTAAATGAACCGGCATCAATTTGTGCATACAGATATTTGATGATGTTGGCTTCCGAATTTTTTACATCAATTTGAATTTTTGAAAGTAATGTTAGCACCGCAACAATAGGTTTGCTCTCAAAATGCTGTATTTCCCATGTTTTATTTTCTCCTCCTTCTTTTAAATTTACTGGCGGATCGGCGGTTTCCAGTTCCTGGAGTATGGTTTCCCTGAGTTCCACATCATCCTCGGAAAGCATTCCCACAAGCGTTTCACGGTACTGAATAATTTCATTTTTTAACTCTTCCGCTCTTTTCTGGGTTATCATCATTTCTGATGGAACATTCAAATCCTGTTCATTTTTGATTTGCAGGGTATCTCCGCTTTCGGTTTGAAGGTAAAAGCCATCTGCCGAGTAAGGATTGTCTTCGCCAACCGGTTCACTTCCGGAGGCTCTTACCAATTCTTCTTTCAGTTGAGAAATGTAGGAAACTAAAGTATTTGTTTCTTCCCGAATAACATCAGCTTTATCCTTCCATTCTTCAACTTTGGTTGGATTCTCGATAAATGCCTGCTCAAAAGATGAATAAACCTGGGCATTTTGCATATCTACTGCCTTCATGGTTTGCATCAGGCTCGAATCAACCACCTGAAATGCTTCCAGTACTTCGGCAGCAACATTTAATGCCAACATTGCCGTAAGGACAATGTACATCATGTTTATCATTTTTTGCCTCGGTGTTTCCGGACAATTTTTTGCACCCATAACTGAATCTTCAAATTATTTTTTATAACTCATTGCACCCAGCATGTTGCCGTAAATTGTATTCAGGGCCTCCAGGTTTTTATTTAATTGCTCAGCGTTATCTTTGTATTTTTTCAGTTCATCAACAGAAGACGACAGGATATCATTCATTTGCGTCAAGTCGCTGTTGAATTTTTGTGTTGCAATCATTCGGGATTTTGTGTCATTCAACTGAGCTTCAAAACTTTTATTTAGTTCTGTTATGTTTTGATTTAATTTTTCGAGATTGCCTGAATACTGTTTTGAGCCTTCACCAATGGTATTTAACCCGCTGGAAATAGAACTTGATGCCATTTCAAATGAGCTGGCCAGTTTTTTCCCTGCTTCTGAAAGTTGCGAGGAAAATTCTTCACCGGTTTGTTGCATTTTTGATATGGTATTTTGTCCTGATTCAGACAATTTTTTGGCTGTGAGTACATACGATTCGGCAAGATTCCCGATTGATTTGTTAATGGTTTCATTGGCCCGGTTGTTAATTTCGGCAAATGTATTCATCGATTCTGAGGCAGAGCCCAGATTTTTAACATAAATATCGGTTGCCAGCGTTGCAGATGAAATGTCGCTTATCCCTCTGGCAGTGTTGCTTAGTTCGTTTAAGCCTTTTCCTACCTTGTCGAGCAACTCGGGTGTTAGTTCCGAACTGGAAAATAATTCATCCAGGCCTTTTTTGTTTTTGCTTCCCAGTTCACTCATGTCCATCATTTCATAATCTTCCCTTAATTCTGGATATACTTTACTCCATTCGGGCATTTCCAGTGGCGGTTCAAAGGCAGAAAGAAAGAATATAAATGCCTCAGTAATCAAACCAATGGTCAGAAATAACCCTGAATATTGCCAGTGCTGAAGTTTAAAGAGTGCTCCAATCATAACTACGGATGCACCCCATCCGTATATGTATCCCATGAATGTTTTCCAACGCTTCGTTTTAAAAATTTCTCCCAGGTTCATATCTTTAGATATAGGTTAATATTTTTTAGTTGAATTCATCTCCAAAAGTTGAACGAACACAGCGAAATCCCAGAAACGACTTTGTTGTGTCCTGATATTCATAGGTTCTTGTTGACACCTGAATAAAATGGGCGATGTCTTTCCATGATCCTCCCCGAATTACTTTTCTTTTCATTACCGGCGGATCATCGGGTCGGGCATTATAGGTAAACGATGGATTAATATCGCTGAAGTATTGATATCCTGCTTCATCATAAGCGGTTTCTGTCCATTCAGCAACGTTCCCCGACATATCATACAATCCAAATTCATTGGGTTCGTAACTTCCCACTTTCATGGTCCCAATTCCGCCATCTTCCACATAGTTTCCGCGAAGTGGCTTGAAATTAGCTAAAAATACACCTTCATCATCCCTTGCGTAGTAGCCGCCCCACGGGTACATAGAGGAAACTTTTCCACCTCTGGCTGCGTATTCCCATTCCACTTCCGAGGGTAATCTGTATGCCTGTAACTCAGGTTCTCCTCTTGATGAGAGGTAGTTTGTTTGAATTTTTGTTCTCCAGCTGCAAAATGCACGTGCCTGTTCCCAGGTAACACCAACTACCGGGTACTCTGCAAATCCGGGATGCCAGAAATAGCGTGTTGCCCATGGTTCATTAAAAGAATATGTAAAGTCTCTTATCCAGCATAATGTGTCGGGATAAATGTAAACGGCATCCTGCATAATAAATGAGGAACGGTTTTCAATGGGGACCAATTCCCCTTCGGCATTATATACACTACCGTCGTAACGTTGGGTTTCAAAATTGTAACTGTTGGAACGTTTGGCAGCCTGTTGAAGGTCAATCCACCAGTATTCGTAAAGTAACTTGCGGGAGTCAATTTCTTTTTTTCCAAAAAACCTCTCATTTTCCGGGATAAAAAGATCTTCCATGGCCATCAGCATGTCCGGATCTTCCCAATCAATTTTTTCTCTATAGTTAATCAGGGGTGGATCAATCGGGGTTCCGTTCCTGTCCTCAGTGATTAAAAACTCGGGATACTGATCACCGAGCATCCGGCGGGCAATGGAATCCCTTACCCAATTTACAAACTGTCTGTATTCAGAATTTGTAATTTCAGTATCGTCCATCCAAAAGGCTTCCTGCGATACTGTCTTGGTTGGAATCATGGATCTGCTTGGATCCTGATCGCTTGGGCCGATATTGAAACTCCCCCTTCTGACATATACCATGCCGTAAGGTTGAGATTCACTCCATTTGCCCCTATTTTGCACTCCTATTAACTCACCATTACCTGATTGGTTACAACTGGTAAATGTTGAAACACTTAGTAGTACAATTCCGAAATAAAGAAGTTTTTTCATAGCACAACAAAAATATGGCTTTTCTTAT
>JAFGXS010000013.1 GCA_016936505.1 Bacteroidales bacterium | reverse complement strand
GAAGTACGATATTTTAGTTTTAGGAAGTGGTCCCGGAGGTTATGTTGCTGCCATTCGGGCTTCGCAACTGGGCAAAAAAGTAGCCGTTATTGAAAAAGCAGAAATTGGCGGTATTTGCCTGAACTGGGGTTGTATTCCTACCAAAGCTCTTTTGAAAAGTGCACAGGTGTATAACTACGCCAGCCATGCAGCCGACTATGGCGTAAAAGTTTCTGGAAATGTAGTTCCTGATTTAACCGCTATGGTAGAGCGCAGTCGCGGTGTTGCCTCGGGCATGAGCAACGGGGTTCAGTATCTCTTTAAAAAGAATAAAATCGAATTAATTCAGGGTTTTGGTGTGGTAAAAGCCGGAAAGAAAGTAGAAGTCACCGATGATAAAGGTAAGAAAACCGTTTACGATGCCGACCACATTATACTGGCTACCGGAGCCCGCTCCAAAGAATTACCCAACCTTCCCCAGGATGGTAAAAAAATCATTGGCTACCGTCAGGCATTGACTCTGGACAAAATGCCCAGTAAAATGGTGGTAGTAGGTTCAGGAGCCATTGGTTCTGAATTTGCCTATTTCTACAACAGCCTCGGTGTTGAAGTAACACTGGTTGAATTCCTGCCTAATATCGTTCCTTTGGAAGATGAAGAAGTAAGTAAACAACTGGAACGCTCTTTCAAAAAAGCCGGTATGAAAGTCATGACCAATTCTTCTGTTGAAAAGGTGGATATTTCAGGCAAAACCTGCAAGGTTAGCATCAAAACCAAAAAAGGCATGGAAGAAATGGAAGCCGATGTTGTGTTGTCAGCAGTTGGTGTTTCTACCAATATTGAAGGCATCGGATTGGAAGAAGTGGGCATTAAAACAGAAAAAGGCAAAGTGTTGGTGGATGATTTCTATCAGACCAACGTTCCCGGATATTACGCCATTGGCGACATTGTTCACGGACCAGCTTTGGCACACACTGCTTCTCACGAAGGAATTACCTGTGTGGAAAAAATCGCCGGTATGGATGTTGAACCCATTGATTACGGTAATATTCCCGGATGTACTTACACCGGTCCTGAAGTAGCCAGCGTGGGGTTGTCTGAAAAGGCAGCCAAAGAAGCCGGATACGAAATTAAAGTAGGTAAATTCCCCTTCAGCGCTTCAGGTAAAGCCAGTGCCGCTGGCAAGAAAGATGGTTTTGTAAAAGTTATTTTTGATGCCAAATACGGCGAATGGTTAGGTTGCCACATGATTGGTGAAAACGTAACCGAAATGATTGCCGAAGTGGTAGTTGCCCGGAAACTGGAAACCACCGGACATGAAATTATTAATGCAGTTCACCCCCACCCAACCATGTCGGAAGCTGTGATGGAGGCTGTGGCTGCTGCTTACGATGAAGTTATTCATTTATAAGACTATTTATATCTTCCGAAAAAGGGCGGTTCTTTGAACTGCCCTTTTTTATTTAATTTCTAACGATTCAAAATAATCCCAGGACTATATTTTTTTATATTTGTTGCTACACAAAATAAGCTTATCATGGACAAGATAGACCAAGCACTGGAAATTTTAAAGACCGCTTTATTGCTCGAAAGAAAAGGGAAAGCATTTTACACACAGGCTGCCCTGAATTCAGAAAGCAAATCTGCAAAACAGATTTTTGAAACCATGGCCGAAGAGGAAGATGCACACATTAAATACATCACCAAACAGGCTCAGCATTACGTAAAGAATCATGAATTTCTGGCTCCGGAACCTCCTCCGGAAGAAGACGATGCTACTGCTGAAATTCTCACCGAAAAAATCAAAAAGGAAATCAATGCTGCCAGTTTTGAAGCCGCAGCTATCTCTGCCGCCATTGATTTTGAGAACCGCGCCATCGAAGTATATTCAAACCGAGCCAAAGAAGCCACCGACCCCACCGAGAAAGAAGTATATCAAATGCTTGCCGACTGGGAAAAAGGACACCACCATTTGCTGCACCGGTTGAGTGAACAACTGAAAGAAGAAATCTGGAACGACAATAATTTCTGGCCGTTCTAACAAAAAACATGTCATAAAAAAAGGCGCTCGATGAGCGCCTTTTTTTATGACATGTTTAATGGGTTTTATATCCCTTCAATCACTGTAATCCAGTTATGAGTATCTTCAGAAGTTCCTTCCTGAATTTCGCGTAAGCGGTTGTATAACTTGGTTGAAACCGGACCGGCTTCTTCACCATATTCAAAGGTCTGTTCAGTAGTATGATCTTTAATTTTCTTAATCGGGGAAATAATAGCAGCAGTACCACAGGCACCAGCTTCCTCGAAAGTTGCCAGTTCTTCAAAAGGAACACGACGGCGTTCTACTTTTAGTCCTAAATCTTTGGCTATCTGTTCCAGGCTCATATTGGTAATAGAAGGCAAAATACTTTCACTCTGCGGTGTGATGTAAGTATTGTCTTTTATACCAAAGAAGTTGGCAGGACCAGCTTCATCAATATATTTCTTTTCCAAGGCATCAAGGAACAAAACAGATGCAAAACCGCCTTCATGGGCTCTTTCTCCAGCACGCATTCCGGCTGCATAGTTACCCCCTACTTTATAACGCCCGGTTCCCAAAGGAGCAGCACGGTCAATATCGCGAACCACTTCAATACTTACGGGTTTGAACCCTTCTTTAAAATAAGGCCCTACAGGTGTTACCAGCACCATAAACAGATATTCATCAGCAGGTTTAACCCCTACTCTTGCTCCTGAACCAATAAGCAAAGGTCTAATATATAATGTAGCTCCGGTTCCGTAAGGAGGAATATAACGAGCATTCATTTTAACGGCCTTAACCACCATTTCATAAAACAGTTCCTCGGGAATTTCCGGCATCATAATACCATATGCAGAATTCCGGATGCGTTTGGCATTTTCCTGCCAACGGAACAAGCGAACTTTTCCATCCTTGCCTCTGTAAGCTTTTAATCCTTCAAAAGCCTGTTGTCCATAGTGAATGGCAGTTGCTGCAATATGAAGAGGCAAATATTCAGATGAGCTAATTTCTATTTCGCCCCATTTTGCGTTGCGGTAATAGCATCTTAAGTTATAGTCAGTTTTTTGATATCCAAAAGGTAAGTTTCCCCAGTCAAAATTTAATGGTTCCATTTCAATAAAGTTCTTTTGTTATGGCGCAAAGTTAATGAATTTAAAGGAGAATTTGACCGGACCATAGTATACAAAGCAAAATTTACGGGAATTACTTACAGCTATAAAATACTGATAATTATGATAACTATCACTTTAGCAGGTGATAGAGTAATAGAAAGAAAATTATGTATTTATCATCAATTTCTTTGGTTCATATCTAAGTTTCCTATATTTTTGCAATTGAACATATGTTCATAATTATCCAGTTAAAAAGGAGGTAACAATGCCTTATCAGGATGGGACAGGTCCGAACGGAAACGGATCTAAAAGTGGTAGAGGTCGGGGTCGTTGCGGAAGTAACGCTTCAACCACCAATAACGGAAAAAGAAACGGCATGGGTCGTGGTTACGGACTGGGGTTCAGAAACCGCCAAACCACCGATGAAAAACTATGGATTGAAAGAGCCATTGAAGAAGTAAAGAATCAACTGTTATCTTTGGAGAAAAGAAAAAAAGAATTAGAATCCTAAATTCATGCAAATAGCCATTGCCAGCGGAAAAGGTGGTACCGGAAAAACAACGCTTTCAGTTAATCTGAGTACTTTTCTTGCTGAAAAATTTAAAGGCACGGACCAAAAAGTTGTGCTCACCGATTTAGATGTTGAAGAACCCAATTCAGGGTTGTTTCTGGATGGGAACCTGGTTCACAAAGAAGAACAATTCAGGAGGGTTCCCGAATGGGATGAAGAAGCCTGTACACTTTGTAAAAGATGTGCCAAGATATGTGAGTTTAACGCGCTTGCCTTTCTGGGCATCAGCGTTGTTGTTTTTCCTGAACTTTGTCATTCCTGCTACGCCTGTTCAGATCTTTGCCCTGAAAATGCACTTCCCATGAAATACAGTCGCATGGGAGATCTCAAACACATCAGTCTAAGTGAAAATCTTCACTTTGTGGAAAGTCGATTGGACATTGGTATTGAACAGGCGACACCTTTGATCAACCAAACAAAACAATATACCAAGGGCCATTTTGATAATTCCTGGATTTCCATTCTCGATGCTCCTCCCGGAACATCATGCCCTGTTATGGAAGCTGTTAAAGACAGTGATTTGGTTATTCTGGTAACAGAACCTACGCCTTTTGGTTTACACGATTTGAAACTGGCTGTAGAGACCATGGAAGAACTCAACAAGAAAACCTTAGTAGTCATCAATAAACACGGAATTGGCAATTCTGATGTTGAACAATACTGCGCAGAAAAGAATATTCCCGTCATCGGGAGGATTCCTCACTTGAGAAAAGCTGCAGAAGTTTATTCAAAAGGAGAACTGATGTTTCAACAAATTCCAGAAATCAGAACAGAAATGGAAAATATTTATAACGGCATAACATCATGGATAAAAGCGTAAAAGAGATTATTGTTTTGTCGGGAAAAGGAGGAACAGGAAAAACTTCAATAACCGGAAGTTTTGCTGCTTTGGAAGGCAATAATCTGGTTTTGGCTGACTGTGATGTGGACGCCGCCGACATGCATTTGCTTACCGAGCCTGTAACGGAAATGGAAGATGACTTTTTCAGCGGAAAGTTAGCTTCTATTCGTCCGATGGACTGTACGCGATGCAACAAGTGCAAAAAAGCTTGTCATTTCGATGCAATCAATATTACTGATGGTATTTTCAGTGTTGATCCTATTGCCTGCGAAGGTTGCAGTTATTGTTACCATGTTTGTCCATCTGGAGCCATTGACATGAAACCCAGAAAAGCAGGAAAATTCTACATCTCTCAAACCCGGTTCAACAATTACATGGTACATGCCCGTTTGGGCATTGCTGCTGACAATTCGGGCAAACTGGTTACCAAAGTAAGAGAAGAAGCCAAAGATATTGCCGATGAAGAACGCGTGGAATACCTTCTGGTTGACGGTTCACCCGGAATCGGCTGTCCGGTTGTAGCATCACTCACCGGAGCTGATTTTGCCGTTCTGGTTACCGAACCTACAGTTTCCGGTATTCACGACTTATCAAGAGTTTTTGAGTTAATCGAAAAATTAAAAATCAAAACAGGTTGCATCATCAATAAAGCCGACATAAATCCTGAAAAAGCAGAGGAGCTCAAAAGATTCTTAAATAGCAAAAACATTCCGGTTATAGCAGAGTTTCCTTACGATGAAAGTTTTACTGCTGCTATAACCCAGGGAAAAACCATCGTGGAATGGGACAATGGAATACTGAAAGACTTCGTTACCCAAAGTTGGGAAACCGTAAAAAAATTAATCAATTCATAACTTAAAATAAAAAAATGAAAGTATTATTTTCTGCAAAAAGTGAAGGTTGGAACGCTCCAATGGATGATCGCTTTGGAAGAGCCGAAGGCTTCACATTATACAATGAAGAAACCGACGAACTAACCTGGCATTCCAATCAGGAAAACAAACAGGCAGAACACGGAGTTGGTATTCAGGCCGCTCAGCTTGTTGCTATGTTGCAAGCCAATGTTGTAATTACAGGTGGAAACTTTGGTCCCAAAGCCAGCAGCCTGATTCAAAAAACCGGTGCTGAGATGATTGAGGACATGAACAATATGTCAGTAAAACAAGCCTACGAATCATACAAAAGCAAACAATAATTTATCTTTGCCGATCAATTTAAAGGTTCAAAGTTATATGTCGGAAAAGGATCAGAATTTAGAAAGTCGATTGTATAAACTTACTGCAAAGATTGAAGTCAATCCTGAAGATGCCGGATTATACTTTGAGCGGGCAGAAATCTATGCACAGCAAAATCAACTGGCAAAGGCCATCAACGATTACGACCTAGTACTTGATCTGGACCCAGAAAACAAGCAGGCAAGTACAAAAAAAGAAATGATCCAAACCATACTACGGTACAACAATACAGACATTTATGCCAGTCCGAATACCGATATGGATCCTTGGCTTGAATAGTTTCTTTGACACGTTCCAAATTAGTTGTTAACCTTTCACATCTGTTTGAAATAAACTATATTTGCTTGCTATCAAATAAAAAATGAAACACTGTTGTTGTCATAAAATGTTAAATTGTACACAGTCTAACTGTTGTAATTAAAATATCATAGTACAGCCTTTTCCTTCATTGGAAAGGGCTTTTTTCTTTCTTAGAAACAGGAAAAACAGAATAAAATGGAATCATTAGAGCAATATTTCGAGCCTTTCAGACAGAACATTATCGGCTATGATCAGTATTTTGAAACACCTTACGGCAGAAAAAGAATGATTTATGCCGACTGGATCGCCAGCGGAAGGTTATACAAACCGATTGAAGACAGAATCACCAATGAAATAGGGCCTTTTGTCGGAAACACACATACCGAAACTACTGAAACCGGAACTTTAATGACCAGGGCTTATCATTATGCCCGATACAAAATTAAGGAGCATGTGAATGCCGGTCCCAATGACGTAATAGTTACTACAGGACAGGGAATGACCAGTGTTGTAAACAAGCTACAGCGTATTCTCGGGTTCAAGAACTGTGCTACTTACGAAGACGGAGTTTGTGCTCCCAAAGATGAAAAACCGGTAGTTTTTGTCACTCATATGGAACATCATTCCAATCAGACTTCCTGGCTGGAAACTTTTGCCGATGTTGTATTGCTCATGCCCGACAAACAAAACCGTGTTGACCCTGAAGAACTTCGCAGGCAACTGGAAATTTATAAAGACAGAAAAATCAAAATCGGGACATTTTCAGGCGGTTCCAATGTAACGGGAGTTACTCCTCCCTACGGAAAATTGGCAGCTATCATGCACGAATATAGTGGACTGGCTTTTGTGGATTTTGCTGCATCAGCTCCTTATGTTAAGATCGATATGCATCCTGAAAAAGAAGACGAATATCTGGATGCCATCTTTTTCTCTCCGCACAAATTTCTCGGCGGCCCCGGAAGTTCAGGAGTAGTAATTTTCAACAAAGCCATGTACAGTCGGAAAGCACCTGATCATCCTGGTGGCGGAACCGTAGAATGGACTAATCCTTGGGGCGAACACATGTACTACGACAATATAGAAATGCGCGAAGATGGTGGAACCCCCGGCTTCCTTCAAGCTATGCGTATTGCCTTAGCTATTGAAGTAAAAGAGCAAATGAATCCTGAAATAATTGAAAAACGGGAAAAACAACTTTTAGAAAAAGCCTTCTACGGTTTTTCTAAAATAAAAGGGCTGCACATTCTTGCCGACAACGTTAAGGAGCGGATTGGCGTTATGTCTTTCTACATTGAAAATATTCACTACAATTTAGCTGTAAAACTTTTAAACGACCGTTTTGGGATTCAGGTGAGAGGAGGCTGTGCCTGTGCAGGAACTTATGGCCATATTCTGTTGGGAATTGGTCCTGAGGAATCGCATAAAATAACTGAAATGATTAATGCCGGGGATCATTCAAAAAAGCCTGGATTTATCAGAGTTTCACTCCATCCTACTATGACTGATTCTGAGCTTGAAATTATCATTGACGCTACAAAACAGATAGCTGAGAATTATGAAGAATGGAGCAAAGATTATAGATACGAGCCCATCAGCAACGAATTCTTTCATAAAAAAGAACCGGAAAAGTCAGAAAAAATCACCAACTGGTTCCGGCTCTAAAAATATCTTGAATCGGGGATTTATTCGTAAATCCCCATATCTTTTCCTATACGATGAATTTTTTCAATTGCATCATCAATCTGATCTTTGGTATGAGTCGCCATAATAGAGAATCGCAACAACGAATCTTCGGGTCGAACAGCCGGTGAAATTACGGGATTAAGAAATACGCCTTCAGCCAGCAAACGCTGAGAAATCATAAACGACAATTCATTATTACGAATATAAATCGGAATAATCGGGGTTTCGGACCTTCCGATATCCATTTTCAGATCCTTGAAATGATTGATGGCATAATGTGTATTTTCCCAAAGACGTTCGATGTGTTCCGGTTCATTTTCTATAATATCCAATGCACCGATCACACTGGCGGCAGAAGCCGGTGGCAAACTGGCACTGAATATCAACGAACGGGAATTGTGCTGAATAAAATTAATCAGATCAGCGCTTCCGGCAATAAAACCACCAACCGAGGCCAACGACTTGCTGAATGTACCCACTACCATTTCCACAGAGTCATCCAATCCGAAATGATTTGCTGTACCTGAACCTTTTTCTCCTAAAACACCCAGTCCATGAGCATCATCAACCATAACTGATGCATGATATTTTTCGGCAAGAGCAACAATTTTATCCACATGAGCAATATCGCCCTCCATGCTGAACAAACCGTCAGTAATAATCATCCTGAGTCCTGAAGAACCATTGGTAGCATCCAGATTCTTGAGTACCTTTTCCAAAGACTCCATATCATTGTGGCGATATTTCAGAATTCTTCCAAAAGATAAACGGGTGGCATCAATAATTGAAGCATGACACTGTTCATCGATTACAGCGGTATCGTTTCGTCCAACAACTGTGGGGATAGCTCCCAGATTGGACTGAAATCCTGTTGCATATGCCAATGCAGCTTCTTTATGCACGTACGACGCCAGACGGTGTTCCAATTCAATATGAATGTCGAGTGTTCCATTTAAAAATCGTGATCCGGCAGTTCCCGTTCCGTATTTTTTTATCGCAGCAATTGCAGCTTCTTTGACCTTAGGATGACTGGTAAGTCCAAGGTAGCTGTTAGAACCGAACATGGAAATACTCTGGCCGTTGATAACAACATGTGCATCCTGACCCGATTCCAATACCCGGAAATAAGGATACATACCCGCAGCTTTAGCCTTTTGGGGTTCAGTGTATCCTTTTGATCTTTGTTGTAAAAAACTCATCTTTAGGTTATTAATTAATTATTGCTCATTCCGTTCAGAAAAAACAAGCCGACAAAGTTAATTAAAAGTTAATTCTTTTCAGAAAATCACTCTATATTTGGCAACCTTAAAATAAGAATAATGATTCAAATAAAAGAAGTAACTTCAAAAAAGGATCTGAAATTATTCATTGATTTTCCTTATTCCCATTATCAAGACGATAAATTGTATGCTCCTGATCTGAGATTAATACAGCAGGAAACACTTAACCAGAAGAAAAACCCCTTCTTTAATCATGCTGAAGCGGCTTATTTTTATGCCACCGATGAAAGCGGAAAAGTGTTGGGAAGAATTGCGGCCATTACCAACGAAAACTATGTAAAGCACTGGAACGAAAATTATGGTTTCTTTGGTTTTTTTGAATCTGTTAATGACACCAAAGTATCCGGCAAACTGTTTGATGCAGCCAAAAACTGGCTTAGACAAAAAGGAGTGCAAGGTATTTACGGGCCTATGAACCCTTCGACAAACGACACCTGCGGTACACTGGTTGATGGTTTTGACACGCCTCCTTATGTAATGATGGTTCACAACAAAACCTATTACGATGATTTAATCAAAGCTGCCGGATTTAAAAAGAGAATGGATCTGTTTTCTTACCGGATTCAGATAAATAAGTTCCCTAAAAGATATCTTCAGTTAGCCAATAACATAGAAGAACGCCTAAAAAGAGATGGAATTATTATTCGCAAGGTAAACTTTAAAAAGCTTAAAGAGGAAGCGCCCAAACTACAGCATATTTACAACAAGGCATGGGAAAAGAACTGGGGTTTTATTCCGATGGATGATGCAGAATTTCAGGCGCTGGCACAGGAGTTGAAGTTTGTTACCACTCCCGATTACGTGTTCATAGCTGAGGATAAAGGAGAACCTGTTGCTTTTATTGCCATTCTTCCAGACTTAAACGAGATCACCATCAACTTTAGAGATGGAAAACTACTTCCTTTTAACTTCTTAAAGTTGCTCAATTTCAAGAAAAAAGTAAGCCGGGTCAGGGTTCTTACCCTGGGTTTGGTTGAAAGCCACAGATTAAAAGGAATTGATACTGTGATGTACGCCAAGCTCTACGAGTCTGCTTCAAATTCCGGAGCTGTGGAAGCAGAAGCCAGTTGGATTCTGGAAAATAATGTCATGATGAATCGCATTCTGCAAAACATTGAAGCCGACCCATATAAGAGGTACCGGATTTATCAGTTAGACTTTTAATATTTGTAATACATGGTCCGGTTTCTCAAGTCAAGAGGGATCAGTATGATTGACATGCTGAACCTTTCTATGTTGTTTGTTATTTTTATATTCTTTCTTTATTCCATCCCGGATAATCCTTATTTCTTTAAACCTTTGTTGGTGCTGGCAAGTGCGTGGACCGCTGTATGGGTTGCAGTGCTGGGTAGAAGAACAACTTTTGAAAACAAGGTAACGGAAAAAATCAGAAAGTTTTTTATCAACTTTTACCCGATCATTTTCATGTTCATCATGTTCGAAAGCTTTTTCATGATCCTACCCTACTTCAACCCAAAGGATTATGATGCTGAACTGGCTAATCTGGATTACCGTTTACTGGGCGTTCACCCAACGGTATGGATTGAACAGTTTGCTTCACCCCTGCTTACCGATCTGATGTATTCGCTTTACTTTTTTTACTTTCCTTTTCAGTTTATTATCCTCTTTTATCTTTACAATAAGAAACGATTTGCCGAACTGGATAAAAGTGTGTT
Source organism: Bacteroidales bacterium (assembly GCA_016936505.1). Taxonomy (GTDB): domain Bacteria; phylum Bacteroidota; class Bacteroidia; order Bacteroidales; family F082; genus Sulfidibacterium. The sequence continues at coordinate 4,683 of JAFGXS010000013.1, read as the reverse complement.
TATTCTGCTTTTCATAAACTACGGGGCATACATCGGATACTTTATATTTCCGGCTATGGGACCACGTTTTTATGAACCCTTAATGCATCTTCAAACCAAAACTCTTAACGGGTATATTTTAGCAGAACCTATTAAAGCAATCATTGCTTTTTTTGAACCCAATAAATTTGACGCCTTTCCAAGTCTTCACACAGCAATTTCTCTAAGCACATTGATACTTATGGCCAAGTACAACAGAAAAATGTTTTATATCTTTATCCCTGTTGTTATCGGTATATGGATTGCAATTATCTACTGTCGGTATCATTATGTTGTTGATATGATTGCAGGAGTATTATGGACCATTTTTTCTTTTGTAGTAATAGGTTTATTGTATGACCGATGGGCGAAGACTAATTTATTTCACTATAAAACACCGAAACTATGAAAAGCGGTAAAATAGTTTTTGAGAAGAAAGACATTCCAGTCTATGTATTGCTGTTAAGCGCTCCGGTTTTGTTAACTTTATACCGTTATCATGGTTATCCGCAATATTTTTATGACTATTTTCCTTCTGCTAAAACTCTTGTAAATGGCGATATTCTGGCCCGTTACTGGCAGTTTGCTGTCTTTTTTGTACTGATGTTTATTCTCCCCGCCTTATACATCAAATTTGGATTAAAGAAATCTCTTTATGATTTTGGATGGGGATTGGGTGATGTTAAATATGGCGCCAAATGGCTCATTACAATACCTTTTGTGGTTGTTCCCATAATATATCTTTCATCTAAAATGCCAGATGTAAGAGCCGAATATCCACTCGCCAAAAGCTTTCTAACCAATCAGCATGGGCTATTCACTTACGAATTAGCCTACATCCTTCTTTATTATGTTGCTTGGGAATTCTTTTTCAGAGGCTTTCTCCTTTTTGGATTGAGAAAACGTTTCGGTGATATTAATGCTATTCTTATCCAAACCATTTCTTCTTGCCTTGTCCACATAGATAAACCTGAAGGCGAAATTATAGGGTCTATTTTTGTAGGCATATTATTTGGAATTATTGCCTTGCGAAGCCGATCCATCTGGTATGTATTTCTAATCCATATTTCCATTGGTGTACTCACCGATTTATTCATCATATACTTCAGATAATGGAAAAAGTTTTGGTTACTGGCGGAAATGGTTTCATTGGAAGCAACCTCTGCAAGCGACTGGTTAATGAAAGCTATGAGGTGCAGGTTCTCGTTCGAAAAACATCTGATTTAGGCTTTCTTTCAGAGCTGCCTGTAAAACTGTTTTACGGTGATATTACTCAACCCGAAACACTGAAAGAACCTGTTAGAGGGGTAAAAAAAGTTTTTCATGTGGCCGGGCTCGCAGCAGACTGGGGTCCATACCAACTTTTTGAGAATATAAACTTTCATGGAACTCAAAATATCGCCAAAGCAGCATCAGAAGCAGGTGTTGAACGTTTCATTTACATAAGCACTGTAGCATTTCACGGTTTCAGAACAGAAAATATGGATGAAGATTCTCCGGTTGCAGAAAAACTCATCCCTTATGCACAAACCAAATGGATGGCTGAAAAATGGCTATGGGATTTTGCAAATCAAACAAAAATGCAGATTTCTGCTGTCAGACCCGGAAATGTTTACGGTCCTAACGACCACACCTTTATTTCAAAATACATCGACGCCTTGCTAAGTGGAAAATTTGCAGAAGTAAATCATGGAAAAAGTAAAACCTGCCCTATTTTTGTGGAGAACCTGATCGATATTTTTATGTTAGCAGCTCTTGAAGAAAAAGCAGCAGGTAATGCATATCTTGCAACCGACGGACTTGACATTACCTGGCATGAATTCAACTCAGCACTGGCCAAACATCTCAATCTACAATTGCCCAAAACTTCAATCCCCTATTCCATTGCAATGGCAGCTGCCAAACTTTCCTTTTTCTTCCACGGCTTACTCAAATTAAAAAAGGAACCTTTTTTAACCCCATACCGCATCAACAACGGAGGACAAGATTATCATTTCAGCATTAAAAAACTTAAAAGCCACTTCAACTACACTCCCCGGGTTAATCTTGACAATGCTTTGAATCAAACTGTCGCGTGGTATCTATCGTCCAAAGCCTGAGCATTTAAGTCCTTTTATCTAAGAAATTCCATATTTTTTGCTTTATCTTAGCAAAAATTTAAAATTATGGCTGAAGATATCCAGGCCCTTTTTGATAAGAAAATCAGCCCGCCCAAATTTGAACGCAATACCGGACTTTTTGGTGCAACAACATTAGGTGTGGGAGCCCTTATGGGTGCAGGTATTTATGTTCTTATTGGTGTTGCAGCCAATCAGGCAGGACCTTCTGTAATACTCACGTATCTTATTACCGGAATTCTTGCATTTTTTACGACACTGATGTACTCAGAATTAAGCAAGATAATTCCAAGAGCCGGTGGTGGATACACTTATTCTTACGACATTTTAGGAAGCTTTGGAGGATTCACAACAGGATGGTTTCTTGCTCTGGGAAGTGTTTTTGCCAGTGCTCTTTATGCCATTGGTTTTGCCGAATATGCAGTTTCATTACTGGGTAGTACATTGCCATCCTATATTTCCAGAAGCTTTGCAGTAATCGTTACTCTTTTAATCGGAATATTATTTCTGTTCTCTTCTGGTGGCAGCAAAAAAGGTAATAGTTTCCAGACCTGGGTTGTTTGGGGTAATGTTGGAATTTTGTTGATCCTGATTGTACTTTCTTTCTTTCACCTGAACGATCAAAACATCACACCTGTATTTCCAAAAGGATGGAGCGGAACCTTTTCAGCCATTTCCATTATTTATATTTCTTTTTTTGGCTACCAGCTTATTGCCAATAATGCAGACGAAATCATCAGTCCTGATAAAACGATTCCAAAAGCAATGAAGTTATCCATGCTCATCAGCATAACTATTTATTTACTGATTGCCTTTGCAGCCGTCATGACCGTGCCCTGGCAAACACTGGCTCAAAGCAAAGCTCCATTAGTATTAGTTGCTGATAAAATTTTTGGAGGAAAAGGATGGATCGTTATTTCACTAGGCGGAGTATTAGCTTCGCTGGGAGCCTTAAGCAGCACGGTTCTATCACAAAGCCGACAAACCTACGTAATGGGAAAAGATCGGTTTTTTCCTGATGTTCTTGGGAAGCTAAGTGATAAAACAAAACAACCTATCGCAGCTTTGATCGCAGGAGTTGTTTTGGTATCATTGGTACTTATATTCTTCAATCTTGAGTTCATAGCCAAAGCAGCAAACTTTTGCCTGTTATTTTCATTGCTTCCGGTTTCGCTGGCCATGAGAAAAATTTATAAAAAAAATCCTGAATTAAAACCTAAAGCCAGGTGGAAACACTATCTGCCACAAATTACGTTTGTTATTAATATAGGCTTATTACTGACACTTGATATTGTTTCTCTTGCCTTTGGACAACAACTGGCCATCATCGGACTTGTAGTTTATTTTCTCTATTCGCGTAAAAGGGAAAAAAGTGGTCGTGAAGGCTTGAATATCATCCTTGAAAGTAATAAAAAGTTTTCTTTTTTCACAAGAAACAAAGTATTGGTTCCCATGTCAAACCCTGACACACAAAGAGCATTACTTACCCTTTCCAACACGCTTATGGCAAAAAAAGGAGGTGAAATTGTCGTGTTGGCAATTAAGAATACACCTTCAGAAATGAATTTTTATGATGCTTTGACTGAGGCTGGTCCTTCTCTGGATGTAATAAAAAGAGGAATCACGCTGGCTAAAGATTTCAACATCAATGTAAAACCTATCATCCGTGCTTCCCGAGAAACCTATGCAGGCATTGTAAATGTAGCTCAGGAAGAAAAAAGCGATCTGATTATTTTAGGTTTTCCACCGGTTCCAAAAGATGACCAACCTTCTATAGCAAGTCAGGTAATTGCAGCAGCAGCCAACGACATACTTATCCTTAACCTGAAACATGAGCTAGAAAGCTTTAAACCAAAAAAAATAGCCCTTTATGTTCATGATTTAAAACACATGCACCTTATGCTGATGAGCGCTACTGCTATTGCTGAGAAGTACAATTCAAAAATCGTTCTGCTGGGATACTTGCCAGAGGACTATTCAAAAAGACAAAAAAGCAAGGCCGACAAGATGATACTGGCATCGCTTGAAAATCTTAATTCAACTGCATTGTACGACATTTCACTCATTCAAAGCAACGATCCGAAAGAAGATTTAATCAACAGATCAAAAGAATTTGACTTGTTGATAGTGGGGAAAGAAACCGAGAACAGTGCACCTAAGAATATGGAAAAATCAGATGCATTTCAAATTGCAAGAAATGCTGAATGTTCTGTAATTATGGTGAAAACTGTTAATACTCTTAAGAAGCTAATCAGGAGATTATAGGATGTGTTAAAACAAAAATCCCCTGCCAGAAACTGACAAGGGATTGTGCCCACGAAAAGACTCGAACTTTCACGACCGTGCGGTCACTACACCCTGAATGTAGCGCGTCTACCAATTCCGCCACGTGGGCTAAAGTTTTTATTGAATGATGAGTTTAAAATAAGAACGAGAATTGAATTTTAGTCATCACTCTTTGGTGCCCAGGACAAGAATCGAACTTGCACTCCAGAAATAGGAACATGGCCCTCAACCATGCGCGTCTACCAGTTCCGCCACCTGGGCT
>JAFGXS010000082.1 GCA_016936505.1 Bacteroidales bacterium | reverse complement strand
ATAGGGGGCTTTTTATTTTGTTTTAGATTATTTAAATTGAGTATAAATTTTTTGAAGGCGTAATTTTTAGTCTGATTTTTATTTGTCTTGTAATAAGAAATTAACTATTGAGAACCTTTGAAAAGACCCCTTTTGCTTTCATAGGGCTTCAAGTTTTTCCGATTTGAAAGAAGTATTTACCCAATAAACCCCTTTACCTATGAAAAAGTTATTGAGAACTTTATTTTTATTGATGCTGATTAGCATTATATTTTATTCTTGAGGATATTCAAAACCCTGTTGAAATTAATACCAACCACATAACCTACCATGGAGAGGATATTAAGCTTTCTCAGCTTTATGTAATGGAATATTCGAAATTATCGGGAGAAGATTCATATTTTTTTGATTTTGTCTTCTTTTCACCCACGTTTAATATATATGCAGGTGAAAATGATATTGATTCTATTATAGGAAGAGGTTCTGCAATTTTGGTTGAGTTTGCCGCTGCTACCTCGGATTTTCCGAAGGCAGGTAATTATCCTGTTAATGACGATTATAACTCTTATGATTTACCTGGAACAATTTTTTTTGCTTAATTGGTTTTGAATTATGATATTTATGCCGAAGACGGGATTGATTTATACATTGAAGGTGGTTATGCAAAGATCTCAGGAACAGTAGATGAGGTTGAGGTTGAATTTGACTTTATTGATGAAAGCGGAGATGTTGTTACGGGATATTTTAAAGGTCCTGTTACTCGAAAATATTATTCTAGTGACTCCTTTAAAAATACGTTTTATAATTACAAAAAAAAATAGATGTTTGAGGTTAACAAAAAGAAATTTATAAGACAATTCCTGAATATGTTTAACCAAAAACATATTCAGGAAAAAATTACGGGCAACATAGATGTCAATATAGTTTTTGGCTATTTAACTTTTAATTGTTTCTGACAATCAGAACCGGTATTTTTACTTTATGTCTTACAGATTCAATAGTTGTTCCAAAGAGGAAATCTCTAAACCAACCATGGCCATGTGCTCCCATAACTAAAAGCTCTGCATTGTATTCTTCCGAAATAGTGGGGATCACATTTTTTGGAGTTCCGTTACCAATTCTGGTTTCAATTCGATATCCTTTTTCTTTTAGTCCGTGGGCGTATGCCTGTAGAAGTTTATCGTCGCTACTGGTTTCCAAATCGTCTGTTTCGTCTCCAAAAACCAAAGCTGTGGCACTTTCAACAATGTGAAGAAACATGTACTCGGCACTATTTCCGGCAGTCGCCAAAGCATGTTGAATAACTGCTTCGTCAGCTTTTGAAAAATCCAGCGCAACAACAACTTTTTTATAAAGCGGTTTTTCAATATCAGGATTAATGCTTATGGTTCTGTGGATAAATTCCATTTCTTTGTCTTTTGCTTGTTTGAGGATCGGTATGACCACCAGATATACTAAAACGAAAAGCAGAAACAAAACAATGGGGATCACAACTAAAAAGATTATCCAGGGATTGCCGGATGACTTTAACCACGATTGTATTTCATCGATCACTAACTGAAGGTTCAGACCAACAATAACAGCAGCAACCAGCCACGAAAGGATTTTGACGACAGGTTTGATGGCGAACTGTCCCATAGCTTTTTTGTCGCTAACAAAGTGAATCAATGGGATAACTGCAAAGCCCAATTGCAAACTGAGAACCACCTGGCTCAGAACCAATAATTTCCCCGTGTAGGACTCTCCGTAATATATGAGTACAAATACAGCGGGAATTATAGCCAGCGTCCGTGTAATCATTCTTCTTGCCCACGGATGAATTCTGAAATTAATGAAACCTTCCATTACAATTTGACCGGCTAAAGTTCCTGTTAAAGTTGAACTTTGTCCGGCGGCAATCAGGGCAACGGCAAAAAGTAATGCTGCCCATTGTGTTCCCAGCATGGGTTCAAGAAACTTATATGCATCCTGTATTTCAGAAACATTGAACATTCCGGCTTTGTAAAAAGTTGCGGCTGCCAAAATCAGGATTCCTGCATTTACAAAAAATGCCATATTCAGGGCGATAGCCGAATCGAAAAAGTTAAACCTTAAGGCTTCACTCACCTTTAATCTTGTTCGTGAAAATTTTCGGGTCTGAACCAGCGAGGAATGGAGATACAGATTATGTGGCATAACAGTCGCGCCAATAATACCAATTGCTATGTAAAGAGCAGTGCTGTTGGGTAAGTTGGGAATAAAGCCTTTGGCAATTTCAGTTACATCGGGCTGGGCAAAAAAGATTTCGACAAAAAAAGCCATCCCGATTACTCCTACCAACGAAAGAATAAATGCTTCCATTTTTCTCATTCCTTTGTTCATGAGAAACATCAGAATAAGCGTATCGGAAAATGTAATGACAACACCCCAGATTAAAGGGATCTTGAAGAGTAACTTTAGTCCTATAGCCATTCCGACCACTTCTGCTAAATCGGTCGCAATGATGGCGATTTCAGTCAAAAAATATAAGATGTAATTTATTGATTTTGGGTAGGTTTCGCGGCAAGCCTGTGCGAGGTCTCTTCCTCTGACAATACCCAGGCGTACACTGAGACTTTGTAACAAAAGAGCAATAATGTTTGACATTAGTAATACCCATATCAACTGGTATCCAAATTGACTACCTCCGGCAATATCTGTAGCCCAGTTCCCCGGGTCCATATATCCTACGCTGATGAGGTACGCTGGTCCCATAAAGGCCAATAACTTTCTGAGTTTACTTTTTTGTTTGGAAGTATCAATGGATGAGTGAACTTCTTCCAGTGATTTTGTATGCTTATGCTCCATGTTTTCTTACTTTTAAATTGTTAGTTGTATCTTTCGATAAAACATGAATCTGGTCTTCTATCTGTATCTGAAGCGAGTCATCGTATGATTCCTTGCTGTTTATTCTGAACTTTGTTCCAATAAGTAGGTTTATTTTATTCAGGTATTTTAAAAATTCATCATTAGGTTGTACAACTGAATCCAAAATGTATTCGTTACCCGGCTCAACTTCAGATAGTTTTTGGCTTTTTGCTTCCCAAACTTTTCCTTTCTCCAAAGGAATGGGTTCGCCATGCGGATCAAATGCAGGATATCCCAAAAACTGATTCAGCCGTTCAATTAACTCATCAGATTCTATGTGTTCTAATTGTTCAGCTATTTCATGAACCGATTCCCATCCAAACCCAAGAGATTTAACCAGAAAGGTTTCCCAAAGTCTGTGTTTCCGAATTAATTTTAATGCTGCTTTCCGTCCTTCTTCATTCAGTTTAACGCCTTGATATTTTTTGTAAATAATGAGGTTCTTTTTTTCAAGTTTCTTAAACATATCCGTTACCGATGAGGCTTTTGTTCCCAATCTGGCAGCCAAATCATTGGTCAGGATTGTGTTGTTCCTTTCTTCTTCAAGCTGGAAAATGGCTTTAATATAATCCTGTTCAGCAAAGGTCATTATGATAATTTTTTATCAAAAATAAAATTATTTTTAGATAAGTCTAAAAAACGAAACATAAAATTTTAAATTATTAAGATAATGATCTTGGAATGAACTGAGGGGATTGTTAATTAATTCTGAAAAAATTAATGGAGCCGGCTCGCTAAAAGATTCACTCATTTTATATATTTGTGCCCGAAGCCTTTAATTGCAGAGCTATGATATACTTTTATTCAAATGATCAACAAGATTACTATCTTGTTCACACAGAAGAACATTTATCACAGTTAGATCATAGGAAATTGTCGTGGCTTTTTGGTGATGTAAGGCTTTGTATGACCGAGGAAGTTGAGGGTTGGTTTATTGGTCCGCGACAGGAAATGATTACGCCCTGGAGTACAAATGCTGTAGAAATTACCCAAAACATGGGTATTAGAGCAATAGACAGGATAGAATCGTTTGAGCGTACGGAAAAATCAAAGGCTCATTACGATCCCATGTTACAGCAATTGTATCATAATCTCGATCAGGAAGCGTTTAAGATAAGAAGACCCGTTGATCCCATTCGGTCCATTGATGAGGTTAATAAATATAATGAAGAGGAAAGTTTAGCTCTGAGTAAAGACGAGGTTCAATACCTTGAAGAAGTGAGTAAAAACATAGGTCGTAAGTTAACCGATTCAGAAGTTTATGGTTTTGCCCAGATTAATTCAGAACATTGCCGTCATAAAATCTTCAACGGAAGTTTTGTGATTGATGGAAAAGAAATGAAAGATAGTCTTTTTGCTCTGATTAAAAAAACATCTAAGGCCCATCCTGAATTTTTAGTATCAGCCTACAAAGATAATGTTGCCTTTCTTGTAGGTCCGGTAATTGAGCAATTTGCTCCGAAATCAGGTGATAAAGCTTCCTTTTTTGAAGTAAAACAGGTTGAATCGGTACTTTCGATAAAAGCCGAAACCCATAATTTTCCCACAACTGTTGAGCCTTTTAATGGGGCTGCCACTGGAAGTGGCGGAGAAATTAGAGATAGAATGGCAGGAGGAAAAGGAAGTATTCCGCTTGCCGGTACTGCTGTTTATATGACTTCATATCCCAGACTTGATAGCTCACGCGATTGGGAAAATAAGGTTCCTGCCCGAAAATGGTTATATCAAAGCCCTTCTGATATTTTGATAAAGGCTTCAAACGGTGCATCAGATTTTGGAAATAAATTTGGACAACCACTTATTAACGGTAGCCTTTATACTTTTGAGCACGAAGAAAACGGTGTAACTTTTGCTTTTGATAAAGTAATTATGCAGGCCGGAGGTGTGGGTTATGGACTAAAAGTCGATGCACAAAAAGATGTTCCTGAAGAAGGTGATTTGATCGTTGTTTTGGGTGGTGATAATTATAGAATAGGAATGGGTGGGGGAGCTGTTTCATCGGTTGCTACAGGGCATTATAGTCAGGGTGCCGAGCTGAATGCGGTTCAGCGTTCGAACCCCGAAATGCAGAAGCGTGTTTCAAATGCTATTCGGGCAATGGTGGAATCGCCAAAAAACCCCATTGTTTCCATTCACGATCATGGCGCCGGAGGACATTTAAACAGTTTGTCGGAGTTAGTTGAGGATGTAGGAGCGGTGATTGAAATTAATAAACTTCCCCTAGGCGATCCAACGCTTTCATTTAAAGAAATTCTGGGTAATGAATCTCAGGAACGTATGGGGCTAATTGTCAAGAAGAAGGATATTGAAGAGGTTGAAAATATTGCTGCCCGTGAGCGTGCACCTATTTATAAAGTAGGCGAGGTTCGGAAAGGTAATACATTTTTGGTTCGAACCGAAGATAATCAACATCCGTTAAACCTGAAAATGGAGTATTTGTTTGGGAAACCACCTGTTACGGTTCTTGAGGATTATGCCGAACAGCGTACTTTTTCGGAACCCAAGTATACCATATTTCATCTGGAAAATTATTTGATGAGTGTGTTGCGCCTTGAGGCCGTGGCTTGTAAAGACTGGCTGACGAATAAAGTTGACAGGTCGGTAACCGGGAAAGTTGCATTGCAGCAAACAACAGGAGTCTTGCAGCTTCCGTTGAACAACCTTGGCGTTATGGCTTTGGATTATCGTGGTGAAAAAGGGATGGCTACTGCTTTAGGCCATGCTCCTGCTGCAACATTATCAGATGCTGCTAACGGTTCCAGACTAGCCATTGTAGAATCGTTAACAAATCTGGTTTGGGCTCCGTTGTCTCATGGCTTGTCTGGTGTTGCTTTAAGTGCAAACTGGATGTGGCCTGCAAGAAATGCTGGTGAGAATGCGCGTTTGTATCAGGCCGTTCAGGCGGTAAGTAACTTTTCTATTGAGTTGGGAGTTCCTATTCCCACAGGAAAAGATTCACTTTCAATGACACAAAAATATAATGATGGTTCTGTAGTTTATGCTCCCGGAACGGTTATTATTACAGCTGTATCAGGTGTTGATGAGGTTAAAAAAGTGATTAAACCGAATCTTCAGCCTGTTGCCGAAAGTGTATTAATTTATATTCCCTTCACTGATTCAGCATTTGAACTGGGTGGAAGCAGTTTTGCCCAGGTAAGAAACAAGGTAGGAAGTAAAGCCCCGCAGGTTAATGATGCAGCCTGGGTTAAGAGAGCTTTTTGTGGGGTTCAGACACTTATCAAGCAGAATCAGGTTTTATCAGGACACGATGTTTCTTCAGGAGGGCTGATCACCACTTTGTTGGAAATGAATTTCCCCAATGTTGAATACGGAATGGAAGTTAATCTGGATGATCTAGGTTCGGAAGATATTATCCGAATATTTTTTAGTGAAAAACCGGCAGTTGTTCTTCAGGTTGGAAATATAGATGAAACAAAACTGTTGTTGGAAAAAAATGATGTTTCATATACCCTTTTGGGAAAAGTAACGGAAAGTCATCATTTAAGTGTTGAATATCAAGATCAGAAACATATTTTTGACATAAATCATTATCGTGATATTTGGTTTGAAACGTCATATCTTCTGGATAGAAAGCAAACCTCGGGTAATAACGCCTACGATCGTTATAAGAATTACAAAAAACAGGATCTTCAGTTTCATTTTGGCAGATCTTTTTCAGGGTTAAAATCGAGTTATGGCATTGACATAAGAAAGGATTTAAAAAGACCTAAAGCAGCCATTATCAGAGAAAAGGGAGTTAATGGTGACCGTGAAATGGCCTATGCACTTTATTTGGCCGGTTTCGATGTTAAAGATGTTCACATGACGGATCTGATTGGTGGGAAAGAGGATTTGTCGGATGTTGGTTTTATAGTATTTGTTGGTGGTTTCTCAAATTCCGATGTGCTGGGTTCAGCAAAGGGGTGGGCTGGTGCCTTTTTGTATAATAATAAGGCTAAAAGTGCATTGGATAATTTTTATAAAAGACAGGATACGCTAAGTCTGGGAATTTGTAATGGCTGTCAGTTGATGGTTGAACTCAATCTGATTTATCCCGAACATCCCGAACCTGTTGAAATGGAGTTGAATGATTCATTAAAGTTTGAGTCAGGATTTATCAATGTTAATATTCATGAGAATAATTCTGTGATGTTGCATTCATTGGCTGGGAACCGTTTAGGAGTATGGGTTGCTCATGGGGAAGGAAAGTTTAGCTTTCCTTATTACAAGGATAAATACCATATTCCATCGTCCTATAGTTATGAATTATATCCGGGTAATCCAAACGGTTCAGACTGGTCGGCAGCTGCTATTTGTTCCAATAATGGTCGTCATTTGGCTATGATGCCTCATTTGGAGCGCTCTGTTTTTCCATGGCAATGGGCACATTATCCTGAAAACAGATCAGCAGACGAAGTTACCCCGTGGATTGAAGCCTTTGTAAATTCCAGAAAATGGCTTCAGCAGTTTATTTCATAAAACTGACTTTTAGGATTTAAAATTCAAAAAAGGTTTCTGGTTTAATTTTTTGATTATTTGGTTGATAGGTAAAGATATCCTCAATATGATTCCTTGTGTATAAATTTCTTTTTGAATCCAAGGGGTTCATGTTTAATTTTTTATAAATTAGCATCAATATTAACCAAATTTATTTACCATGAGAAAAATTACAATTACCATGCTGGCAATGATGTTAGCAATAAACCTGAGTTATGCAGGTGGTTTGGTAACCAACACAAACCAAAGTGCAGCATGGGCACGTATGCTTGTTCGCGATGCCTCTACCAGTATAGATGCTGTTTATTATAATCCTGCAGCACTTACTAAGCTTTCTGACGGACTTCATATTTCTTTGAGTAATCAGACAATATTTCAAACACAAACCCTTACCAGTACTTTTTCATTATTGAATAATAAAACCTACGAAGGAAAAGTTTCAGCTCCTATTTTCCCTGATGTTTATGTGGCTTATAAAACAGGACGTTGGGCATTTTCAGCTGGATTTATGCCTATTGGTGGTGGTGGTGGTGCCGAATTTGCTGCTGGTATTCCAATGGCCGAAATTCCAATTGCTGCATCTTGGACTTCATTTTCAAGTATGGGAGTAACCGGTTATAAGATGGATATGTATCTGAAAGGAACTTCAGTTTATTTTGGTTTACAAGCTGGTGTAAGTTTTGAAGTTTCAGAAAACTTATCACTTTATGGTGGTGTTCGCTATGTTATGGCCAAGAATTCTTATTCAGGATACGTAAAGGATATTGAATATAAAACAGCTTCAGGTTATGTTCGCGCTGATGATTTTATGAATAATGTTGGCGATCAGGCAACAGCTGGTGCTACTAGTGCAACATCCGCAGGTAATGGTTTACAAAACTGGGTTGGTTCCGGAGCAACGGTTGCTGGTATGACTTTTGATCAGGCTGTAAGCAATAATGTTATGACAGCTACTCAAAGAGCAACTTTTGAGGGAGCTCTTTTGGCATTTGGATTTTCACAGGCTCAGATTGACGCCATGACATTGTCATCAGCTCAAACTTCTTTCTATGGGGTTTCAAGTTCATTAACGGCACAGGCAATGCAGTTATATGCTGCTGCAAAATTAATGGCTGATCAACAAATTGATGTTACACAAACAGGACACGGATTTACCCCTATTTTTGGAGCAAATCTGACTTTAATGGATAAAAAACTTGATATTGGTTTAAAATATGAGTTCATTACCCACATGTCATTAACCAATTCAACACCTGCAGGAAAAGGTTACATGATTGGTTTGAACACAGATGGAACCCCAATCTATATGTTCCCTGACGGTGAAAAAATAAATGCTGATATGCCTTCTATGTTATCTATCGGAGTTAGCTATAAAGTGAATGATATGATTAGCCTCCAGGGTGGTGCACATTTTTATGGTGACAGAAACACTGGTTGGAAAGATGTTAAAAGTACTGTAGGTAAAAATTATCAGGAATATGGTTTGGGTGCAGAATTTAATGTTACACCAAACTTGTTGTTGAGCGCTGGTTATTTAATGACGATTACCGGTGTTAACCAGTCTTATCAGAGTGATTTAGGATTTAGCCTGAATACAAATACTGTTGGTGCTGGTGGTGCATATAAAATTAATGATAATGTTACTGTACAATTAGGTGGTTACTATACAATGTACCAACCTAAAACTTATGATTATACATATAGTTCAGTTCCTTATCAAACAACTTACAAAAAGAGTACTTTTGGTGTTTCTTTAGGTCTTGATTTCAAGATTGGAAAATAATTATTTATAATTTCTATTATACAAAGAGCCACGGAATAGTCCGTGGCTCTTTCGTTTAGTTATGCTTATGAAACAACGCGCAATTTTTTCTGTATTATTTGTCATAATACCTGTGATTATTCTGGCACAAAAAGTTCAGCATGATCCCTTTTTTACAGTGTCAACCCATCCAATAACTGTAGTTTCGGCTGCTGCTTATTCAGATTCTCTGGTTTTGGTTCTTTCAGTAGAAAATAAGTCAGACGAGGGTTATTTTTGTGTTAATCGTAAGGTATTTATTGAGGATCTTGTAACAGGAATCAGAACTTATATGTCGAAAGAATCGGGTCTCCCTCATTGCCCTGATGTGTATCATTTTAAATGGAAAGGAGAGCAGAAAACCTTTTTCCTGACTTTCCCTGTTCTGGATAAGAAAACCCGGTATGTTAATGTAGTTGAAGATTGTAAAGATCATTGTTTTACTCTGTATGGTCTCGTATTAGACGAGAATATGAACCGCTATATTAATGCCGCTTATGATGCGTACCGGGTAAATAAAACAGCCGATGCCCTCGGTATGTTTGAGCGTATTGTAAAACTTTACCCTGATTATCCCTTTGGAGTTTTCTATGAGAATATTATTGAAATTTTAATTCAGGAAGGTAAGTTTGATGAGGCAGGGAAATGGTACCAGAAATTGCAGTATTCAAACTTTCTCGACAAAAAAGCACTGCTGAATAAAGTACGTTCAATTGAAGGCTTCAACAAAATAGTACAAAACAAATAACTGAGTTCTACATTTTGCTCAGAACCATTCTGGAAAAAATCTTTAGTTTTGCCGCCTTTTCAACTTTAGTATATGAAATTGAAATTTATTGCGACACTTCTTTTTGTAGGTATTTTTTTTACAGCTTTTTCTCAAAACGATACAATAATCAAGTTATCCGAAGTTAAAATTACATCTTCGGCAAACCCCGTTTTGCTTGATAGATCAGGAAGATTTATTCAGGTTCTGAACCAGAAAGAAATCAATAGATTTCCTTTGAATAATGTTGAAGGTGTTTTAAACCAATTCAGTGGTTTTGATGTTCGTAGCCGTGGGCCTTTTGGCGTTCAGTCAGATTTGAGTATTCGCGGAGGTTCTTTTGATCAGAATGTTATTTTGCTTAATGGAATTCCGATAAATGATCCGCAAACAGGTCATAACACTTTGGATTTTTCTCTTGCTCCCGACAATATTAAGAAGATTGAAGTAATTCAGGGACCGGCTTCAAGATGGTTCGGACCAAATGCCTTTTCAGGAGGGATAAATATTATCACCGAACCCGATAGTGTCAATAATATTAGTTTTCATTTAACAGGAGGTCAGTATGGATTGTTTTCGGGTTTGGTTTCAGGTAATTACATTCTGGGAAAAATCAGAAACCTCACATCAGTCCGATACAGTAAATCTGATGGCTATCAAAAGGATACGGACTTTAAAGCAACAGGTCTGTTTCATCAGTCTGTTTATCAGAATAGATTAACCCGTGTTCAGTTACAAGTATCTTATCAGGATAAGGCCTACGGAGCCAATGGCTTTTATACAGCTCAATATCCTGATCAGTTTGAACATACCCGAAACTTGTTTTCTTCACTTAGCATAGGATCCGGAAGAAAAGTGAAATGGAATGGAGCAGTTTCATGGAGAAGAATGTACGATCGTTTTGAATTGTTCCGGCAGGGAACAAACTGGTATGAGAAAGAGGGTAACTGGTATGTGATGGGGCAGGATAGTGCGGGGTACAGAACCCCTTATGGATTTTTTCCTTATACAGGTCCGAATTTTCATAGAACCGATGTGTTGTTTGGAAAAGGACAGATGCATTTTTCTTCATTATTTGGAAAAACGGCGATGTCAGTATCGTTCAAAAGAGATTATATTATAAGCAATGTGTTGGGAACCCTTATGGCAGACACTTTACACTCTTTGTGTGATCCTCAGGCTTACTACACTAACAGCGCTCAAAGGAATGAATTGAATCTGAATGCAAATCAATTGTATTCAAAGGAGAACTTCACAGTATCTGCGGGCTTTAACTTGTTTTACAGTAATATGTTTGGAGTGTTTTTCTCTCCGGGTTTGAATTTAAGCTATGGTTTATCCGTTTCATATCAACTGTTTGCATCGGTAAACAGGGCCATTCGATTACCTACTTTTACGGACTTATATTATGAAGGTCCAGATCATGTGAGTAATCCTGATTTAAAACCGGAACAAATAACCGGTATAGAAACAGGGATCAAATATTTCTCGCGTACTTTTTTTGTAACAGCATCAATATTTGATCGGATAGGTGTGCACATGATTGATTGGGTCAAAACATCACCAGATGAGAAATGGAGTAGTGAAAACCTTACCCGTCTTAATACTTATGGAATTGCTTTTGCAGGTGTTTATCAGTCGGTTTCCAAAAACAGTTTTGTGCAATCACTGGGTTTAAATTATACATTTCTTCAGAGTGATAAGAACGCTTCAGGATATATCTCACTTTACGCACTTGATTATTTAAAACATGATGTCAGCTTATTTATGATGAACCGATTACTTCATCGACTTACTTCTTCTGTTACATTTAAGCTGGAGAAAAGAAACGGTAGTTATCTGGATTATGAAACTTCTCAACTTAAACCTTATGAAACAGTTTTCTTGCTCGATACTAAACTGATGTATCAGCTAGACAAATTTGAAATATATCTTCAGGCAAACAACTTGCTGAATCAAAGATATCATGATACTGGAAGTGTATTGTTGCCGGGCATCTGGGTTATGGGAGGGGTTCGGTTTCACATTAATTTATAAATATTAACTGTTGTTATAATCTGAAATACAGATCTTTGTATTGCCATTTGGCAATGAATAATTGATGAAAAATAAATTCTTTATATTAGCAGCATAATCAAAAAATAATCCATGCAAAAAACAATTCTGATTACAGGAGCTACAAGTGGAATAGGATATTCATGTGCCGAGAAATTTGCTCAGGAAGGACACAAATTAATACTAACAGGAAGGCGTAATGAACGTCTGAAAGAAGTTGCTGAAACACTTAAGGAAAAGCATCATGTTGATGTTCTTCCATTGGTGTTTGATGTGAGGAACAGTGCGGAAGTAAATAGGGCTATAGAAAACCTGGCTTCCGATTGGTCGGAAATTGATGTTCTGATTAATAATGCGGGATTGGCTGTAGGTTTGTCAACCATTCAGGATGGAGATACAGACGATTGGGAACGTATGATTGATACAAATGTTAAAGGGTTGTTGTACATCAGTAGAGCGGTATTACCGGGAATGGTTCAAAGAAAAAAAGGCCACGTAGTGAACATCGGTTCAATTGCAGGAAAAGAAGTGTACCCGAACGGAGGGGTTTACTGTGCAACAAAACATGCTGTTGATGCTTTAACCAAAGGTATCAGGATTGATACGGTTCATCATGGAATAAAAGTAACGCAAATTGCACCCGGCGCTGTGGAAACGGAATTTTCAATTGTAAGGTTCAAAGGCGATAAAGATAAAGCGGATGCTGTTTATAAGGGCTTTGAACCATTACACCCTGAAAACATTGCTGATGTAGTTTATTTTGTAACATCGCTACCGTCGAATGTAAATATTAATGATTTAGTGATTATGCCTACTGCACAGGCTAGTGCTACAGTATTTCATAAAGAATAAAAGATTAACCATGAAAGTTAGAAGACTTTTTGATCTCCTTGATCACTATGAAGAATCATTTCTTCATAAGGAAGATGTTTTGGCAGGTAAGGTTGATGGAAAATGGGAGAAATTTGACATTAAAACAATCCGGCAAATGGCTGATAACATTAGTTATGGCTTAATGAAGCTGGGTGTTAAAAAGGGTGATAAGATTGCAACAATCTCACCCAACAGGCCCGAATGGAATATTCTGGATATGGCTATTTTACAAATGGGAGCCATCCATGTGCCCATTTACCCTACAATCAGTGAAAAAGATTACCGGTTTATTCTTGAGCACTCAGAAGTGCTTTATATTTTTGTTTCAGGATGGGATCTCTACAGAAAAATAAAGCATATTGTTCCCGATGTTCCTAATATTAAGGGGCTGTATACCTTTAAACATTTTGATGATGTTCCTCATTTGCAGGAATTAATTGAATTGGGTAAAGTAAATGCGTTGCCAATTAAGCTGGAAGAGATTAAAGCTTCGGTTTATCCGGAAGATGTCGCTACAATTATATATACTTCAGGCACAACCGGAAATCCCAAAGGGGTGATGCTTTCTCACAAAAACATTCTTAGTAATGTAATGAGTTTGTATCATATTTTTCCTGTTGATGAACACTGTAAGGCGGTTAGCTATCTTCCTCTGTGTCATGTGTACGAAAGGACAAATATTTATATTCTCATGTATCTCGGCGTTTCGGTATATTATGCTGAAAATATGGGAACCATAGCTGCCAATATTCTGGAAATTAAACCGCACCTGCTTACAACGGTTCCCAGATTGTTGGAGAAAGTTTATGATAAGATTATGGCCAAAGGTCGTGATCTGAAACCGATTCCAAAACGCCTTTTTTATAATGCTGTTGATTTGGGTGATAAATATGAGTATGATAAAAAGAATCCGGTATATCATGCTCGGAGAAAATTTTATGATGGTATTATTTTTTCCAAATGGCGCGCCGCATTGGGCGGAAATATGCGTGCTATTGTTTCGGGTGGTGCTGCACTTCAGCCCAGGCTCGCACGAGTGTTTAACGCTGCCGGAATTCCTTTGGTTGAAGGTTATGGTATGACCGAAACAGCACCTGTAATTGCATGTAATACTTTTGAACCAGGAAATAGGAAAATAGGAACAGTTGGCCCACCGTTGAAAGGTGTTGAAATCCGGATTTCAGAGCAGGGTGAAATTTTGGTTAAGGGCGATAATGTGATGATAGGATATTTTAAAGATCCTGAGATGACCAAAGAAACTGTAGTAGATGGCTGGATGCATACCGGTGATGTCGGGTATCTGGATAAGGACGGAATGCTGAAAATTACAGGAAGGGTGAAGGAAATTTTTAAAACATCAATGGGGAAATACATTTCACCGGCACTGATTGAAAACAAGTTTAAAGAATCGGCTTTTATTGATCAGATTATGGTAGTGGGAGAGAACCAGAAATTTGCAGCGGCAATTATTACTCCTGATTTTGAATATTTACGGAGCTGGTGTAAATTGAAAAACTGTCCTTATAAATCGAACGAAGAAATTATTAAACATCCCGAAATAATCAAACGTTTCAAAGAGGAAATCAATAAATACAACAAGTTTTTTGGCGACACTGAGAAAATTAAAAAGTTTGAGTTAATTAACGACGAATGGTCTATTGAAACGGGAGAAATCACAGCTAACCTGAAACTGAAAAGAAAATTCATTCATGGTAAATACGAAGAATTGATTCTTTCAATGTTTAATCAGGGAGGCGATTAAGAAACGTATTGTATTATAAATTCCTTTAAGGGGCCATACGATGTTGAATCATTGATGTTGAGCCCCTTATTTTTTAGATCCAGACTATGGATGGCTATCATAATTTTTTTGATCTCAGCAACCGAATAGTTTTTTGACGCCAGTTGGTACTCACGCAGAAAAAAGCCACTGATTCCCAGTTTTGCCGGAATAATCTTTGGGTCCTCATTTTTAAACTGATGGTATAGCATTACTTTAACAAAAAACGAATAAACGACAGGAACAATCACAAACAAAGGATTAGATTTTGGATTGGACTCAAAATACTGTACAATTCTTAGCGCCTGATAAACATCCTTCTTTCCCAATGCCTTATTCAGTTCAAATACATTAAACTCCTTACTGATTCCAATGTGTTCTTCAATATGATCGTTGGTAATGGTTTCGCCCGGTTTCAGATTAATGGTGAGTTTTAAAAGCTCATTATTTATACGACTCAGGTCGTTACCGATATGATCTGCCAGAAGAAGTGCTGATTGAGGTTTAATTAAAAAATTCAGTTCCTGAGCCCTTTGAGTAATCCAAGCGGGAAGTTTGTCATCATACATTTTTGCCGATTCAAAAAGAACAACGTCCTTATTTTTATCCAGTGTTTTATATAGGGACTTTCTTTTATCAAGCTTTTTGTATTTATGATTGATAACAAGAATAGTTGTTGATGAAGGTTTTTTAAAGTAAGTTTCCAAGGCTTCCCATTTATCAATCTCCTGAGCTTCTCTTACAATGATTACCTGATAATTACTCATCATAGGAAATCGGAGTGAAGCATCAGCAATATCCTGAGCGCTTACATCTCTTCCATACAAAATCTGTTGGTTGAAATCACGGTCGGCTTCATTAAGAGCATTTTCCTCAATAAATGAGGTGAGCTCGTCCATAAAGAAAGGTTCCTCACCGTGAAAGAAATATACGGGTCGGAAGATTTTGTTTTTCAGATCCTGAAGAATTTCCCTGGAGGTCATTAAAATTTCAGGTGTTTAACGGTCAGCCCTTTATTGATTAATAATTCAAGTGAGGTAATTCCAATTTCAACATGCTGGTTCACATATTCAGCACTTACCTTTTTATCGCTTTCGCTGGTTTTTACTCCTTCCGGAACCATGGGTTGGTCTGAAACCAGTAACAAAGCGCCGGTTGGAATTTTATTGTAAAAACCTACAGTAAATATAGTAGCTGTTTCCATATCAATTGCCATACTGCGTGTCTTACGAAGTTTCTTTTTAAACTTGTTATCGTGTTCCCACACCCTGCGGTTGGTTGTATAAACCGTACCGGTCCAGTAATCTCTTGAAGCTTTACGAATGGTGCTGGAAATAGCTTTTTGCAGGTTAAATGCTGGTAATGCCGGTACTTTTGAGCTGAAATAGTCGTTAGAAGTACCATCACCTCTGATAGCAGCAATAGGTAAAATGAGATCTCCAACCTGATTTTTCTTTTTTAAACCACCGCACTTTCCAAGAAAAAGAACCGCTTTAGGATTGATTGCCGATAACAGATCCATAATTGTTGCTGCGTTGGCACTTCCCATTCCAAAATTGATGATGGTAATGTTGTCAGCCGTAGCTGTCATCATAGGCTTATGTTCGTCATAAATTCTGGTGTTTTTCAGCTCGCAGAAAAGGTCAACATATTGGCTAAAGTTGGTAAGTAAAATATATTGCCCAAATTTTTCCAGTGGCATTCCTGTATATCTGGGTAGCCAGTCCTTTACTATTTCAGATTTAGTGATCATAATTTTTTTACACGCAAATTTACAATAAAGTAAGCTTCGGCTTTTTATTTTTAAACGATTTTATCAAAATAACGGATCAGTAATTTTTTATTTTTACACAAAAACTGATTATATGCAACTGAACTTACCGGAATATCCTTTGCGAATGCAGTTGAATAAAAAAGGAGATAAGGAGGTGCTGGATGTTTTTCGCAGGAAATTCGTAAGACTTACCCCCGAGGAAGAAGTGCGCCAGCAGTTTCTCAATTTTCTGGTTTACGAAAAAGGATTTGTTCAAAGTTTAATAGGTGTTGAACGACAACTCATGGTAAACAGCATGACGCGAAGGTTTGATGCTGTAGTTTTTACTCCGAATGGTCAGCCTTTGGTTTTGATAGAATTTAAAGCCCCTTCGGTTAAAATATCACAGCAGGTTTTTGATCAGATTGCAGCCTACAATTTTGTGCTTAAAGCGGATTATTTAATGGTGAGTAATGGCATGACCCATTATGCCTGTAAAATGGATTATCAGAATCACAGTTACTTATTTTTGGAAAATATTCCGCCATATGAATCATTATAAAAAAGTTGGTTTGTTATTTTGATGTGAAAAAAGTAGGCATAAATAAAACAAATTTCCTCTTTAATGATAAAAAATTATAAATTTGTCCGGTAAAATATTGAAGCATGAAATATAAAATTTTTCAAGTTATCCTCATCGCCATTGCGATTGTATTTGCTTACCTGATTTACGACAGTGTTATGCAGCCCGTAAGGTTCAATAAACAAAAAGATGCCCGTGAAGCTGTTGTGATTCAGTATTTAAAAGACTTACGTTCAGCAGAAGCTATTTACAGGCAGTTGAACAACCAATACACCGGATCATTTGATACTTTGATCCAGTTTATGGGTACAGCAGAAATTCCTGTTGTTAAAATGGTTCCGGATCCAACCGATACCACTTACCGTCGTACTATTAATGATACTGTAGGCTATGTTCGCGTTGCCGATTCTCTTTTTGGCAAAAGACCTAACTTTAACTACAAAAACATTGATTTAATCCCTTTCTCCAATGGTGAGAAGTTTAGCTTGAAAGCTGGTGTGATCAACAGGGGAGGTGTAAATGTTAATGTCTTTCAGATTGAAGCTCCTTACACTGCTTTCCTGAAAGGTATGGATGAACAAACCGTAATGAACCTGATTGCTAGTAGAAAAGAAATGAAAAAATATCCCGGACTGAAAGTGGGTTCTATGCAGGAACCATCAACTGATGGTAACTGGGAATAATTATTCCCGTTATGCCTTTAAGCATAAAACCACATATCAGTTTCTTGGACAAGTCTTTTAAAGACAACAACACAAGAATGTATACTATGGCCATGCAATTGAATTTGCATGGCCTTACTTTTGTTATATTCCATCCTGAAAAAAACAAGGTAATCGGACTTCAGTCCTATCGTTTTGGTGAAAAAAAACAACCTGCTGATATTCCCATGTTGTTTGACTTAATCTTGAACCAGGCAGGATGGTTTGCTTATCCATATCAAAAGCTTATTTTCCTTACACAAAATAATTACAGCACACTGATTCCTCTGCCTTTGTTTGATAAGAAAAACAAGAATCTTTATCTGGGCTTTAATCAACCGTTTAAAGAAGATCATCGCATTGTATTCGATCAACTGAAGAATGTAGAAACGGCCAATGTTTATTATTTGGCAAATCCGGTGGCTGAAAAAGTAAAGGATTTTTGGGCCAATGCTCAAATTTGTCATTATTCCACAGGATTGATAGAAAGTCTGATGGTTGGGTTTAAGAACAAACTCGATATTCACCATCTGTTTTTGGATGTTCATGCGGATAATTTTGATTTGGTGTTATTCAAAGACAATAAACTCTATTACTACAATAACTTTACGTACCATACTCAGGAAGATTTTATTTATTTCCTGCTCTCAGCAATCGAACACCTTTCACTGAATCCTGAAACAGTACATTTAATCATGATGGGTGATCTGGATAAAAGTGATGCCAAATACGAAATGATATACCGGTATATCAGGAATAGTGAGTTTATCCAGAAAAATGAAAACCTTCAGTATTCACACTCTCTGGACAATGTGCTGCATCATAAATTTTATACACTGTACAATGTTCTGCAATGCGAATTATAGGCGGTTCACATAAGCGCAGACAGCTGCATCCTCCCAATAATCTTCCGGTCAGGCCTACAACAGACATGGCAAAAGAAGCCTTGTTTAATATACTTGAGCATTGGATCGACTGGGAACACACAGCTGCTCTTGATTTGTTTTCAGGAACCGGTTCCATTGCTCTGGAAATGATTTCGAGAGGTAGTTCACAGGTAACGGCTGTGGATCAGAACAGAAACTGCGTGCAATGGATTAAAAAAGCAAGTCAGGATTTAGAGATGAACACATTACAGGTTGTGCAGTCTGATGTGTTCAAATTATTGTCCCGACCATCGTTTAGAAAATATGACCTGATCTTTGCTGATCCTCCTTACGATTTAGATAAGTTTCACGAGATCCCCCAACTTATATTCAACAACAACTTTTTAAACCCTGATGGATGGTTTGTAATCGAACATCCAATATCTGTCAATTTTGAAACATCTCCCTATTTTTCTCAACACAGAAAATATGGTAAAGTAAACTTCAGTTTTTTCCATTTATCGGATTCAGATCAGTAAAGTTCCGAATTTTTCCTGCTTATTTTTTGGCTTTTTGATAAGGGATAATTGTTTAAATTTACTCTTTTCAAACCCTTATTCCATGAACAGAAATACAAATCTCGAAAAAATAAAACTAGGCCAACCCTGGGATGTGATCGTTATTGGGGGCGGAGCAACGGGTTTAGGTTGCGGAGTGGAGTCGGCTACCCGCGGACTTAAAACTCTTCTGCTCGAGCAACATGATTTTGCTAAAGGAACATCCAGCAGGAGCACAAAATTGGTTCATGGAGGGGTGCGTTACCTGGCGCAAGGAGATGTGTCACTGGTACTTGAAGCTCTTAAGGAAAGAGGCCTTTTAAGACAAAATGCACCCCACCTGGTGCGTAACCAGTCTTTCATTATTCCCAATTATGATTGGTGGGGAGGCCCATTTTATACACTGGGTTTAAAAGTATATGATATGATGTCTGGTAAACTGGGGCTGGGACCTTCTGAGCACATCAGCACTAAAGAAGTGATGCAGTGTATCCCTAATCTAAAGAAAAAAGGACTGAACGGCGGTGTGGTTTATTATGACGGACAGTTTGACGATGCCCGTCTGGCTGTGAACCTTGCCCAAACACTGGAAGATAATGATGGTGTTGCCATCAATTATATGAAAGTGGTTGGTTTAATAAAAGATGAGCATGGATTTATTTCAGGTGTTACAGTTCATGATCAGGAATCGGGTGAATCGTATGAATTGTCGGCCAGAGTTGTTATTAATGCCACAGGTGTTTTTGCTGATGAAGTGATTAGAATGGATGAACCGAATGCCCGTAAAACAATTGTTCCGTCGCAGGGAGTGCACATCATTCTGGAAAAAAAGTTTCTTCAGGGCGAATCGGCTATTATGATTCCCAAAACCTCAGACGGTCGCGTATTGTTTGCTGTTCCATGGCACGGAAAGGTAATAGTTGGTACCACTGATACTTTAATGGAAGACATTTCACTGGAACCTCGTGCATTGAAAGAAGAAATAGATTTTATTCTGAGCACAGCAGGCCAATATCTGACCTATCAGCCCAAGCGCAGCGATGTGCTGAGTGTATATGCCGGATTACGTCCGTTGGCAGCTCCCGGAGAAGAGGGTGAGAAAACCAAAGAAATTTCCCGTAGCCACAAAGTAACAGTTTCACCGTCGGGACTGGTCAATATTATTGGTGGGAAATGGACAACTTACCGAAAAATGGGAGAAGATACACTTGATAAAGCTATTTTGGTCGCAGGTATGGATGTAAAAGAGTCTGTTACAGCCAATATGCCCATTCACGGTTATGTTAAGAATGTCAATATAAATGATCCTCTGCATTATTACGGTTCTGATGCTCCTAAGATTAAAGACCTTATTGTTAAGGATCATAGTTTGGGAGAAAAGCTGAGCGAAAATTATCCTTACGTTAAAGCTCAGGTGGTTTGGGCTGTACAGTATGAGATGGCCAGAACGGTAGAAGATTTTTTGGCCCGAAGAACACGGTTTTTGTTACTGGATGCAAGAGAAAGTATTAAAATAGCACCCCTTGTGGCAAAAATTATGGCCGAACAACTTGGAACACGTCGTCGTTGGCAGAAAGAGCAGGTTGAGGCTTATACTTTACTGGCCAATGAATATATTTTAAATGATGAAATTGCCGGATCATGAAAAAATACATACTTGCGCTTGACCAGGGAACCACAAGTTCCAGAGCCATACTATATGATGTTTCTGGAAATATTTGTGGCATAGCCCAAAAAGAATTTACCCAGTATTTTCCAAAACCGGGTTATGTGGAACACGATGCTCAAGAAATTTATCAGTCGCAACTGGAGGTGGCAAGGCAAGTGCTGGAGAAGTCTGGTGTTGGCTACAGCCAGATAGATTCTATTGGAATCACCAATCAACGGGAAACCACAATTGTTTGGGAGCGTAAAACCGGAAAACCTGTTTACAGGGCAATTGTGTGGCAGGATCGTCGTACTTCACTATTTTGTAACGGACTGAAAAAGGAAGGGTATGCAGAGCTGGTTCGTAAAAAAACCGGATTGGAGATTGATGCCTATTTTTCGGGAACCAAGATTAGCTGGATTTTGGATAATGTGCCCGGAATGCGAAAGATGGCTCAAAAAGGAGAATTGGCTTTTGGAACCGTTGATACCTGGCTGATGTGGAATCTATCCGGAGGAAAAGTGCATTTGACTGATGTTTCCAATGCTTCCAGAACTCTGCTTTTTAATATTTATACATTGCAGTGGGACGAAGAGTTGTTGAAAATTTTTAATATTCCAGCTTCTTTGTTGCCTGAGGTACGTTCCAACAGCAGTTTATTTACTGAAACATCGGTGCTCTCTGGAAACATTCCGGTTACAGGTGTTGCTGGCGATCAACAGGCTGCTTTGTTCGGGCAAATGTGTATTCATAAAGGAATGGTGAAGAATACCTATGGGACAGGATGTTTCATTATGCTGAATACGGGTTCAGAACCGGTATTATCCAGTCATCGGCTACTTACAACAGTGGGATGGAAACTGAACGAAGAAACAACTTATGCGCTGGAGGGCAGTGTTTTTGTAGGAGGTGCTGTTGTACAGTGGTTACGCGACGGTTTGCAGTTTATTGCTGATTCGTCAGAAAGTGAGCGCCTGGCTTACTCTGTTGAAGATAATGGAGGAGTTTATTTTGTACCGGCCTTTACGGGTTTGGGAGCACCTTACTGGAATCCTGATGCCCGCGGGTTAATTTACGGACTGAGTAGGGGCAGTACCAAAGCACACATTATGCGGGCAGCATTGGAATCTATTGCTTTTCAAAGCTACGATGTGTTGAAAGCCATGGAACAGGATGCCGGTTTTCCCATAGACACCTTACGGGTGGATGGCGGTGCTGCTGCCAACAATTTGCTGATGCAGTTTCAGTCTGATATTTTGCAAACCGCTGTACAAAGGCCAAAGGTGGTGGAGAGTACTTCGCTGGGAGCAGCTTACTTTGCCGGTTTACACACCGGTTTTTGGTCCGGTGTGGAAGAAATTGAAAAGCAATGGGCTGTTGAAAGAACGTTTACTCCCCAACAAAAGAATACGGAAGTTCAGCCTTTACTGGAAGAATGGAAAAAAGTAGTGCAGACCTTGAATGGAGCGTATTGATTGAATGGGCAAGGTGGGTGTAAAATTTGTTGGCTGTTCACTGACGTTGTCCAAACAAATACTGAATACGTCTAATTCTCTTCTCAATATCCCCAAACAAGCATTGAATGGTTCCAAGGGTCTTCTCAATGTGTCCAAACATCTTCTCAATATAACCAAAGGTTTTCTGAATGTATCCAATAGTTGGCTAAATGAACCCAACAACATCCTGAAAGGCTCCAACGGTTCACAAATCGTTTCCAATAGCTGACTGATGGCTTCCAACACTTCATTTTATGGCGCCAACAATTGTCTAACTTGTTCCAACAGTTTGCTGAGAGGTTTCAATAAGTTTTTTTCCTGACTGCCATTTATTATTTTGTCAATGCTGTTTTCTTTTGTAATCCGGACACGCTTTTCTGAACCTTTGTTGTATTCAGAATGGCCAAAGCATCGCCCGGAAAAAATATTGTTTAAACAAATTGCTCCGGAAAGTTAGTAAACACGGCATCGGTTCCTGTGTCGGAAACCCGCTCAAAAGTTTGATGGTCGTTTACCGTGTACACCCACACCTGTTGTCCGTTTTTATGGATGCGTTCCACCCGTTTAGCTTTGACAACTTTTGTAGACAGATTGATAGAAAAAGCATTGAGCTTTCTTGCTTTGGTTCTGAAAAAGAAAGGCCGATAATTGTATAAAATACCAATACGCACCTCGGGTAAGAGTTTGTGAAAGCGTTTCAGCTCTTTGTGGTTAAAAGAAGAGATCAGAAAGTCTTCCGTGTGCCAGATATTTTCGATACTATTTTGCCGAATAAGATCTGCTACGGGTTTAGCCGTATGTTTACCTTTCAGTTCGATGTTAATTTGTGCTTTGCCCTGAACCAGATCAAACACTTCCTGCAGAGTGGGGATTTTTTCTCCATTTCCGGCATCCAGGTTTTGAAGCTCAGCAAGTGTTAAGTCAGCAACCTTTCCTTTGCCGTTTGTGGTTCGGTTTACAGTTTCGTCGTGGATGACCACCAGTTCTCCGCTGCGGCAAACATGAACATCCAGTTCAATGGCTGTAGCATCTGCATCCAATGCTTTTTGAAATGAAGCCAGTGTATTTTCAGGCTGTGTGCCGCTGGCACCTCTATGTGCAACGATGAGCATATTTTAAAATAGTGAAAGCTCAGATTTGGTTGTGAACAGTTCCAACGCTTTCATCCCTTTGATGGAATTTCCTTTTTCATTCAACAACGGGCTCCAAACGGTAATGGTAAATTGCTCTGGAAAAAGCGCTACAATGCCTCCACCCACACCACTTTTTCCCGGAAGGCCAACCGTAAAAGTAAACTCTCCCGACTCATCATAAAAGCCACAACTTTGCATTAAAGCGTTTTGGCGTTTGGTCTGACTGCGTGTTAGAATTTGTTTTTCAGTTCCGGGAAGTACACCGTGGTTTGCGAACATTTTGAAAGTTTGCGACAGCTCTGCACAATTCATTTCAATGGAACACATATCGAAATACAAATCCAGAACATCCTCCACTTTATTGTGAATATTACCAAAATCTTTGAGCAGGTTCGCAACAGCAGCATTTCTAAATCCGTGTTGTTTTTCGGAATGTGCTACCTTTTTGTTGATATGAACCTCATTTTTTCCTGCCAACATTCTGATATAATCCATCAAATCTTCTTTCGGTTTTTTCAGTTCAGAAATAAGCATGTCTATTACAACTAATGCCCCGGCATTAATGAAAGGGTTTCTGGGAATTCCTTTTTCATATTCCAGTTGTAACAATGAGTTGAACGCGGTTCCCGAAGGTTCAACATCTACGCGTTCCCAAACTTTTTCTCCCAACAAAGAAACTGCCAGGCTCAATGAAAATACTTTTGAGATGCTTTGAATGGCAAATTGCGTGTGTGCAGCTCCAACATGATATGAGCTGCCATCCATCATTTGCAGGAAAATACCAAACTGGTTGGGCGATACTTTAGCCAGCTCAGGAATATAATCAGCTACTTTTCCTTTTCCGGTTAAGTATTGTGTTTCTTCAACAATTTCGTTTAAAATCTGCTGATAGTTGATGCTCATTCTTTGTGATCTTTAAAAATATAAACTCCGTGAAACCCGTCTGAAGTAGCAAATCCTCTAAACATTCCAGATGTATTAAATGTAAGGGCAAAATTACCGAACCTGTCAACAGCAATGATCCCTCCATCGGCTTTTTGTTTTTTAAGCTTATCAAGCACAATATAGTTGGCTGCTTCTTTTAAACTAAGTTGGTTGTATTTCATCAGAGCACCAATATCGTAGGCAACCACATCGCGGATAAAGAATTCTCCATGCCCGGTGCAGGAAACTGCGCAGCTGGCATTATCGGCATAAGTGCCGGCTCCAATAATGGGAGAGTCGCCAACACGCCCGGGCATTTTGTAAGTCATTCCACCTGTAGATGTTCCGGCTGCCAGATTTCCATGCCTATCCAATGCGGCGGCGCCAACGGTTCCGTGTTTTTCACCCTGTTCTTTTTGTTCTTTTACTCTCACATATGATTTCCAGCGGCTTTCTGTAAAAAAATATGAAGGGTCAACAATCTCAAGCCCCTGATTCTTTGCAAAATCTTCGGCACCTTTTGTAATGAGCAAAACGTGTGGCGTATGTTCCATAACAGCGCGAGCAGCCAAAATAGGATTTTTAATGGTGTGTACATTGGCAACGGCACCGGCCATAAGGTTAGAACCGTCCATAATGGAAGCATCCATTTCGTTGATTCCTTCGGCATTGAAAACAGCTCCTTTTCCGGCATTGAACAATGGTGAGTTTTCCATCATGGTGATACATTTGGTTACCGCATCGAGGGCTGTACCGCCATTTTTTAATATATAAGTACCGCTGTCTAGTACTTGTTGCAGTTTATCTTTATATTTCCGGGCAATAGAGTCGGGCATATTATTTTTGTCTATATAACCTGCACCTCCATGTATTACCAATGTGTATTTTCCAATAGTTTTTTTGCTTTTGTTTCCCAACTGGCTACAAGCCGAGAAAACAAACAATGTAAGGATTAGTAAGAGTAGAGTTTTTTTCATGAATTTGTTTTTAGTGAGCAGCTTTTTGTATTAATGGGGCAATAATTGGTTTAAAATCATACAATCCAAACATCTGTCCGGCAGTAATGAGAATTACAATTACAATAACCCATTTTACAAAATTTACCCCTTTTTTTACGGCCATTCTTGAGGCAATCCAGGCTCCTGCCATGTTACCGATGGCCAGAATAAGACCATATTTCCAATTGATCTGATTGTTGAGGAAAAAGACAAGTAGTGTAAATGGGGTATAAACCAAGACAATTAGTACTTTAATGGCATTGGCTTTAACCAGATCAAAACCGGCTCCCAGTAAAATACCTGCCAGTAAAAAGTATCCTACTCCCATCTGAATGAACCCTCCATAAACACCGATAAAGAAGAAAATGGTGTAAACTTTCCAGTTAATAGGTTTGTCCTGTACTTCGGCTTTTCCGTAAATGTATTTCTGCGGTTTGAAAAGGATAAAAACCAGCATTAACAGCATAATGATACCGATGGCAATCTGAAAATCTTTTTCATTAATATCTACTGCAATTTCGGCGCCCAGTAACGAACCAATAATAGTAGGGACTGCTAATTGAAGTCCTTTTTTCCAACTCAGCACTTTCTGTTGTTTGAAACTTGAAACCGCAACAACATTTTGTAGTCCAACAGCAATGCGGTTTGTGCCGTTGGCTATTGTTGCAGGTAAGCCCAACATAATGAGAATAGAAAGAGAAATAATGCTTCCTCCACCGGCAAGAGTGTTTATGAATCCCACCAGTAATCCTGAGGAAATTAATACTACAATCTCAACTGCACTCATACTAATCTCTGATGATAAATTGGTGTAATACGTGGAATAGTTCGTCCGGTTTAAAAGGTTTGGCAATAAAGCCGTCCATGCCACAACCCAAGGCTCTGTCGCGATCCTCTTTAAGAGCGTTGGCGGTTAAGGCGACAATATAAGTATGCCTGTTTTTGTGTTCTTTTTCATATTCCCGGATTTTTTTCGTGGCTTCTAATCCATCCATAATGGGCATCTGGATATCCATGAGAATGAGGTCATACTGATTTCTCTGGTATTTTTCAAAGCATTCTTGTCCATTGTTTGCCACGTCCACGCTACAGCCTTCTTTTTGCAGTGTGAGCTTGGTGATCTTCTGGTTAATGAGGTTATCTTCGGCCAGAAGAATTCTGAAATCTTTCAAAACATTAAGCACCATATTTTTGTCATAAGATAAGCGTTCTTTTTCTTCAGGTACTTCCACAGGCAAAGTAAACCAAAATATTGATCCCTTTGTCCATTCACTTTCTACCCCTATTTCACCCCCCATCATATTTACCAGTTTTTTGGCAATGGCAAGGCCCAAACCGGTTCCCTGATAAACCTTGCTGGCAGAGAGATCAAGCTGTATAAAACTTTCAAATAATTTATTCAGATGTTGTTCCTGAATACCAATTCCGGTATCCTGTACCTCAAATCTAAGAAGTATTTTCCCCGGTCTGATCAGTTTGTTTTTGGAAATCCTAAGTTTAACTCCACCCTGTTTGGTAAATTTTATAGCGTTCGAAACGAAATTTTCCAGAATTCTACGAATCAATTTAGGGTCGCCAACGACTATTTCCGGCAAATTTTCTTCGATAATAATATCAGTAGTAAGGGATTTGTGATTGAGCTTTTCAACGTTTTGTTTAATTACTTCTTCGGTTATTTCTCTTAGTTTGAATTTCTTTAACATAACAGAAATTTCACCTTTCTCAATTGAAGAGTATTCAAAAACATCATTGATGATGGAAACCAGATGTTCGCCCGACTCTTTCAGCATGCCGAGGAATTCATTTTGTGTTTTTGTAAGAGAAGTTTTCTCCATGAGTTCGGCCATGCCCATAACGCCATTTAGCGGGGTTCTTATTTCATGACTCATATTTGTAAGGAACTTGTCTTTAATCTGTTCATTTTGTTCAGCAAGTTCTTTAGCCCGGGTTAAGGCCTGTTCATAATTCTTTTGGTCAGTTATATCCCAGGAAACGCCAATCAAGCCGATAATTTTTCCCTCATCACTACGTACAGGAGCGATATTGGTTTGAACCCAGATGATTTCATCATTTTTTTCAAGTTGTTCTTCAATGTTAAAGAAAAATTTGCCCTGAGAAATGACCAGATCTTCCCTTTTTTCGTAGTCACCGATTGGTAGATAATTTTTGAACACTTCTTTCAGTGGTTTGCCAATGATATCGTTTCGGTTGGTTCCTGAAAAATCGAGAAAAGCCTTGTTTGCTATTCTGTATCGTAGATGCTCGTCTTTAAAATAAACCATCGCAGGAATGGTGTCAAGCAAAATATTGAGTTCGTCGGCCTGATTCTTAATTTGCTTTAATGCGTTTTTTAGATCTTCAGAAGTTTTAGCTAATAATGAGTTAAGAATATTCTTGTCCTTTAACGATTTTGATATTTTGAAGTCAGCAATACCTATCTCCTGATCCAGTCGTTCAATATCCTGAAGCATTTCAAACTTCAGTTTTTCTATGGATGTTGACTTATCCATAGCATTGATTTTATCTGTCAGTAATTTAAGTATTCTTTTCATAATTATTGAACGGTATTATCTTTTAGTAGAATAAGCGTGAGTGTTTGGTTGCAAAAGCGGCTTTTTTCATTTTTGTTTTTTCCTGTCTCACCATAGCCAAATAAACCATATAATGGAACTTTCCATTTAATGGGAGCCAGTTTAATTTCGGTAGTAATGAGTGGCCCAAGTGCAATATTGCGCGCTACACCTGAAAATAATAACATCAGGTCGGCCTCTTTATGTTTTGAGTGAAACTCAATAATTTTCTCTCTGGTGCTTTCCAGAATTTCAAAACCCGGTGATGCGGAAAAGCTGACTGTGCTCTTTTCCGGAACCGAGCCTGAAAGAATAATACTTTTCTCTGTTCTGTTAATTCCTGTAATCATTCTGGTAACATATGATCCGTCTTCCATTTTCATCATGAGTGGGTATTCGGTACCAATAGCAGGCAAATCGTCAATTGAAATACTAAGATAGTTGGTGTATAAATCGAGTGCTGACAGGTCATTGATTTTGTAAATGATGTTGTCTTTGCTTTGTGTAATGGTAAATTCACTTCCTAATCCAATCCACCCGCTGGTCATCATTCCTTGTATACTTATTTTTTCAGTGTTCAGAACCAGAAAAACAATACCTTCTTCCTCGACATCAGTTTCTGTAAAAACAAAGGTGTTTTCAAATTTTAGATTATCTCCGGCCATGCAGCTAAATAATTCCAGGCCCGGTTTGGAATTATCAAGAATCCCTTTTGTAACGGTATGTCCATCGGCATGGATGCCGCCGGTAAAGAATAAAATGGCAGGATTTTCTGTTAATTCAGTAGCTTTTTTTCCTGTTTCCTTACCCAGCTGAAACCATGTTTTTTTCTTCAGGTTAAGGCTTTCAAGATGAAAATCCTCGTATCGGATATCTGTTAAAACAAATAGCCCACCTTTTTCAAGAATCAGATCTTCTTTACTAGTGAAATTAATAGCACCAGATGAGGAGGTTCCCATAAGACGGATGTTATTCGATTTAAAAGCATCCATGATTTTGGCAACGGGGAAATCGTGTGAAATAAATGCAAAAGCCAGTGTGGGTTTGAAATCTACATATTGTATTGCCTGATCCAGTTTTTTATTGAATTCAGCAAAAATATTAACAGAAAAACTAAAAGATCTGATCATATTCAGTCGAGACGTAAATAACAAAAATAAAAAAACTTTTCGTTATTGGAATCTTTATTTATGCTCTTGCGTTTGAGCTGAATATAAAATATGACACAGTATTGCAGGGAAGAAATTAAGAAACAAAAAACACTATTTTCTTAAGCCGTCCCAACCCTGAGCTTTCAGCTCTACTACCTGATTCCCGTTTGTAATCAGGCGGTTGCCTTCTGTGCTGTCAGTAATGTATCCAATAATGGTAATCCCGTCCAGGTTTTTTATTTTTTCAAAATCATTCTGGTTCACTGTAAACAGGAGTTCATAATCTTCACCACCATTTAAAGCAGCAACCGAGGGAACAATTTTAAATTCATTAGCTGTATCAAAAGTGCTCTGGTCAATTGGTATTTTTTCTTCATAAATGGCCACTCCTGTGTTCGAAGCTTTGGCAATGTGTAAAGCTTCTGATGCCAGGCCATCGGAAATGTCAATCATTGCCGTGGGGATGATATTGTTTTCACTCAGTTTTTTTACAATATCTGTTCTGGGTTCAGGTTTGAGCTGTCGTTGCAGAATATATTCCTTACCATCCATATCCGGTTGAATATCCGGGTTGGCTTTGAACCCTTGTTTTTCTCTTTCTAATACGAGAAGACCCATATAAGCACCGCCAAGGTCACCGGTTACACACAGCAGATCATTAGGTTGAGCGCCTTTTCTGTAAGTAATTTTATTTTTTTCTACTTCACCGATTATTGTTACTGAAAGAACCAGCCCGTGCAAGCTGCTTGTAGTATCGCCACCTACAAAGTCAACTCCATAAACATCGCAGGCCATTTTCATGCCTTCGTAAACTTCTTCAATAGCTTCTACTGAATATTTGCTTGAAATAGCCAGTCCGACAATCATTTGTTTTGGGACTCCGTTCATGGCTGCCATATCAGAAAAATTTACGGTAGCGGCCTTATAACCCAGATGTTTTAAAGGAGTATAAACCATGTCGAAATGCACCCCTTCTACAAGAAGATCTTTTGAGATTATAGTAAATTTCTCACCGCCATTATCGAGTACGGCAGCATCATCACCTATGCCAAAAACAGTGGATTCATTTTTGGGTGTTATATCAGAAGTCAGGCGTTCAATGAGGCCGAATTCGCCCAGATCAGAGATTGTAGTCAGTTTGGAAGCGTTCATAAAAAATTTTTTGCAAAAATACATATTCCAATGGAGTGCATGAGGCAGTAAATTAAAAAAAGAAATGTGTTATTTTTGGAAAGTTATTCGAAGCCAAATGAAAAAATTAGCGGGATTGTTTTTCGTTGTTCTGTTGTTTTTCTTTTCCGGATGTGGAAAAGGAAACTATAATCCTGACATTAAACCAGCCGATGTTCAGATTAACATTGATCCGGGTTCAACGTTATACCAGTCGTTAAATACTGTTGGGGGATGGGTTTATGTTAAGAATGGCGATCCTGGTGTTTACCTGAGTATTGAATCAAGGGGTGTTATTATTTACAGAACGGGTATTTCAAGTTTTGTCGCTTATGATAGGATTCCTCCTAATGATCCAAATAAATGTGGAAGCACAACCCAGTTAATTGTCGGGGATAATTTTCCTTTTGCTAAAGATCCTTGTACCGGTAACTTATATAATTTACAAGACGGAACCCTATACAGTGGTTCTGGTTCTTACCCGATGGTTCGTTATCAGGCGCAATATGACGGGCAAATGTTGCATGTATACAATTAATTTGTAGCTTATCGATATAAAAAAAGCCGAAGTATTACTTCGGCTTTTTTTATTGATTCAATCGGATTAACCACATTTTGAATATCCGCATGAGCTACAGGTTAAGCATCCATCCTGATAGATCAATGAGGGTTCGCTACATTCGGGACAAATATTATCCACAACCTTTTCGCCATCTTCAACATAGCGTTTCAGTGCTCTTACAACGCCATTTTTCCATGTGTTGATGTTATCATCATCGAGGTTTAAATTACCTACCAGATCAACAACATATGGCAAAGGCATGCCATGGCGCAAAAGTCCTGAAATGAGTTTGGCATAGTTCCAGAAAGTTTTGTCAAATGATCTGGATAATCCTTCAATGGTAATTTTATAGCCCTCTTTGTCTTCAAACTGGAAGTCGTAGCGAGAGGGTTGTCCTTTAATTTTATTTTTTATAATCCAACCGTTTTCAATATGAGGAGGTAAATAAAAATCGTCTGCTTTTCCTGTGAATACTTCATATGGACGATTGTCAAGGATTCCAACAACAGCGATCCATTTTTCATAGTTATTCTGGAAACGAAGGACATTAGCTTCCAAAACTTTTGGTCTTGGGGGAGCGCTGGTTTCCTTAAACTGGGCTTCTTTCCTTTCTTTTTCCGAGCTGCTGACCAGAACACCAGAACGTGATCCGTCACGGTATATAGTCATTCCTTTACAGCCGCTTTCCCATGCTGTCATGTAAATATTACTTACCACATCTTCGGTTACATTTTCCGGAATATTTACAGTAACGCTAATTGAATGATCCACCCATTTTTGAATTTTACCTTGCATTTTTACTTTGCTTACCCAATCGATGTCAGCTGAAGTTGCTTTGTAGTAAGGTGACTTTTTGATGATTTCCTGTAATTTTTCCTCAGGCATATTTTTTACTTCATCAACATTGTATCCTTTTACTTTAAGCCAGGTTTCAAATTTTGGGTGGAACACGTTGTATTCTTCCCATGAGTCTCCCACTTCGTCTACAAAAGTTACATTTACACTTTTGTCGTTAGGGTTCACTTTTCTTCTGCGTTTGTAAGAAACAAGGAATACCGGTTCAATACCGGAAGTGGTTTGTGTACATATGCTGATGCTTCCTGTAGGGGCAATGGTCATCATGGCAATGTTGCGTCGTCCTACACGGGTCATTTTGTTGTACAAATGGGGTGCATTTTCTTTGATGCGCAAGATGAAAGGATTATCAGCTTCTCTTGATGCTTCATAAATGGGGAAAGAGCCTCTTTCTTCAGCCATATCAACAGAACTGCGGTAAGCTTCTAAAGTAAGCAGTTTATGAACTTCAACAGAGAAGTTGATGGCATCATCAGAACCATAACGAAGTCCCAGAGCAGCCAACATATCTCCTTCAGCGGTAATACCGATACCTGTTCTGCGACCCTGAACTGATTTCTCACGAATCTTTTCCCATAATCTGCGTTCGGTCATCTTGATTTCTTCAGATTCAGGATCAGAAGCTATTTTGTTCAGAATAGCATCAATTTTTTCAATTTCAAGATCCACTATATCGTCCATCATTCGGTGGGCAATACGAGTATGTTTACTAAACAGTTCACCGTTAAAATAAGCTTCTTCGGTAAACGGATTTTCAACATAGCTGTAAAGATTGATGGCCAGTAAACGACATGAGTCGTAAGGACAAAGAGGAATTTCGCCACACGGATTTGTTGAAACGGTTTTAAAACCTTTATCTGCATAACAGTCAGGAACTGACTCGCGAATTACAGTGTCCCAAAATAAAATACCCGGTTCGGCAGAAGCCCATGCGTTGTGTATAATTTTATTCCACAATTCCTGCGCATTGATTTCTTTCCTATACATCGGCTGATTTGAATCTACCGGATACTTCTGAATATATTGCTGCCCTTTTTTTACAGCTTTCATGAATTCATCATCAATTTTAACAGAAACATTGGCTCCTGTAACTTTACCCTGTTCCATTTTAGCATCGATAAAGTTTTCGGAATCGGGGTGTTTAATTCCGATGCTCAACATTAGTGCTCCCCTGCGTCCGTCTTGTGCAACTTCACGGGTAGAGTTGGAGTATCTTTCCATAAAAGGAACAACACCTGTTGAGGTTAGTGCAGTATTGTTTACGGGACTTCCTTTTGGTCGAATATGAGTGAAGTCATGACCAACACCGCCTCTGCGTTTCATTAGTTGAACCTGTTCCTGATCAATTTTCATGATGCCACCATAGGAATCTGATTCACCATCGTTTCCAATTACGAAACAATTGGAAAGAGAGGAAATTTGATAGTTGTTTCCAATGCCAGCCATAGGGCTTCCGGCAGGTATAATGTATTTAAAGTGATCAAGGACATCAAAGAGTTCTTCTTCGCTCAGCGGATTTGGGTATTTTTGTTCAATCCGGGCAATTTCTTTTGCAATACGCCGATGCATTTCGTCCGGTGTTTTTTCAAAAATATTGCCTTTACTGTCTTTTAATGCATATTTGTTGGCCCATACATTGGCGGCCAGAGAGTCGCCTTCAAAATATTTGGTTGCCGCTTCAACAACTTCATCATAAGACAAGGGTTTGTCTACAGGCGCTGATTCTGATTGGTTTACAGTGTTTAAGTCTAATGACTTTATGGAAATTTCCGGATGGTTTTTCTGCATTTGCTCGGTTTTTCTTCGTTCTTCCAATACTTTATCGTAAAAGCCTTTTTCTTCACTTTTTTCTTCTACCGGTAATGCCGTAGTTTTTTGTTCCGGTTCATCGTTAAACTGGAGGTATAAATTATTATTCATAGCAGCTTTGTAGGTCAAAATATATATAATAAGCGCAAAATCAGACGACTATTTTTTAGGGAGTCTAGTTCCGATTTTGGTGCAATGTACAACACAAAACCAATGATTGAATCAAAATTTTATTCACCATAAAGTGTTAATAAATATTAAAATGCGCAGAATTAAAATATTACGCATTTAATTGTCTGTGAATAACGCAAAAAATTTTTTTTGGCATAGTTTTTAGTGTATCGGATTGATTGTGTATAATACTGTAATTTAGGTGTTTATCAGTCTTAAATAGTATTTAGGTGTATAAAAAGCCTTGTAACCTTTGCTGGTAAAGGGATTCAGTATTTTGTGAAGTAAAAGAAGAAAATAACGAAAAGGTTTGCGGAACTTAGGTGGAGATTTTTTTTGCAAATTTTGCGGAAATAGGGATGGGTTTAATTAACAATACGGTGCTCATAAAAACATCCGAATTTATTTTCATGTCGTTTTTTTGGCTTGTAATTTTGGGTCAGAAACATAATTACATGCGGTTTTTCCCCGATAATATTGAAAATGAGATTCAGGCTCGTTTAAACTATAAACGTTTGGCAGTGCTGTATCATCCTGATCGTGGCGGGAATGAGGCTATAATGCGTGAAATTAACAGTGAATATGATTTAGTCAAAAGAAGATTGAAAAAGCAGAGAGAAGGACTTCGAAATGTGCAGGTTGGCGATGCCGTTAGCGTAAATGGAACGGAGTGCGAAGTAACAGCTGTTTTTAAAGATACTTTTGTGGCCAAGGCAAAAGGTCGTTATCGGTTAGCTGTTTTTGATAAAAAAACCGGCTATGCTCTGTATGATCATAAATTTAAGGCTGAAATTATTCTTTAGCCGTTTCCTTTTCATTTATTTACTTAATTCTTAAGAACGAATTCTTTGTGGTGTTCATTGCAAAAAATCATTCTTCATTTTAGTATTGTTTGTACTACAATATTGTGATAAATGTTTTTGGTATTTGAAGAAAGTGTTAAATTGCAGTGATTAAGAGAAATTGTTTTTTATGTGAATTAATAAGATGATCTTGTGTTGCAATGTTACAAACCGATCAAACAATAACCGGTGAAATCCAGTATATGTTCACTGGAAATCTGAGTGTTTCAGAAATGAACAGGCTTTATTCAATGATGGGAACTGAGGTTCCTGACGAAAAGAAATGCTTCATTGGTATTTCTGATGTGGATCATATTGATATGAGCTTTTTTCAGTTGCTTTATTCATATTTGAAGAAATTAAAGATGAACGGTAAAGAAATAGTTATGGATATTCAATTGGATGAAGAGCAGGAAAGGTTGCTCGAACGGGCCGGATTAAAGAGAGCATTTGACCAAATTTTAAAAAATTGATTATGGGAAAAACCATACTTATTGTTGATGATTCTTACAGCATCCGAAATTTATTGCTGGTTGTATTAACCAGAGCAGGATATCAGGTTTTGATGGCCGAGGATGGAAAAGATGCATTGCAATATCTGGACAGGAAGGATTTGAGTTTGTTGATTACAGATTTGCATATGCCCAATATGAATGGTCTTGATTTGATCCGGCATGTACGTCAGGGTGACGATCATCAATACTTACCCATTCTGTTCCTAACTACAGAAACGAATTCAGAGATTAAACTTGAGGCCAAGAATGCTGGAGCAACAGGATGGATTACAAAGCCATTCAGTAATGAAAAACTTTTGCAGATCATAAACAGAGTTTTGCGTTAATGGAAGAACTGAGGGAAAGATTTTTGGAAGAAGCCCATGAAATGATGGGAAAACTTGAGTCAGCTTTGCTCGAACTGGAAGCCAATCCAAAAGATAAGGAAAGGATTGATGAGGTTTTTCGGGTTATGCATACACTGAAGGGTACCGGTGGCATGTTTGGGTTTGATGCTTTGAGCGAGCATACTCACGACCTGGAAAGTCTTTATGACAAGGTTCGTTCCATGAAATTACCCCTTACCAAAGAGTTGATCGATATTACTTTTAGGAGCCTTGATTTAATTGGAAAGTTGTTGGCTACACCCAATGATGAAAAGGTTTTGGTGCAAAAGAACCTTTTTGCCCGTGAGATCAAAGAACGATTTCTGAACCAATCTTTACCAGAAGTTGCGCGTTCGGTTGAAGAAATTTATATTAATGACGATGTTTTTGAATCGGAAAAATATACGTACCATATTCATTTTCAGCCAGGAGAAGGGGTTCTGAAAGATGGTACACATCCGTTGTATTTAATTGATGAGTTGCTTGACTTTGGAGTCGGAAAAGCTTTCGCTCATTTTGAAAAGATCCCGGAATTTGATCAATTAATTCCTGATCTGGCCTATTTGTATTGGGACTTCTTATTGGTTACTTCGGAACCGGAAGAGAGTTTAATGGATGTTTTCATTTTTGTTGAAGACAATAGTGTGATTGAGATTCGGAAATTAGCAGACGAAAACTTGATCAATAATCAGTATTTTGAATCCGAAGCAGAAAAAACCAGCCTTTATGAGTCGTTTTCTCGTGAGAAACTTGATAATTTAATAGTTGCTTTTAAAGAAAGCTATAAAAGTGTGGAGGAAAAACCTTCAGAACAGGAATCGGTTCCGACAGGAGTAAACCGTCAGGTTGTTAACGAAATGAACAGCATTAGGGTGGGCTCAGTCAAACTTGACAATATGATGGATCTTGTGAGTGAGCTGGTTACAGCTCAGGCGCGACTGGATCATTTGAGTAAAAGATTAAAAAATTCTGATCTTCAGCTTCTGGCAGAGGATTTTGAAAAGCTTTTCCGGCAGCTTCGAACCAATACTCTGGAAATGCGTCTGATTCCGATCTACACATTGCTGACCCGTTTTAAAAGAATGGTTCGTGACGTGGGTTATGAGTTGAATAAACAGGTGAATTTTCGAACAACAGGAACGGAAACAGAACTGGATAAATTTGTAATAGAAATGCTCTACGATCCGTTGATGCACATTATTAGGAATAGTCTCGATCATGGTATTGAATTGCCGGAAGAAAGGTCAAATGCCGGAAAAAGACCAGAAGGAATAATCGAAATATTAACTTATTATTCAGGATCGTATGTAGTTATAGAAGTACGCGATGATGGTCGTGGAATTGATCCGGATGAGATCAGAAAAAAAGCCATTGAAAAGAACCTGATTTTACCCTCTGACCAATTGGAGGAAGAGGAAATAATGAATCTGATTTTTAACCCTGGTTTCAGTACCTCTGATAAAGTGAGCCAGCTTTCGGGAAGAGGTGTTGGAATGGATGTTGTGAGAAAAAATATTACGGAGCTTAGAGGTTATGTTGAGTTAGACAGCGAAAAGGGTAAGGGAACAACCGTCAGGATTCGTTTGCCTTTAACCTTGTCTATTATTGATGGCTTGCTTGTATTGATAGGGGATTCCAGGTATCTTATTCCGTTGGAAAATATTAAGCGCATTTATCCCCTGGATCAGAGCGAGCTGGATAAGACCGGTTTTAGCCAGGTGGTGGTTAAAGAAGGCAGGCAGATACAATTTGTTCATTTGATACAGGAATTTGGAATCCATGACTTTTCTTTTGAGAAAGCTTTTTTGTTGGTTTTTAGTTTTGAAAACAAAGAAATTGGTTTTGTGATTAACGGAATAGAAGGAAAACATCAGGCAGTAATTAAACCGCTGAATCAATTTGTCAAAGGAAAGGAACTATTTTCAGGAGCTACCGTATTGGGCGATGGTAAAGTAGCATTAGTTATTGATCCTTACAGAATAATGCAACAATATACAAATACAACGCAATGAAAAATACAACTGATACAGAAACAAGATATTATATTTCATTCTCGTTGGCGGATGAGCTTTTTGCTATAGATGTGCAACAGGTTATTCAGGTTATGCAGGCCACCTCTTTTACGCCTGTTCCCCAGGCTCCTGGTTTTTTAAAGGGGGTAACAAATTTTAACGGAAAAATTATTCCTGTTGTGAACCTTCATCAGAAATTCGGGTTCAAAGAAAGTTCAAATAGCGATCATCAGCTGATTATTATTCTTAGTGTTCTTTATCAGGATAATGATGTTGAAATAGGAATTCTGGTAGATGATTCTGACGAAGTTTTTGAGTGGAACCCAAACGATATAAAGCCATATCCTGTTTCCGGAAATCAGGAAAAGGGGGCGTTCATACAAGGCGTTCTTAACAGAAAAGATCGTTTTTCCTTTGTACTAAAGGTAAACAGCTTGTTTGATGACAATGAAATAAAAAATATTACAAATACTGAAATTTAAACTTTTAAATCATGAAAAGTCTGTCTTATAAAACAAAGATGATTTTGATGCTGGTTTTTGTGTTGGCAACCATAGCCTTTATGTGGTTTTATAACCTGAGTCAGTTTGGAGTGTTTTACGACGATACAAAGAGTCTGTCGAAAAACGACAAATATGACGTGGGTTTAACAACACAGATTCTTGTCCCCTTTATGGATAATGTGGAGAAACCAATTCTGATCTCACAGTATAATAAACTTTCTTTGGATCAAATGATTGGTCTAAAACAAAGCATTGTGCATCTGAAAGAGTTGCAGAATAATATGTTATCAGAAAAAAATGAGAATAGTCAGTATAAAGTTATAGTTTCAGATTTTCAACAGGTTCTTATGCTTTCTGAGCAATATATGCAGTTGCTTGAAAATAATGGGCAAAATGATCAGAAGATGCAAACATTGAATGCCTTTATTAATTCGAGCAATGCGTTTAAATCTCAGGTGAGGAATTACATGAATGTTAAGCAGTCTCAGGAAACAGAACGGATCACACATTTGAGCGAAAGATATCAACAAATAAAAACCAACGATTTAATTGTGGGGTTGGGAGCGTTTCTGGTTGTTCTTATTTTTGGCGCACTACTTATCAGCGGAATTGCGAGAAAATTCAGAATTGCCATGAAGGTATTGCATAAACTTTCAGAGGGGGAGATTACAGTTAAAATTCCCAGAGTTGCTGATGATGAGTTGGGAATGGTTATTCGTAAGATTTCCACTTTGCGTGATCAGTTGGCTCTTACCCTGAATAAAGTATTCGAAATGGTTGATAACCTTACCGTTGCAAGCCGCGATTTGAGCGCTTCTTCGCAAAGTATATCGCAGGGTGCAACAGAGCAGGCTTCTTCAACAGAAGAGGTTTCCTCATCAATGGAACAAATGGTAGCTAATATCCACCAAAATACAGAACATTCGAAAAAGGCATCGGCACTTTCTGATGAAATGGCTCATGGTGCAAAAGATATTGTGGATTCAGCGGCTAAAAGCCAGGAAAAGATCAAAGAAATTGCTAAAAAGATCGGTATTATAAACGAAATTGCCTTTCAAACTAATATTTTAGCTTTGAACGCAGCCGTTGAAGCTGCGCGTGCCGGTGAACACGGTAAAGGGTTTGGTGTTGTTGCTGTTGAAGTGGGAAAACTTGCCGACCGGAGTAAAGAAGCTGCTTCAGAAATTGAAGAGTTGGCTCGGTCCAGCGTTCAGGTAATTCAGAATGCTGGTACGTTGATTGATGAAATTGCTCCTACAATTGGAGTGAATGCACAAATGGTAAATAATATTTCTTTAGCCAGCGAAGAGCAGATTCTGGGTGCTGAACAAATTAATGATGCAATTCAGCAATTGAATGAAATTACCCAGCAAAATGCTGCTGCATCAGAAGAGATTGCTACCAGTGCAGAAGAGCTGAATGCGCAATCTGAAGCGTTGATGGATGCCTTGTCGTTTTTTAAACTGGATGTACAGACCAGCAGATCTTCAAAAAGCAAAACCAAGGCAGAAAATAAGAAACTTCCCGAAGCAAGAAACCTGAGACGAAGCACATCAGGTGTGCATATTGATTTAGGTAAACCGGATGATATTGACGATGAGT
Organism: Bacteroidales bacterium; assembly: GCA_016936505.1. Classification (GTDB taxonomy): domain Bacteria; phylum Bacteroidota; class Bacteroidia; order Bacteroidales; family F082; genus Sulfidibacterium. The sequence continues at coordinate 30,843 of JAFGXS010000082.1, read as the reverse complement.
TTGAAAGATTCTGATTTTTTAGATACAATTAATTGTCGTTAGAAAAAAAACATAGTAACCCTGATTTAGGGAAACCCTTTGGCCTTTTGAAAGCAGGTGATTTTAAAAGACTAAGTAGTTTCATTTATGAGGAATTTGGTATTCATCTTCCCGAAAAAAAGCATTATCTGGTTCAAAGCCGGTTAACGAAAAGGCTTCATGAACTCAACATGAGTAACTATACCGATTATACTAACTATGTACTCAATGGTAACAAAGCAGAAGTCCTCAAATTGATTGAAGTAATTTCAACAAATAAAACCGATTTCTTCAGGGAAAAGCATCATTTCGATTTTATAGAACAAAATATTCCAAAGCAATGGCCGGATGTTGATTTAAAAGTCTGGAGTGCGGGGTGCTCAACCGGTCAGGAAGTATATTCGCTGGCTATGTTGCTGGAAAGCTTGCGGCAAAAGCATGGGATACTTGATTATAATGTTTGTGGTAGCGATGTTTCGGAAAGAGTTCTTGATCAGGCCAAAATGGCGATTTATCCTTTCAGGCTTGTAGAAGAAATTCCTGAACAGTATAGAAAGAAATTTTTGTTGAAAAGTAAAGATGTATCAAATCCCAGGATAAGAATAGCCCCCTCCATAAGAAAAAAAACATGCTTTACCTGGCTTAATCTGGCAGATGAATTTTATCAGATACCCGGCGATTTTCATATGATATTTTGTAGAAATACACTGATTTATTTTGATTTGGCCGTTCAGGAAAAGGTTGTAAACCGATTGTTACGGCATCTGTTGCCGGGAGGCTATCTTTTTGTGGGACATTCCGAAGCATTAATAAATATGAATATTAAAGAACTGAAATTAATCAGTTCTTCTGTTTATCAGAAAATATAAAGATCATGAGTGAACAGAATTTAAAACAGTCACCCGAAGAAAAGGATGGTATCATAAAACATCTTACAGAGGAAAATAAACGACTCGAGAAGCAACTGGAGGAGCTGAATGAAAAACTACTGGACGCAGAAGCGTTCAAAAGTCATTTTATTTCAAATGTAACCAATGAAATTGTCAATCCTTTTTCATCCATCCTGGGTTTGTCAAAAAGTATGATGACCGCTGATGATAATCAGAAAGATGAGGTGTGTCATTTGGCAGGTCTAATCTATTCTGAGGCTGCATTTCTGGATTTTCAGCTGAACAACACGTTTGCTGCTGCCAAACTGGAAGCAGGGGAAGTTGTTGTTGAAGCCAGTCGGGTCGATCTACAGCAGCTTATCGATGATGTGCTGGAAAGTTTGCAGCCGGAGCAGGATCGTAAACAAATTAAAGTCAGTTATGAGTTAGTTCCGGAAAACACTCTTTATTTTCATACTGATAAAGAAAAATTAAAACTGATTCTGGTGAACCTGATTAGCAACGGGATCAAATTTTCTGAAAAAGGAAGAAATATTCAGGTAAGGATCGGAAGTGCAGAAAATCTGTTAAAGGTCGATGTTGAGGACGAAGGCATCGGAATGGATAAGCAAGAAATCGGTAAGATTTTTGACCGTTTCCACAGAGTTGATTCACGCATTCATTCGCTGAATCCCGGAAACGGGTTAGGTTTGGCAGTCGTAGATGGTTTGGTGCATGTTTTGGATGGAACCATTGATGTTGTGAGCACACCCGGTAATGGTAGTGTTTTTACAGTAAAGCTGCCTGAATCTGTTGCGGAAACTGATTTTTTTGATGAAGATGGTTTGTTCTCAGATGATCAAGACCAGGAGCTTTTTTAATGAATCAGGAAGAATACAGTAAATATTATTTATACCCGGGTAGTTTATTTGTCGACAAAAACCCGCATTACATCACAACGTTGTTGGGATCGTGTGTTGCGGTTTGCTTGTATGATACGCGGCAGCAGTACGGAGGGATGAATCATTATTTATTACCCATGTGGAATGGCAAAGGATTAGCCTCGCCAAAATATGGAAATATTGCTATTCAACAGTTGGTCGATAGAATGTACAGGATGGGTAGCCGAAAGCAGGATTTGATAGCTAAAGTTTTTGGCGGAGCAGCCGTTTTGGAAAGTCAGAACAATGTCTTTTTTATCGGTGATCGCAACATTCGAATTGCAGATGTAATACTGGAGCAAGAAATGCAAATTAAAATAGCAGCCGCAAGTACAGGAGGAAATCAAGGACGAAAAATCGTTTTTGATACGTTAACCGGTGAAGTGCGTCAGAAATATCTGGGAAATAGTAAAACCTGATTTCTATGAAAACTGAAAAAATTAAAGTGTTGATTGTTGACGATTCAAGGATCGTTAGTGGTCTTTTAACTGATCTGGTGGAGCGCGATCCTGAATTAACAGTTATGGGGGTGGCCGGTGATCCTTATGAGGCAGTTAAGCTGATTCAGTTGGCAACGCCTGATGTAATATTGCTGGATATTGAAATGCCCAAAATGGATGGCATTACTTTTCTGAAAAAGATAATGAACCAGCATCCTATTCCTGTTGTTATATTTTCCGGTGTGGCTGAAGCTAATTCCAGAAATGCTATTATGGCATTCAGATATGGAGCTTTGGAAGTAATTCCAAAGCCAAAAAGTATTGACCCACAGGCTCTGAAAGAAACCAGATCCCGAATCTTATTCGCATTGAAAGCTGCCGCTCATTCTAAAAATAAACTTCATTTGGTTCGTTCACTTAAACCGATAAAGGATGTTGCCGTAGTTAAACCGACAATGAATACTCTTTCGTTGGTTAATAAGATTATTTTTATGGGTGCATCTACAGGTGGAACTCAGGCAATTGAATATATTCTGACCCGTATTGAACCTCCTTTGCCTCCTGTTTTAATAACCCAACATATGCCGGGAGGTTTCACAAAGTCTTTTGCTGAAAGGCTGGACAGTATTTGTTCTTTAGCCGTTGTCGAAGCGCAGGATAATCAAACACTGGAGATGAACCATGTGTATGTGGCAAATGGTGATTATCATTTACTTGTGGAAAGATCGGGTTATAACTATAAAACAAAACTTTCGGATGATGAGCCTGTAAATAGGCATAAACCTGCGGTTGATGTGTTATTCAGGTCAGCACTTAAATGTGTTCCCACAGAAAAGATGGTGGCCATTTTGCTTACTGGTATGGGGGAAGATGGTGCAAAAGCTATGCTGGATATGAAACAATCCGGAGTATTCACGATTGCTCAGGATGAAAAAAGCTCTGTTGTTTGGGGGATGCCTGGTAAAGCAGTGAAGTATGGAGCGGCATCAAAAGTAAGCTCCTTATCTGAAATAGCTGATTTTCTTAATGCTTTGAAGTAATAAAAAAATAAGTACTTTTAAAAAATATTAGCTGATATACAATGGCTGAAGAAAAGAAAAAAACCAGAATTCTGGCTGTAGATGACATGAAAGTGAATCTGGATTTAATCTCACAGGTTTTAGGACAGATGGAAGATTCTATAGTAGTTACTGCTTCTGATGGTAAAACTGCAATTCGGAAGGCAAAAGCCAATCAGTTTGATTTGATCTTACTGGATGTAATGATGCCTGAAATGGACGGTTTTGCTGTTTGTAAAACTTTAAAGAATGATACTATGACCCGGGAGGTTCCGGTTATTTTTCTTACAGCTTTAAGTGATCCGCAAAATATACAAAAAGCTTTTCATGCAGGTGCTGTAGATTATATTTCCAAGCCGTTTTCACGAGAAGAACTTTTATCACGTGTTAGCTTACACGTTCGCCTGAAACAAAATATGGATGAATTGATTAAGGCAAAAAAGGAAGCAGAAGCTGCTGCTGATGCAAAGGCGATTTTTCTGGCCAATATGTCTCACGAAATTCGTACTCCAATGAATGGGATCATCGGTACGGTTGACATCCTGAAACGTACCCCCCTCAATGAAGAGCAGTATGAATATATTTCAATAATTGAATCTTCAGGAGAGAGCCTGCTAACTATTATCAATGATATTTTAGATTACTCAAAAATTGAGGCGGGTAGAGTTGATCTGGAACATATTCGTTTTTCTATATCCAATGAGCTCACCAACATCATGCGCATGTTGCAGGTTGTTGCCGGAAAGAAAGGCCTGAAACTGGAAATGAACCTTCCTAAAGATATTCCGGATAAAGTTATTGGCGATCCTGTTCGTTTGAAACAAATAATCATCAATCTGGTTAACAATGCTATTAAATTTACCGAGGAGGGAAAAATTACTCTTTCTCTACAATTGAAAGAGCAGAATAAACTAAAAGATGCTTTATTTTTGTTTCGTGTAACTGATACGGGTATTGGAATACCCGAAGAAGGACAGAAGCGTTTGTTTCAATCTTTTTCGCAGGTTGATAAATCAACCACACGTAAGTACGGTGGCACAGGTTTAGGACTTGCCATATGTAAGAACCTGTCCGAAATGATGGGGGGAGAAATAGGTGTTGAAAGTGAACCGGGTAGAGGTTCAACATTTTGGTTCACAGCTAATTTTGATCTGTCTGATGAAGCAAATGTTTCAGCTCATTCAGATGATATTAAAGCCAAAATGCACTGCGATGTTGTGATGTCGGTTTTATTGGTTGAGGATAATGTTATTAACCAAAAGGTTGCAACAGCTTTTTTGAATTTTCTGGGACAAAAAGTAGAAATTGCTCATAATGGACTTGAGGCTGTTGAAATGGTTAAAAAAAAGCATTACGACATTATTTTAATGGATGTTCAGATGCCTGTGATGGATGGTCTTGAAGCAACTGAAACAATACGAAGGTGGGAGGAAAGAGAAGGTAACAATCAGGATAAACTTATCATTGTTGCAATGACAGCCAACAGCCTTCCCGGGGACAGGGAAAATTATCTTGAAGCCGGTATGAATGATTATGTAAGTAAACCTTTTAAAGAAGAAGAGTTAATTTCGGTTTTTAAAAAGTATAAAAAAGAACACTAAAAGAGGATGGAAAAATTAGAGAAGTTTGATTTTAATGATAAAACAATTCTGGTTGTTGAAGATACAGAAACCAGTATTCGTTTTTTTGACGCTGCTTTGAAAAAAACCAACGCTAATACCCTTTTTGCAGAAGATGGTGATGAAGCCATTAAGTTGTTTGATCAAAATAAAGTTGATCTGGTTTTGCTGGATCTAAACCTGTTTACAACCAGTGGTTTCGATGTGTTAAAACACATCAGGTCAAAAGATAGTACAACACCTGTTATTGTGCAAACTGCTTATATTTTATCGGGTGAGGAGCAATTAAGCCGAGAGATGGGTGCTAATGAATTTATGTCAAAACCAATTAAATTAAATAGCTTACTTGAGTCTTTGAATAAATTTTTACGATAAGAAATATCAGTAAAACACAGGAAGTGGTTCTTCTATCTCTTGTTGGTGTTATGAATAAAAAAAGCTTCAAAGATTAATCTCCGAAGCTTTTTTTCTGTCGGAGTGGCAGGACTCGAACCTGCGACCACTTGCACCCCATGCAAGCATGCTAGCCAACTGCACCACACCCCGTACTTATATGAACACTTTTCTTGCTTTCTCCAAAAGGAGGCTGCAAAATTAATAAATAATTTTTTCTTCTAACCTTTTTTGACAAAATTTTCACCTTGCTGTTTAGCGGACCAGATGAGCACTCCAATACCCAGAATAATCATAGGAATACTAAGGATCTGACCCATATCCAGCCATAAATGTTTTTCCCATGCTTCCTGAGGTTCTTTAAGGAATTCTATGAGGAAACGAGCCAGAAAAATGAACAGCATAAAAAAGCCAAAAAGTTTCCCGGGTTTTAAACCGGTTTTGTGTTTCTGGTAATACCAAAGAATAAAAACAAAAATTAATAGATAGGAGAGTCCTTCATAAATTTGTGTTGGATGATGTGGGCCTATTGCCAGGGCAGGATCCTCTGATCTTACAAAAATAAATCCCCAGGGCATGTGTGTGGTATATCCGAAAATTTCAGAATTCATCAGGTTACCCATTCGTATAAAGAAACCCGCCAAGGGAACAACAATAGCAATACGATCCAAAACCCAGATATACTTTTTTTTGTGTCGTTTTGCAAATAAATACAAACCTAGTAATATTCCAATGGCAGCTCCATGGCTTGCGAGTCCTCCATTCCATATTTCCAGTATTTGTAATGGATGGGTAAAATAATAATGAGGTTCATAAAATAGCACATGTCCTAAGCGGGCACCAAGGATAGTGAAGATGAACATGTAGGTAAACAAATCATCGGTTAGTTTCTGATCAATTCCTTCATTTTTAAATATTTTTTGCAAAATCAGATATCCCAACACAAATCCGGTGGCAAATAAAACACCGTACCATCGAAGAGTGAAACCACCAATAAGAGGTATGTCAGCAGGAAGCGCGAAAATATCGGGGCTTACATTCCAGACAATATAATTTAAAAGCATCTTTTTTGTTTTATAACATCAAGCCAACACCAAAAAGAATGGAAAACAGCAAACTGGACAGGGCCAGTTTTTTCAAAAATGGATCCAATAGGTGTTTGTCTTTGGTTTTGAAAATAAGAATTAAATCGCGGGCAAACAACGGAGCTGAAATCCAAAACAGGTAACTCAGCAAACTGTTTTTGTGCAAGGCTACAAAAATAGTAGCTGTGGCAAAGGCACCAGCAATCATCAGTAGGTGGTAAACACGGGCTGTATTGTATCCCATCATTCCGGCTACAGTCCTTTTTCCGGAATTGTGGTCGTTGTCCATGTCGCGCATGTTGTTCAGGTTTAAAACTCCGGTGCTGAGTAATCCAAGTGCCGTGGCTGGTAGCAGTACATCCCAGTGCCATTCCAGTGTGTTTAAAAACCATGTTCCGGCAACGCCCAGCAAACCAAAAAACAGGAACACAAACACATCACCCATACCTTTGTAGCCGTAGGCTTTGGAACCAATCGTATAACGTATGGCTGCGGCAATGGCTGCTATTCCAAGTATCAGGAAAATTAATACCTCAATAAGTTTGTCACCCAGCGAGAAATACAACAACATCAATCCCGAAAGGAAAGATAAAACAGTAAAGACAATAATTCCTTTTTTCATTTGAGCCGGACTGATGCGTCCGCTTTGTACCGTTCTTTCAGGACCGGTTCTGTGTTCATTGTCGGTGCCTTTTATGGCATCGCCGTAATCGTTGGCCAAGTTGGAAAGTATCTGCAAAAAAACAGTGGTAACCACGGCAAATACCAGTGTGGTCCATTGATATTTTTTTTCATCAATGGCCAAAAATCCACCGGTAATTATACTGGCTAAAGCCAACGGAAGCGTCCGTAGCCTGGAAGCTTCAATCCAGTCGCCAATAGTTGGCTTACCTGTTTGTTGCAGCGTATTGTTTTGATTCACTCGTTAGGGAAATTTGGGATATTTATGGAAATCAGGATCGCGTTTTTCAAGAAATGCATTTTTGCCTTCCTGAGCTTCGTCGGTCATATAGTAAAGCAACGTAGCGTTTCCTGCAAATTCCTGAATTCCGATTTGTCCGTCCAGTTCTGCGTTCATCCCCAGTTTAATCATACGCAAGGCCATAGGACTTCTTTTGTGCATGGTAAGGCACCATTCCACAGTTTCGTCTTCCAGCTGATCAAAAGGAACTACTTTGTTTACCAGTCCCATTTCTTCAGCTTCTTTGGCCGTGTATTGTTTGTTCAGAAACCAGATTTCACGGGCTTTTTTCTGTCCGACAATGGCTGCCAGGTAGGATGAACCCAAACCGGCATCAAAACTTCCCACTTTTGGCCCTGTTTGTCCGAAACGTGCATTTTCGGAAGCAATGGTCATATCACAAACTACATGTAAAACATGTCCGCCACCAATGGCGTATCCGTTTACCATAGCAATTACAGGCTTGGGAATGGAGCGGATTTTACGTTGTACATCCAGCACATTCAGTCTTGGAATACCGTCTTTACCAATATAACCGCCTTTTCCTTTTACATTCTGGTCGCCACCGGCACAAAATGCTTTATCGCCTTCACCGGTAAAAATTACGGAATAAATATCCATATCTTCACGACAAATATCCATAGCTACTGCCATTTCGGTAGTAGTGGTAGGAGTAAAGGCATTGTAGTAGCGGGGACGGTTGATGGTGATCCTGGCAATGTGGTTCCATTTTTCGAATTTAATTTCCTCAAATTCTCTTATGGTTTCCCAGTTTCTTTTGCTCATGATATCAATTTTTTTACGCCTGCGAAGGTAACACTTTTTTACGCATAGACTTTAATGCATAAGTTTATAAAAATGGTTAAAAAGCATGTTGATTGATGTTTAAATCAAAACTTCTGATGCTTTAAATGCAGCGCTCCTTACGGGAAGATTGTTTAGTTTCGCAAAAAAGAAAAGATGAAGTTTCCTGTTCAACTGGTTCACGGAAGATTAATCAAAAGATACAAACGCTTTTTAGCAGATGTGTGTCTGGATGACGGAACTATAGTTACAGCACATTGCACCAATTCGGGATCGATGAAAACCTGTATTGAGGAAAATGCCCCGGTTTATCTTACTCCGGTGAATGATCCCATGCGAAAGACAAAGTTTACCTGGGAAATGATTTTTATGAATGAGGACTGGATTGGTATCAATACTTCGGTTCCCAATATGTTGGCTTTTGAGGCGGTTCGCGATGGGGAAATTGAGCAACTGAAAGGGTATACCCGTGTTGAACGTGAAGTGAAATTTCAAGACAGCCGTTTTGATGTGTATGCTGAAAATGATACAGAGCGTTGTTTTATTGAGGTGAAAAATGTAACCATGAAAGTGGGCGACTTTGCCTTGTTTCCCGATGCCGTGACCACTCGGGGACGAAAGCATTTGGAAACTTTAATCAGGGTAAAACAGCAGGGCATCAGGGCGGTGATGCTTTATGTGATTCAAAGAACGGATGTGTCAAAATTTGGCCCGGCAAAAGAAATTGATCCGGAATATGCCAACGCTTTGAAAAGAGCTTATGAATCGGGTGTGGAAATTTTTCCTGTGCAGGCAAAGGTCACACCTGAAGAAATAAAAATTGTTCGTCAATTGCCGTTTGATTTGTAAAGTTACCGGGTTGCAGTACAGTTGTTTGCTTGTGTAAGTTTCATTATCTTTACTAAAAAACTAAGGTTATGATTGATTTACCAAGCTTGCGCAGGGAAACCCGGTACGGTATGCCTGCGGCAGATCAAATTCTGTTTAACCGCTATTATATCGCGGGATATTCCTATTATTTCAGGCAACCCAAATGGGCATTGGAGATTGTCAATCCACCGGCTATTAATGCTGAACCTGAAGGCGTAAAACGGTTGGACAATTTCCGATCCGATTACAGAATTCCGCAAATGTTCAGAGCCGATTTAGTTGATTTTGAGGGTTCGGGTTACGACCGTGGACACATGGTTCCCAGTGCCGACCAGCGCGGACTGGAATTGCAAAACAGCGAAACTTTTCTTTTATCGAACATGTCGCCGCAGAAACCGGATCTCAACCGACACATCTGGAGGAAACTGGAAAATGAAGTGCGGGTTCTGAACAGTAAAAAGAATATCCTGGAAACTTATGTCGTTTCGGGGCCGGTGTTTTATTTCGATCAGCCGGTAACGGCTATAGGAACTGAAGACGAAAATGACGTTTCCATTCCCATTCCTCATGCGTATTTTAAATCGGTTCTGACAGAAGATAAAAAAGGAAAACTTAAGATGTGGTCCTTTCTCATGGACAATGAAGGCAGCGATAAACCTTTGGCAGATTTTCGTGTTCCCACCACCAAAGTGGAACAATACACCGGAATTAAACTTTGGGACGGGTTAGTGGGAACGGATATTGAAAGAGAGAAAAAGCGGGTTCGGGCCATGTGGTAATTAGTTTATAAATTAGACCCAAAAAAAATATGGCTACTCCAAAAAATATTGAATCTTACGAAAAAGGATATATCCCCGTTGGCGACGGGCACGAATTGTATTACGAATTATATGGCAACCCGAAAGGAATTCCCGTTTTGTTTTTACATGGCGGTCCGGGTGCCGGATTTTCCGATAGTGACAAACAGTTTTTCGACAAACGCCGTTACAATGTTTTGTTTTTCGACCAGCGCGGCACTTCGCGTAGCCGTCCCTTTGGTTCGGTTGAAAATAATACCACGCAGCATTTGGTCAGCGACATTAATCTGATAATGGATAAACCGGGCTTTGACAAAGCTTATTTTTTTGGCGGTTCGTGGGGAAGTACGCTGGCACTCGTTTATGCCATTCATCATCCCGAAAGGGTTTTGGGCTTGATTTTGCGCGGTGTATGGCTGGCCAACGATTATGGTATTGACCACTATATCGGGGGCGGCATTAAGGAATTTTTCCCCGATGTATGGGGCCGTTTTTCCGACCTGGTAAAACCCGGTGAAAAGCCGGTGGATTATTACCTGAAACAAATGCTTTCCAAAGATGAAAAGGTGAGCAACCAATATGCTTACGAGTGGGCGCGATATGAAATGTCGTTTTATACCATTCGAAAAATTGAAGAAACCGACGATTTGCTGGATACGCTTTCGTATAAATCTATGGCCATTCTGGAAGCCTATTATATCAAAAACTGTTGTTTCCTGTCTGAGGATTTTATCATGAAAAATATCCACAAAATTAAGGACATTAAAACAACGATTGTTCAGGGAAGATTCGATTTTATTTGTCCTCCGGTTCAGGCTTTCCGTTTGCATTCCGGATTAAATAACTCTACTTTGAACATAACAGTTGCCGGGCACTCTTCTTCTGATCCTGAAAATAAAAAGATGCTGAAGAGTGAAATGAAGAGGATGACCAAAGAATGAATTAAATTTCCTTTAAAGAATTTTGTGATGAAAAAAAGAAATAAAAAAATTTTAATCCCTTTGCCAAATTATGGTTTTGATCCGACGGAATCATCGGTGCCATGGATGTATCTTAATGATGCCGGTTTTCAAACAGTATTTGCCACACCCGATGGGAAACCGGCACAGGCAGATATTCGTATGCTCACCGGTAAAGATCTCGGTGTTCTGAAAAGTGTATTGATGAATGACAAAAACGGACAGAGAGCCTATGCTAAATTAGAGAAGTCATCAGAATTTCATCATCCCATTTCCTATGAACAAATTGATTGGAATGAATTTGATGCGCTTCTTTTATCCGGAGGCCACGACAAAGGGATGAGGGAATATTTGGGTTCGGCGTTACTTCAGGAAAAAGTGGCGGGGTTTTTTGATGCAAAAAAACCGGTAGCTGCTATTTGTCATGGTACGTTGCTGGCAGGTAGAAGTACTTCACTGAAAACAGGCCGATCGGTGTTGTACGGCAGAAAAACTACAGGGCTTACGCGCATCCAGGAACTGATCAGTTATTATTTGACAAAGCTTTACCTAAAAGATTATTATCGTACTTACCCCGAACTCGACCATGATGGGAAAATAGTAACCATGCAGGATGAGTTGGTATCGTACTTGGAAAGCCCTGATGATTATTCAAAAGGGCCGGGGTTCCCGATTCCTTTGGGAAGAGATAAGCCGGGGAATTTCACCAATGGATTTACGGTTTGTGACGGAAATTATCTTTCGGCACGCTGGCCCGGCGATGCTCATAGGTTCGGACATGAATTTGTTATACTGTTGAACGGTGAATGAATGTCTGTACTCCCTTTCAGGTTAGGAAATTAAGAAGAATCTAAAGATTTAGGATTTTTTACGAGAAGTACTGTTTCTGACAGTTTCTGGTTTCGCTAATTTTAAGTTTTCAATGGAAACAGAAAAATCATGGCAACAAAAATTCAAAAACGTTTATTAGGAAAAAGCGGCCTTGAAGTATCAGCACTGGGTCTGGGCTGCATGGGGATGAGTTTTGCCTACGGTCAGCCGAAGGACAAAAATGAAATGATTGCTTTAATCAGAACAGCCGTGGAACGCGGTGTAACCTTTTTCGATACAGCTGAGGTGTACGGGCCGTTTACCAATGAAGAACTGGTGGGAGAAGCGTTGAATCCTTTGCGAAATGAAGTGGTGATTGCTACTAAGTTTGGCTTTAAACTTGATCCTACAGGAAAGTCAAAATGGACCGGTGTTGACAGCCGTCCGGAGCATATCAGGGGAGTAGCCGAAGCTTCTTTGCGAAGGCTTAAAACCGATGTAATAGACTTGTTTTATCAGCATAGAGTTGACCCTGATGTGCCGATTGAAGAAGTTGCCGGAACAGTGAAAGACCTGATTCAGGAAGGAAAGGTGAAATATTTCGGACTTTCTGAAGCCGGAGCAGATACCATAAGAAAAGCACACAAAGAACAACCTGTTGCTGCTTTGCAAAGTGAATATTCGCTGTGGTGGCGCGAACCGGAAAAAGAAATTTTGCCGTTGCTGGAAGAGCTGGGTATTGGTTTTGTTCCATTCAGTCCGTTGGGCAGGGGTTTTTTAACCGGGAAAATTGATGCCGGAACGAAATTTGAAAACAATGATTTTCGTTCCACACTCCCCCGGTTTACACCCGAAGCCCTCAGAGCAAACCGCGTACTGGTAGATTTGATTGGAAATATTGCAGAGCAAAAAGATGCAACACCGGCTCAGGTAACCTTGGGGTGGCTGTTGGCTCAAAAATCGTGGATTGTGCCCATTCCGGGAACCACCAGGTTAGACAGGCTGAATGAGAATCTGGGTGCTGATACGATTGAATTTACTGCTGAAGAGTTGACAGTAATGAATGAAGCGGCATCTAAAATTCCTATCAAGGGAAGTCGTTATCCGGAAGATTTACAGAAAATGGCTCAGAAATGATGGAATGACCAAAGGCGTTATTATCAGGTATAATGTTTTAAATTATTTATTGACAACAACATTGAAAAAGAACTAAAATCGAATTACAAAAATTAAAATTCATTAGCTGATCAGATTAAAAAGAGTGTAATTTTGGACACAAGATATTTTGCTCGGCTTTCAAAGATGATTCTTGCTAATATCATGATAATTAGGTTCATAACTTACTAAAATGAACAACTTACTGTTTTCATAAGAATGAAAATTAAAATTCGAGAAGCAAATGAATCTGATTTGGATTTTTTGCTTTGTTTGGAAAAAGAGTCTTTTGAAGAGTTTCAGCAAAACTCAAAAAAAAGCATTCAATACGGAATTAAAAGTAAATTTCAGGAAATTTTCATAACTGAAATAGCCTCAAAAAGAAATTCTGCCATAGGTTCATTTGTCCTGTTCAAATATCCCAAGTCTCTGCGAATTTACTCTATTGCCTTATTAAAGGATTTTCAAAGTAAAGGTATTGGTAACCAGATGCTTGATTTTATTAAAGCCCGGGCATTAAAAAACGGATACTTAAAAATTATTCTTGAAGTTGACGCTGGAAACTCCGATTTAACAGAATGGTATCAATCAAGAGGCTTTCAGATAACAGGATATAAAAAAGATTATTATCGTCCGGGAAAGCATGCGTTGACAATGGAGTTTAATGTGGTGATTTCCAAAGAAGAGGAGATTAATAATATTATTGTTATTAATAAGCCGTTTAAGTGGGATTATCCAATCAATGCAAAAGTGATTTCGGTAAAGGAATACATTAATAATCCGGTTTATCAGAACACCTCCGATTTCAGAATATTCAATCTTTGCAGTTCATATAAATACCAGAGTTATGGGTATTATGTTTCCTTGCTGGCATCGGCACGCGGACAAAGAGTTATTCCGAATATTACTACGATCCGAGATTTTAAGATCAATCATGTAATCCAGTCGGCTGCTAACGATATTGATCGTTTAATCAATAATTTATTGAATAAAAACACTTCAAATGTTTTCTCATTAAATATTTATTTTGGGCAAACTACCGATAAGAAATATGAGGTATTGGCGATGAAACTCTATCAGTTATTTGAAGCGCCATTGTTTAAAGTGGAATTTATTAAACATGATTCATGGTTGATAAAAAGTATTAATACTTTAACACTTAGTAGTATACCGGAGAGTGAAAAAGAGCTGCTTTATCAGTTGGCTTCAAACTATTTCAATAGAAAGCGATACAATTTTGCCAAGTTGATCAATTATAAATATGATTTGGCTGTATTGGTGAATCCTAAAGAGAAAAATCCGCCGTCGAACCAGGAAGCTTTGCAAAAGATTAAAAACGTGGGTAATAAAAAGGGCGTTTACGTAGAGTTCATAACGAAAGAAGATGCCGATAAAATCAATGAATTTGATGCGCTGTTCATCAGGGAAACTACCAATGTGAACCACCACACCTATGAATTGTCTCGACTGGCCTATGCCGAAGGACTCGTGGTAATTGACGATCCATGGTCTATTTTGCGGTGTTCGAACAAAATCTATCAGAACGAATTATTCAGAAAGCATAAAATTTTAACGCCTAATACCGTTGCTCTGACCAAGAATTTTTCCCGAAAGAAAATGCTTGATCAGTTTCAGTACCCGATGATTTTAAAGCAACCCGACAGTGCATTTTCTCTGGGAGTTAAAAAAGTGGAAAATAAAGAGGAAGCCGAAACCGAACTGATGAAGTTATTTAAAAAATCCGATATGGTCATCTGCCAGGAGTTTTTGTATTCAGAGTTTGACTGGCGGATTGGGGTTCTGGATAACAAACCACTTTTTGCCTGTAAATATTTTATGTCGAAAAACCATTGGCAGATTTACGACTGGAACAGTGACGACGAAGAAAAGTCAGGCGATGCTGAAACACTCCCTATTCAAAATGTTCCCGAAAATATCATCAAAACTGCAGTCAAAGCCTCGTCTTTGATTGGAGATGGACTGTACGGAGTTGATTTGAAACTTGTTGATGGAAAAGTTTATGTGGTTGAAGTAAACGATAATCCGAATATTGACTTTGGTGTGGAAGACATGATCTCCAAAGATGCTTTATATGAACAACTGATAGATTCTTTCATAAATAGGATTGAAACCGCCAGAAATATCAGTAAGATTAACTTTATCAATAAATGATGCTTATATAGCCAATAGAAAGTTTTGTTGTAAAACAAATTTACTTTCTTAGATAAGTTTACGACAATTTTATCTACTTTTATTTTTCTTGCAGATGATGATCATGCGGTAAAACCGGAGAATAGTTTGTTGTTTTATGAAGCGTTACGCCGACATCATGTTCCTGCTGAACTGGTTGTTTTCCAACAGGGAGGACATGGTTTTGGACTGTCTGTGGGTACGGATATTCCAGGTCACTGGCCCGAAATAGCTGCCCGCTGGCTGAAATGGGTTAACCATTACAATCCGAATAAAAATGAACATTGAGAATAAAACTCATCATCCTTACTATGCTGTAATTTTTACTTCGGTCAGAACCCGGGATGATAAAGGGTATAATGAAATGTCGGAACAAATGGTTGAACTGGCAAAGCAACAGGATGGATTTTTAGGCGTTGAAAGTGCAAGAGATGATATAGGAATTACGGTTTCTTACTGGCGGGATTTGGATTCGATTCAACGGTGGAGAAATCATTCGGAGCATGTATTGGCGAGAGAAAACGGGCGCAGTATCTGGTACAAAAGTTTCCGGGTTCGGATTGCAAAAGTTGAGCGGGAGTATGGTTTTGAGAAAGAATGATTAAAAAGGTTATTTGTCGGGTCTGATTTTATTTATAATTTCAAACAAAAAATAGACTATGAAATTTTTGGGAAATCTTCTATGGCTTTTGTTTGGTGGTCTTGCTACTGCGCTGGAATATTTTGTCTCCAGCATTTTGTTGTTTGTCACTATTGTGGGAATTCCTTTTGGCCTTCAGACCTTAAAATTAGGCGTTTTGGCATTATGGCCTTTTGGAAGTCAGGTGCGATCGGTAGCGCAGCCAACAGGATGCCTGACTACGATAATGAATATTATCTGGATTCTGATTGGAGGAATCTGGATCAGTTTAACGCACATTGGGTTTGGAATTTTACTGGCTATCACGATCGTTGGGATACCATTTGCAAAACAACATTTTAAAATGGCAGGATTGGCACTAACACCTTTTGGAAAGGAAGTGGTTTAAGCCAGTCGAAAATAAATTATATTTGTGTAAGTATCCTGGTTGATTTCGGGATTCTTTTTTATCATCAAAAAAATTTAAAACAACAACATGAAAAAATTTTTTATTACAGCTTTTTTTGCTTTGATAAGTGTGGTTTTATTCGCACAAACGAAACTGTATGTTAATCCAAAGTTTCCTGAAATTGCAAAAAATCAAAAGATTATTGCCATTCTACCTTTCAAAGTCTCCATTAACTTAAGGCCTAATCAAATGAAGAAAATCACGCCTGAACAATTGAAAGATATGCAGATAAATGAAGGGAAAGGAATTCAGTCGGCTCTGTTTTCGTGGTTCATGAAACGGAGTCAACAAGGCAGGTTATCGGTTCAGGTTCAACAACCGGTAGTTACGAATGTAGAATTGAAAAAGGCAGGAATAGATGAAAGTAATATTGACTCTTATACCCCGGCTGATATTGCTAAATTGCTCAAGGTAGATGCGGTTATTATGGGTACACTGGAGACTACAAAACCTATGTCAGATGGGGTTTCTGTTGCTGTAGGAGTTTTGTTTGGTGTGTGGGGTGCCACGAATAGAGCTACAATGAATTTGTTTATTTATAATTCAGGCGATAATATGGTATTGCTCAATTACAATAAAGGAGTTGCCGGAAGTTTGGGAAGTAGTACACAGGACATGGTTAATATATTGATGAGAAAAGCATCACGTAGAATTGCGTATGTATCCAATAAATAATAAAAAAGGAGGTAAACATGGAAGGTAAATGTTCACACAGTTCTAATGCCATTTACGGTTTAGGCTTTATTGGGGCTGCTATTTATTACATTACTCATGCTACTGGATTTTGGATGGGTGTACTAGGCTTTTTGAAAGCCATTGTTTGGCCGGTTTTCCTTATTTATGATGCATTAAAAGTTTTAGGAGCTTAAGGAAAATCTTTCTAACAAAAAAAGCTGTTTCGTTTGAAGCAGCTTTTTTTGTTGATTACTTTTATTACAATGGAATATTTCCATGTTTCTTCGGAGGGTTTGAGTCTCTTTTATTTTTAGTCATTTCCAGTGCCTGTATGAGTTTTTTACGTGTATTCCGTGGGTAAATGATTTCATCAATATAACCTACTTCTGCAGCTTTGAAAGGACTGGCAAAATTGTCTCTGTACTCCTGAACTTTTTCTTTTCTGGTTTCTTCATCCAGGTTTCTGAATATAATATTAACAGCGCCTTCTGGCCCCATTACGGCAATTTCTGCCATTGGGTATGCAAAGTTTACATCAGTTCCAATATGTTTGGATGCCATCACATCATAGGCACCACCATAAGCTTTTCGGGTAATAACGGTAATTTTTGGAACAGTAGCTTCAGCATAGGCATAAAGCAACTTAGCACCATGTTTAATAATACCACCATATTCCTGTGTTGTTCCTGGTAAGAATCCGGGAACATCTTCAAGTGTGATCAAAGGAATATTAAAGGCATCGCAAAAACGAACAAAACGTGCTGCTTTTGTAGAGCTGTCGATGTCAAGTACACCGGCCAGAACCTGTGGCTGATTGGCAACAATACCCACTGAACGTCCATTGAGGCGGGCAAAACCTACAATGATGTTTTGAGCATAGTGAGGCTGAACTTCCAGAAAATGACCATGATCCACTACCGAATGAATGATCTCTTTCATATCGTAGGGTTTATTGGGATCATTTGGAATTATTTCATCCAGTTTCTTATCAATACGTTGTGGATCATCATCACAGGCTTTTACCGGAGGATCTTCCATGTTGTTCAGAGGCAAAAAGCTCATGAGTTCACGAATCATCATCAGTGACTGCTCTTCATCATCAGCCAGGAAATGTGCTACCCCACTTTTTTTATTGTGTGTCATTGCACCGCCTAGTTCTTCTTTTGTTACTTCTTCATGAGTTACAGCCTTAATTACATCCGGACCGGTAACAAACATGTACGAAGTTTCTTTTGACATCAGAATAAAATCGGTAATAGCCGGTGAATAAACTGCGCCACCAGCACAAGGACCTAAAATGGCAGAGATTTGTGGAATTACACCCGATGCTCTTACGTTACGATAAAAGATATCGGCATATCCGGCCAAACTTTGAACCCCTTCCTGAATTCGCGCACCACCTGAGTCATTCAGTCCAATCACAGGAGCCCCCATTTTCATAGCGAGTTCCATTAATTTAATAATCTTATTTGCATTGGCACGGCTGAGTGAACCGCCAAATACTGTAAAATCCTGAGCAAAAACAAACATTAAACGACCTTCAATTTTACCATGTCCGGTAACAACTCCATCGCCGAGGATTTTGTTTTTGTCCATTTCAAAATCAGTAGCCGTATGGGTAACAAATTTGTCTATTTCTACAAATGAACCCGGGTCGAGCAGGAGCTCAATTCTTTCACGTGCAGTTCTTCTGCCTGCGCTGTGTTGCTTATCAATACGCTCTTGTCCGCCGCCCTGCTCGGCTGTAATATGCATTTCTTCTAATACTTTAATCTTTGATTCCAGTGACATATTTTTCGTTTTTAGTTATACTCCTCACAAAATATGATTCATATTTGTGCTAAAACTTGTTTAGTAATTTATGATTCGAAAAGAATTAGCGGTTGATCACCATCAATTTTATCGCCTTCTTTTACTAGTATTTTTTTAATCACACGGTCCTTTACAACTTTATACTCACTTTCCATTTTCATGGCAGATACAATAATAACCGTTTCTCCACCTTTAACCTCCTGACCTTCTTCAACAAGAATCTTAACAACTTGTCCGGGCATAGGAGTAGAAATGTAATCGGCATCTTCTGCATGATCACCTTTTCTGTTTTTTTGATAACGACTTTCAGGGTCAATAATATCTACATTCAGGATCTCGGAGTCAGCTGTAACTTTGTACTTTTTTGATGAGTCAGCTTTCAGTAGAAAGTTATAAGTTTTACCCTGGTGGAGTAATGAAAAAACTCCTGGTTCCCGTTCCAAAACACTGAGTTCATAGGTTTTCTCTCCCAGTTTAACAATTACCATATTCTGTTTACGACTGATAATTTGTATAGGTAGAGTTTCTTCGTTAATATTTACTTCGTATGACATGTTCTTCTCTTTAATTTATTACAAACGTGAAAGAGCATTTCGTCTTCCATAATCTTTCCATTTACTGGTTTGAATATCCTCAGATTTCTCAGTTTTAACTTTTTCTAATTTATTGGTATAGTCAATAAAAGCTGTAATTGCAGCGAGATCTTTGGCAACTTCTGGTGTTTTTTCACGTTGTTTTAACTCTTGCTCATTGTTTTGTATAAAATGAGTGGTGTATCTTCCCTTGACAAAGGAATCAACATTCATAATCTGAAAAAGAAAAGGTATAGAAGTTTTTACGCCATTTATTTTAAAGAGCTTTAATGCTCTTTTCATTCGTTCTATAGCTTCTGTACGGTTGTTTCCCCAGATTACCAGTTTGGAGATCATTGGATCATAATATATTGGAATCTGAAATCCGTTATAAGCATAGGTGTCGTGTCTGATCCCGGGGCCTAAAGGAAACTGTATGTGTTCAATTTTTCCAGGGTTAGGCATGAAATTATTGTCAGGGTCTTCAGCGTAAATACGTACTTCAATGGCATGTCCACGTTGGGTCAGATTTTCTTGTTTTAACATCAGCTTTTCGCCATTTGCAATTTTGATCTGCTCTTTTACAAGGTCAACGCCAACTACTTCTTCGGTAATGGGATGCTCAACCTGTAAACGTGTATTCATTTCGAGGAAATAATAATTCAGATCATCATCTGTTATGAACTCGATGGTTCCTGCACCTGAGTAATTAACAGCTTTAGCAGCAGCAACTGCATGTTTTCCCATTTCCATACGAACATCATGAGTCATAATTGGAGAAGGTGTTTCCTCAACTACTTTTTGATGGCGACGTTGAACGGAACATTCACGTTCAAAAAGGTGAATGCAATTTCCATGGTTGTCGGCCAAAATCTGAAACTCAATGTGGTGTGGAGAACTGATGTACTTTTCAACATAAACAGCATCGTTTCCAAAGGCAGAAAGCGCTTCTGATTTAGCAGCTTTGACAGAAGAAATAATATCCTCCTCTTTTTCTACTAAACGCATCCCTTTACCACCACCACCGGCACTGGCCTTAACCATAACCGGTAGTCCGATTTCTTTAATTACTTTAACTGCTTGATCAAGGTCAGTGATAGGTTCTTTTGTTCCGGGAACAACAGGAACCCCTGCATCCATCATGGTTTTACGAGCCGTAATTTTGTCACCCATCGTATTGATGGCATATGGATCAGGGCCGATAAAGATTATCTTTTCATCTTTACAACGTTGTGAGAATTTTGCATTCTCTGACAAAAAGCCGTAACCGGGATGAATGGCATCAGTTCCGGTTTTTTTTGCGACTTCAATAATTTTTTCAATGTTAAGATAGCTTTCGGCTGATGGGGCTGGCCCAATGCAATATGCCTCATCGGCGTAGGATACGTGCAGGGAGCTGTAGTCCGCTTCGGAATAAACGGCTACGGTTTTGATGCCCATTTCGCGGCAGGTATTCATCACCCTGATGGCTATCTCTCCACGGTTGGCAATCAGAATCTTTTTTATCATTCCTAATGATTTAGTTAACTGAAATTGAATAGATTAAACTATTTTTTGTGTGAATTTCGAGGGGTAAAGATAATAAATTCTAACAGAGTTATACTTAAATGCTGAAATTGCAGCGCAAATGAAAAACTATAGAAGCTATAGGAAAAAAGGGTCAAAACCCTGAAAAATCTGACTGTGTTTTCACAGGTTCAACTGCATGGAAAATATTACCTTTGTTCTAAAATATTCCTAATGTCAGATAAAAGGTATAGTCCGGAACAGATTAATCAACTCAACAAAGGGACCTTAATGGAACAACTGGGTATTGAATACCTGGAAGCAAAGGATGGTTTTATAAAGGGAAGAATGCCGGTTGATGAACGAACCTTTCAGCCATACAAAATTTTGCATGGCGGTGCTACTATAGCTTTGGCCGAAACACTGGCAAGCATTGGTTCAGCATTAGCTGTTGATTCTGAAAAATACCTGGTAAAAGGCCAAAATGTAACAGCCACACATGTGCGCAGTGCCAGCAGCGGTTGGGTTTATGGCGAAGCAGAACTCATTCATCGGGGAAAAACCACACATTTGTGGAATGTGGACATAAAAGATGAACACGACAAACTACTTTCAACCTGCCGTTTAACTATTTTTATTGCTCCCATTAAGAAATAATTTCATGAAAACTGAAGTGATCAATTTTCAGGATCTTATAAAAAAAAACATTCCTTTTGCTGCCTGGCGAATGCCGGGAACCGAGAGTAACGTTCTGATGATTCAGAAAAACAAATCTGTTCAGGAATTTTTGATTTCCGAACTTGAATCAAAAAACGGATTTATAATAGCACATTTCGATAGTTACATTACCGGCAAAGCCTATTTTGTTGAACCGGATTTCCTTTTAAGGAATCTGGAAAGTTCAGATGAGCTCAAACAATGGATTCATTCGTTGCCTGAAGAGCAAGTTTTACTTGGAAGCAGAACAACTGCCATAAATCAATTGGATTATCTTTCCAAAGTGGAGCTTCTGGTAACAGAAATGCAAAAAGGCGAGCTGGATAAAGTGGTTTTTTCAAGAGTGCTCCATGAAGATTTACCCGAACATTTTGCTTTGAATGATTTTTTCAACCTCCTTGAAAAAACTTATCCGCGTGCTTTTGTTTATCTTTTTTTCCTTCCGGGAAAAGGGCTTTGGTGTGGTGCCTCCCCAGAAACATTAATCAGTAGAAAAAAAGATTCGTATGAGACAATGGCTTTGGCAGGAACCCAACTAAAATCTGATTCTGGAGAAGTGCTATCCTGGAAAGAAAAAGAAATTCAGGAACAGGCTTTTGTAACTCATTTTATTGATGAACAACTGAAAAAACTGGAAATCAGTTTGTATAAAAAAAATGGGCCGGAAACTGTTTTTGCAGGTCAGCTGGCACATTTGTGTACACAATTTTCAATACCAGAAATACAAGTTTCAGGTAAAATAGGTTCATTGGTCAAAGCACTACACCCCACTCCGGCAGTTTGCGGATTGCCCAGAGATAAAGCTGCGGATTTGATTTTGAAAACAGAACCTCACAACCGTACTTTTTATACAGGCTTTTTAGGTCCGTGGAACGTTCATGATGACACTCAGTTGTTTGTAAACCTTCGCTGTGCCAAAATATTGGATAATGAGCTGGAAGTGTATGTAGGCGGTGGACTCACTGCTGACTCAATTCCTGAAAAAGAATGGCAGGAAACGCAGTATAAATCGCGTACAATGTTGAGTGTATTGGAAAAAATACGGAACTTTGCACCATGACAAGCGACAAAAAAACTGTCAGCCTGTTGGCTGACCTTTTTGTGAAAAAAGGACTTACAGACATCGTTATCTCTCCCGGTTCCAGAAATGCCCCCCTGATTATAGCTTTTGGAGGAAACAAAGACGTGAATGCCTACACTGTTGTTGACGAGCGAAGTGCGGCTTTTTTTGCTCTGGGCATGGCACAACAAACAGAAAAACCTGTAGCTATAACCTGTACTTCCGGAAGTGCGGTTTTGAATTATGCTCCTGCAATTTCTGAGGCATATTATCAAAAAATACCGTTGCTGGTACTCACAGCTGACCGTCCGCCGCATATGATTGATATTGGAGACGGACAAACCATTCGTCAGGAAAATATATTTGCTTCTTACATAAAAAAAAGTTTCACGCTTCCGCTGAATATTGAAAGTGATAATGATTTTTCTAAAGCCAATCATATAATTAACGAAGCGATTGATGCTTGTCTATATCCGGAACCCGGACCGGTTCACATTAATATACCTTTGGATGAACCAATATACGGGACTACTGAAAAAAGCCGAGAAGGAAAGGTTGAAAATACTGCTGAACCTTTATCTGTAATTCCGGAGCAGTTATGGAAGGAGTTTATTGAATCGTGGAACTCAGGTAAAAAGATTTTGATTCTTTCGGGGCAGGCAAACCCTTCTCGAGAAATGGAAGTTTTACTATCTGAGTTTGCAAAGATGGAGCAGGTAGTGGTGATGACTGAAACCACTTCCAATTTGAATGATGAGCATTTGATTGATTGTATTGATAATGTTCTGACTGTTATTCCTGAAGGTGAGGAAGCTGAATATGCTCCACAATTACTGATCACAACCGGTGGGGCTATCGTTTCAAAAAAGATAAAGAAATATCTGCGCGATCATAAACCTGAACAACACTGGCATTTGTCACCATCGAGTGAAAAAGTGGATACATTTTTTGCGCTTTCTCATTTGGTTTCCGCTTCGCCAATGGATTTTCTTTCTTCCATTTCCGAAGAACTAAAAAATATTCCGGGTAATTTTGGAAAACTATGGTTAAAATTAAAAAAACGTGTAACAGAATTAAGGGCTGAGTATTTGCAAAAGGTTCCATATTCTGACCTGAAAGTTTTTGAGTTGTTGTTGCAAAACTTGCCTGAAAATAGTGTTCTACATCTAGGAAACAGCACACCTGTCCGCTACTCTCAACTTTTTGGTAGTAATAAGAAATTTGAATATTATTCCAATCGCGGAGTAAGCGGTATTGACGGACAAGTTTCTACAGCTGCTGGTTTTGCATTGAAAAGTGAAAAAACCAATACGATTATTACAGGTGATTTGGGATTTTTTTATGATTCTAATGCTTTATTGAATCGTCACCTAAAAGGTAACCTGAAGATTATTGTCATTAATAATGGTGGCGGTGGAATATTCCGTTTTATTCCCGGACCGGATACCACGGAACAACTTGAACCTTTTTTTGAAGCAACGCATTCTTGGAAAGCAGAAAAAGTTGCTGAAGCTTTTGATGTGAAATATTTCAAAGCTAAGAATCAAAATGACTTGGAAAAGGTCTTACCTGAATTCTATCAGGATTTATCTCAGCCTGCCTTGCTGGAAGTTTTTACTCCTGGTAAGGAAAATGCAAAGTTTTTGCGCGATTACTTTTCATTCCTGAAAAACTCAAGCCACTGATCAGCCATTATCAATGGTTTCAACAGTGAACGCATGGGTGAACGCAGGATTTCTTTTGAAGAAGGAAGTAAGGAAATCATTACAGGTAAAGCCCCAAATGCCAGTTCAAGTCCGTGGTAAAATCTTCCGAAACCAATGTGCGTGATGAACAGCCGTATATGTTTGTTTCTTAACTCAACACTTAGTGCAGAAAAAGCCGCAATAATAAACAGTGCCCGTATCATCATTTCCAGTCCAATGAAAAAACCTTTTTCACTAATCCAATGGTGGTCTGCTTTTCCAATATCCCAAAACAGGGCCGACAGTAAAACAATAATCAGTAATTGCGACCAGAAAACCGGTTTACGAAGCCTTCGCAAGGTTTTCCTGTAAAAGAAACCTGTAACGATGAGATATAATCCTATAAAAACAAAACCTTCATTTTTCAACGAACTGTTAACCAAAAAAAGCCCCAAAGGAATAGAAAGTATATGAATAATTAACAGCCAAAGTGATGTTCTTTGAGTTTCATCCACTGAAAAAAATTCCCGGTTATGTTTTTTAAAGTCAGCTATAAAAACTTCAGTAGTTTTTATGTTTAATGCTTTTTTACCTATCAAAAATCCCAACAAGCCGGCAACTGAACCCGCAACAAAATAAACAACAAGCAAAGCTGCTAGAATTTGAATGTCAGAAGCTGCATCAATTCCCAATTGTTTCAGTCCGAAATTGATGATATTTACATAAATCGTTACAATGTTGAAGCCATAAACAATAATGATGCTGATGATTTTGTGTAACAGTGCGCTGGACAAGCTAAACACTCCTGAAACAGCATAGGAAACCAAATTATTTCCAAGCATCAAAATGAAAAGTTCAATAAGCAAGGCTTCCATGAAAATTCCGGTCATGGGACCTAAAATGATAGCACTGGGTGAGACGGATTTCATCAAAGCTGTGATAAAACCCGCTCTAATGATAAGTCCGCGATGGGGCCAAAGCTGATAAAACCCAATGAGCAAAACCGTTCCAAAAAAAGCCAGAATAGATCCTGCAAAAGGTATTCGTGTATTGTGTAAAAAACTACCAATGATGATTTCAACTGAAGCCCACAATCCTCCAACTACTGCTGCTTTGAGCCAAAGTTCGTTATCCGGATTGCCTGTTTTCATAATCCCAGTTTTTGGGCTTTTTCCATGTCCTGGGGACTGTTTAGGTTGAGAAACAAATATTCTGAAAAAAATGGAAGATGCTCAATATCCAGGCTTTTAAAACGAACAGATTTCATGAAGTCCATCATTTTATAATTACCACTTTTAATGGCATGCTCCATGTCGTTAATTACATTTGTATTATAATATGCACTTAAAGGTTCTAACAGAAAAGTGTGGTGTACCGGAGCTACAACCTGATCTTTTTCCACAGCATCAAGTAATTTTTGAAAGACTTTTGTGGTAACGAAAGGAGTATCACAGGATAACACCAAATTATGCTGGGTTTGAGATTTTCTCAGACAAGTCAGAATCCCCCCCATCGGCCCAATATTTTTCACATCATCAGCAACGACAGGAAGACCGTATTCTGTGTATTTTTCAGGAAAATAATTGGCTGAAATCATCAGAGTTCCACAAAGTGGTTTCAGCGTTTCAATGGCATAAGAAACCAAAGCCTTTCCGTTGAAATCACACAGTCCTTTATCTTTGCCCATCCGGCTGCTTTTGCCTCCGGCCAAAATAATTCCGGTTACTTCTTCTTTATTTGTTTTCATAGCTTGAAGCACAAATTTAGGATAAATCCTTTTATTCTTCAGCCAGAAAAACATATTGAATAAAACAAAAGCCTGGCGTCAGTCAGGCTTATCAAATTACTTTCTTTTGCGAAGATTCAGTTCTTTGGCAAATTCTTGTTCATAAAATTCATGAGCTCCTTTTGAGCCTTGTTTTTTTAATTCCTCATCATAAGCCCGTAAATCTTTTCTCATAACTTTAGCGCTTATTGTTTTAGGAAATTCATCCATAAATTCCAAAGAGCGGGGCCTTTTATATGGGGCCATATTATCGCGGATAAACCGGAAAATTTCCAAAGCCATTTTCCGATTGGCATTGTATTCAGGATTCAATACAATGAAAGCTTTGGGAACAATGCGCTCTTTTTCATCCTTCGTTGGAATCACCCCTACTTCCATAATGGCGGGATGTTCAATGATCTCACTTTCCACCTCAAACGGGCTAATTCGATAATCCAGGCTTTTGAACACGTCGTCAACTCTTCCTACAAAGTGAAAGTTACCTTCATCATCGCGGTAAGCTGTATCACCGGTGAGGTACCAGCCCCCTTTGAAAATATCTTTGTTTCGTGCCGAATCTTCATAAGCGGTTAATAATCCCTGTGGTTTAACAGGATAGGTTGCCACACAAATTTGTCCATCTTTACCTGGTTCAACTTCATCGAGTTTTGCATCTAAAATTTTAACCTCGTATCCGGGAGCAACTTTTCCTATGGAACCCGGTTTGGTTTTTTGTCCCGGAAAAGTGCCAATTAGGGCAGTGGTTTCAGTCTGGCCATATCCTTCACGAAGTTGAATACCTGTTAACTTTTCAGCCATTTTACTGATTTCAGGATTGACAGGCTCCCCTGCGCTGACCATTTTCTTTAATGCAAAATTGTATTTTGAAAAATCCTCCTGACCAAATAATTTCCATACGCTCAGTGGGGCACATAAACTGGTGATTTTGTGTTTTTCCATTGCATCCAAAACCTGGCTGGCATTAAATTGACTGTATTTTAAAGTGAAGGCTGTACAACCTGCATTCCAGGGTGCAAAGAAACTACTCCAGATAAATTTTGCCCAGCCTGGTGAACTAATATTATAATGCACGTCATCAGGTTTTAAATCGAGCCAGTACATGGTAGTTAAATGTCCAACTGGATAATGATGTGAATGCATGACAAGCTTCGGTTTGGAGGTTGTCCCTGAAGTAAAGAACAAGAACATCATATCGCTGGAAAATGTGATAAAGTTGGATTCAAAGGAATCTTCATATCGTAAGTGGTCGTAATAGTCAACCCAACAGGGCATATTATCTTGTTTTTCACAGTTACAGTCTTGTTTTTCTGGTTTCACACAAATCATTCCTGTTAACCTGTTTAAAGTATCTCCTGCCTGGTCAACTCGTTCAACATAAGGATGATGAGCTACAACAAATTTAACTTCTCCACTAATAATCCGGTCAGAAACATCGGTAGGGGATAGCAGGGTAGAGGCAGGAATAATGGCACCTCCGGCTTTCATAATACCAAGAAACAATTCAAAAATTTCAACAGAAGTATCCATCATCAGCATAACACGATCGCCTTTTTGGAGTCCAAGGTCGTTTAAAAAGTTGGCTACTCTGTTGGAACGCTTTCGCATTTCATCAAAACTGATGTATTCTTCATTTCCTTCAACATCAGCAAAGATGAGGGCTGTTTTATCATTCCCTTCAGCAATCTTATCGAAATAATCTAATGCCCAATTGAATTTTGTAATGCGTGGCCAGCGAAAGTCTTCCACAGCTTCATTATAATTTTTAACATTCAGAAGAAAATTGCGCAGGTTGTAAAACTTTTGCGCATCGTGGCTCATTTCTTTCATAACGGGTGAGTTTTGAGGTTAATTTCCCCAAAGCTACAAATCATTGTGAAGTTATCAAAAAACTAATGATATTTTTTCACAAAGTAATGAACTTCTACCTTCTGGGCAGGAAAAGGCAGCTGTCTCCGTAACTCAGAAAACGAAAGTTATTATTCAAAGCAAAATCATAGGCTTTTTTCCAGTCATCTCCTACCATCGCAGCTACCAATAATAATAGTGTACTTTTTGGTTGGTGAAAATTGGTAATAAGCCCTTGTGCAAACCGATATTGATAACTCGGAACAATAATCATTTGTGTTGCGCCATCGAGTGTGTCTTTTTGTTCTGTTTCCAATGCCTCAATCAGCACTTTTAAAGCTTTTTTTGTAGTGAACCCTTCAGGAATCTCCGTTTGATAAGGTGCCCATTGCTCAATAATGGTGTAATTTTCTTTACCATGAAGTTTATTCAATGCCATCCAAAATAAACTCTCCAAGCTGCGCATAGATGTGGTTCCAACGGGTATAATTATTTTGTTATCAGCCTGGTGCAGATTTTTCAGGGTTTGAATCGGAACTCTGATTTTTTCAGTATGCATTTCATGGTCAACTACTTTTTCTTCTGATACGGGTTTAAAAGTTCCGGCACCTACATGCAAAATCAGTTTTTCGGAGCGAATACCTTTATCAGCAATTTGTTTCAATAAATCATCGGTAAAATGCAGTCCGGCTGTTGGAGCTGCTACAGAACCGTTCAGTTTTGCAAAAACGGTCTGGTAACGTTCTTTATCGGAAGTTTCTGCCTGTCGATGAAGATATGGTGGCAAGGGTGTTAATCCTGCCGTTTCTAAAATTGAAAGAAAATCAACTTCTTTTGGTTCCCATGAAAATTCTACCAAGAAAGCATCGCTGAGCTTTTCTTTTTTTTCTGCAAAAAGCTGCACTTTCTTATTATTGATGTGTAAAGTAGCGGCAATTTTTCCGGACTTCCATTTTTTTGCATTGCCGACCATACACTTCCAGGTGACAGGTGATTGTTGTTGCATGGCTAGCTGAAAATCGTTTACCGGTTCAACAGGTTCCAGACAAAAAAGTTCAATCTGTGCACCTGTTTCTTTTCTAAACAGCAATCGAGCCTGAATGACACGGGTTTCGTTAAAAACAAGTAGTGTATTTTCAGGCAAAAGTTCAGGAATTTCGAAAAAGCGATGCTCCGAGATCTGTCCGTTATTGTATGAAAGTAGTTTGGATTGATCGCGTTGCGCTATAGGGTATTTAGCTATGCGTTCGTCCGGCAGAGGGTAGTTAAAGTCTTCAATGCTTAATGATGTGATGTTCATGCTTTTCATTTGGTTTGCAAAAATAGAAAAACCCTTCCGGTCGTGAAGACAGAAAGGGTTTTTTATTTGGTTCAATAAGTGTAATTGTCAAAGAATCATTATGAGTGGCCCCCAACTACAATTCTGAGGATCTTTATATTTAAGACTACCCAGCGCCAAGCCTGATAGGGCCAGAAACGTCTCCAAAACAAAGTAGCTTTGGTTGGCATGGGAGGATAGGATTCTTCAGAGTAAGCTATGGTTCTGTGTTCTCCTTGTTTCATGATATTTAGTTTATTATGTTGTCAATTTATTTTTATTCGGGTAGCAGCCACCAGAATGGATAACCTTTTGCTTTGTGCAGGAACATGTAATGCATGAACCATTTTAACCAGTGACCTGCCAAACCGGCTTCTCCAACAGTGTATTTGATATCGCGACCATAGGTAGGATATTTTTCCCAATCCTGAACAATTGGGAAAACTGTCATAGAAGCAGCTGCGCCATTGAGCATGCCATAACCAGCTGAAACAATACAAGCAGCACCCATTTTAGACATGGTAGCCCTGTGTTTTAAAGAGGTGTCGCCTTTTTTGATCCAATCGATAAGGTTTTGAGCAATTACTTTTCCTATAACACCAGAAGGCATTCCCGTTCTTGGAGGTGCCGGGAAAATTCCAGTACCATTTGGGCTGAACATAGGTTTGGAAATAGGATGCGGAGGAGCAAATGCAATACCTGCGGCAAACATATTTTTGTATAATGGATTTTGGTAAGTAGATGGCCAGTCTGAGGCTTTCCATTCTTCGAATGGTTTTTTGGAATAGTCAGCATCTACTTTCATAAAACCGTTAGGGGCGAAAATATCAGCTGTAATATCTTCGTCTTTTTTGTTGAACGCTTTAAATCCACTGCCGATAAACCCGGGAATCAACATGGCAAAATCAAAAGTTTCTTCATGTTCGGTTCCATCCAGAAGTTCGTAATGGATCTTGCCTTTTTCAACCTTTTTTACTCCTGCTCTTTTGATCCAGGTAATATCTCTTTCTTTAAGAAATGACTCAGTAAATGTCTTTGTTGAAGTTATATATCCACCTCTCTTGATGTAAGCACCGCCCATACCAAAATCGCCAAGCTCGTATTCATTTGATATCCATTTGATTTCGGCTTTGTCAAGTAATTTTCTACGTGCAACTTCATGATATACATTCAGGATGTATTCAAAAGCTGCTCCCTGACAGGTTGCACCAGGATGTCCTGTTCCAATTACAAATTTTTGTTTTTCACCTTTTTCCATTTTAGCAATGGCTTCCTTTAGTTTTTCCCATGCTTCTGCAGCATGGTCAAAAGAACAGACGGAAACGGTGTGTTTGCCCGGACCGAGACCTTCTGTGCCATCAAAGTTTAATTTTGGGCCGGTAGCGTTAATTAAAAAGTCATAATCTACTTTTTCAACTTCACCAACCTTATTCTGCCCTGTGTATTCGATGGTTACAAATCCTTTTTCCATCGTTTTATCTCCTTCGGGATGAATGGAAACAGCTTTAGCCTGTTTAAAAACAATACCGACCCTTTTGTATCGGGGTTCGAGTTCAAATTTGACTTGTTTTTGGGTCATTCGCCCTACTCCAATCCAGATGTTGGAAGGAATCCAGTGGTAATGTTTGGTGGGAGCCACCACAACAACTTCATGTTTTTTTGAAAGTTTTTTCCGGAGCCATGTGGACGCAGTATGCCCCGAAATTCCTGCTCCCAGGATTAAAATTTTTGCCATAATGAATTGATTAGCTACTATAGATTTGACAAAACTAAAACTTTTTTTCAATTATGCACTTGAATACAACAATTT